>CAMTWE010000206.1:0-20173 GCA_947085395.1 uncultured Bacteroidota bacterium | reverse complement strand
ATTAATGAAGGCGATACCGTTCGGATATTTTCTGATAGAGGAAGTGTAAATATTCCTATAAAATTAACTTATTTAGTTAAAAAAGGAGTGGTTAGAACTACGTTTCATCAACCAGAAATATTTATCAATATCTTAACAGGTAATGTAGGTGATGAATTTACTTTAACGCCAGAATACAAAGTAGTAGCGGTAGATTTTGAGAAAATATAAAAGATTTTTTTGAAGTTTTTAGGTAGTTTTCTTCAGTTTTTTAGGACCATAGTAGAGCCAAAATCCGGTGAAGGAAAATATAACAATTGCCAAACCGGTAATTGAAGTAAAAATGAGTTTAAAAAAATTATTGTTGGTTTGGAAAATTTTATCCAAAATAGAACCATCATGGATATTTTCTATCAAATCAGCCAAACGATATTCAAACAACAGTAAATTGCCATTTGCGCCATCTAATTGTATGGCGTAATAATTATTTTTGTAAATAAATTTAATTTGACCTTTATCAGGACGAATATCAATTCGGTCCAGTTCTGTTGAAATTGCGTGATTGGTGTGAAGTTTCAGTTGCTGATTCGCAATTTCATTTAATTCAAAAACGCTTAGCCATTTTTCTGTTGAAACAGTGGTGCCCACATGATTTTTAGCCGATATAATTCCAAAACTATTTTTTTTCCAACCCAATAAAATTCCTGTAATGGCAACAATAAGCAGCAATGCAAAAAGATAAACACCCGTTAATCGATGAATTTTTCGATACCAACGAACTCTTTGAGCAAGCGTATTTAAGTTGTTTTTAGCGGATTTCATCCCTTCATGATTTTAAACAAATAAACAAAATTTTTAGAAAGCAGAAAATTAATACATAAAAAAACCGCCTCATTTGAAGCGGTTTTGTGGTACCTCCAGGAATCGAACCAGGGACACATGGATTTTCAGTCCATTGCTCTACCAACTGAGCTAAGGTACCTTTCGTGTTAGCGAGTGCAAATATAAATTTATTTTTTGTTCATTTCAAAACAAAAACTAAAAAATCTATTTGTATTTTAGCCAACTGTAACTTCTATCAAATGAATTTAGTTGTTGATGTTGGAAATACCCGCATAAAACTAGCTGTTTATGAGTTAAATAAGCAGTTAGAATTATTTATAGTATCCCATGAAACTTTACAAGAAACTTTAGAAAATATAGCTAAAAATTATTTTTTCATGCAAGCAATAGTTTCTTCGGTTGCCAAAATTCCGATTGAACTAAACAATTATTTAGAAAAAATTACAACAATTATTTATTTAAATTCAGCAACAAAAATTCCATTTATCAATCTTTATGAAACTCCAACTTCACTTGGAGTTGACAGAATTGCGCTGGTAACTGCTGCTGTTACTGAGTTTCCAAATCAAAATATATTAGTAATTGATGCTGGAACTTGTATCACTTACGATATCGTTTCTGCTAAAAAAGAGTATTTTGGAGGCGCTATTTCACCTGGATTGGAAATGCGTTTGAAAGCATTACACACTTTTACCAATAAACTTCCCTTACTTTCTTTAAAAGATGAAGAATTTTCTATTGGGAATAATACAAAAAACTCCCTATATTTCGGAGTTATTAAAGGAGTAGTTTCTGAAATTGAGGGATTTATATCACACTTTGAAAAAGAATATGAAAATTTAACAGTTGTTTTAACAGGAGGCGATACTATTTTTTTGGCTAAAAGATTAAAAAATAGCATCTTTGCGAATTCAAATTTCCTTTTAGAAGGATTGAACAGTATTTTAGAATACAATTTAAAATTTAAAAATGAATAAACTCAAATTTTTATCCTTAGTTATATTAATATCAATAAGCGGATTTGCACAAAAAAGCACCATTTCTCCTTATTCTTTTTTCGGAATTGGAGAAAATTCGCAACAAAACACGGTTGATGAAATAAGTGCTGCTGGCTTAGGAATTTCAACCTCTAGCGCATTTCACATCTCTTTTGCCAATCCGGCAAACTTGGCCAATTTAAAAGTTACGACTTATACTTTAGCCGGAACTAGCAATTTTTTAACACTTAATGATGGCGTTAAAAAAGAAAAAGGTTTAACATCATCTGCATCCTATTTTGCGTTAGGTTTTCCAATTGGCAATAAAATGGGTTTTGCTTTTGGATTGATGCCTAAAAGTTCTGTTGGATATGAATTGTTAATACAAAATATAGATATAAATGATGTTGTAACCGATGCAACTTTATTGAAAGGAAATGGCGGTACCAACAAAGTATTTGCAAGTGTTGGTTACAATATTTATAAGGATTTTAATGTTGGTTTAGAAACTGAATATGTTTTTGGAAACATAGAAAATCAAATTTTAAAACAAATTAATGACGTTCAATTGGCAACAAAATATTTGAATACCAATAATTTAAACGGTTATGGATTTAAATTAGGTGCCAATTATAAAAATAAAATAACGGAAAATTTAACACTTTACACCGGATTAACAGTTTCCTTAAAAAGTGATTTAAATACCAATCGCAAAGAATACATTTATTCTTTAACTTATAGCAATGGCAATGAATTTCCTAGAGACACCGCTTATTATCAAGAAATTAAATCTACCATTGAAAAACCTATAAAAACCACTATTGGTGCTGGTATTGGTAAACATGAAAAATGGTTTGCAGGCTTAGAATATAGTTTTCAAGAACCCATACAATTTAATGCAGGGGTGTTAACTACCACCAATTCTAAATATCAAAAATCATCTAAATTAGCCGTAGGAGGTTTTTATACACCAAATTTTAATTCTATATCAAGTTATTGGAAAAGAGTTACTTATAGAGCAGGAATGAAGTTTGAGCAAACTGGTTTAATGGTTAATGGCACAACTAATCCAAATCAATTTACAGGCATTGATGATTTTGGCATCACTTTTGGGGTAGGATTGCCAATAGCAAATCAATTATCTAATATAAACCTTGGTTTTGAAGTTGGTAAAAGAGGAAAAGCCAACTTAGGATTGATGCAAGAAAATTATGTTAATATAAAAATAGGTTTATCTTTAAACGATAAATGGTTCAACAAATCAAAAATTAATTAATCATTAAAAGTTAGTGACAATGAAACAATTTTCAAAATTAACACTCGTACTACTTATTTTATTATTTAGCAGTACAACTATTTTTGCACAAGAAGCATCAGAAGAGTGTACCGTTAAGTATAATTTATTTAGAGGTGATTTTAACGCCAAAAATTATGATTTAGCATACGATAATTGGTTGTGGACTTTTGAAAACTGTCCAACTCTTACGATCAATATCTATAAAAACGGTATGGATATTACAGAATATAAATACAGAAACGCTACTACACCTGCAGAAAAAGCAAAAGCATTGGCTTTAGTGAAAAAAGTAGTTGAACAAAGAATTAAATATTATCCAAATGATGATGTAGCCAAAGTTTATAGTGATATGGCTGAGTTTATGGAATCTGCTGGATGTGCAGACAATGAAGTATTTACTTTTTTAGATAAAGCATTTAAAATTGACCCAACCAGAATGGGAATCAAATCAATGTATAAATATTTCCAAGGAGTAATTGATAGAAATAAAGACACCAATCCGCAATATGTATTTGATACTTATGATGATTTAGTTGAAGCGGTGAGTACTAAAATGGATACTTATTCTAGAGATTTAGAAGACTTTGAAAAAAGATTGACAGAGGGTCAAACCTTATCACCAACAGAAGAAAGAAAGAAAAAAGCTTTTGAAACCAACCTAGTAGCTTTAGGTCAAATTGAAGGCGGATTAGATGACATTATTATATCAATCTCTACTTGTGATCGTTTAGTGCCTTTGTACACAAAACAATTAGAAGAAAATAAAGGAAATGCGGTTTGGTTAAAAAGAGCAGTTTCTAGATTGTATGTTAAAGAATGTACAAAAGATCCATTGTATAATAAATTAGTTGAGGCCTATGTTAAAGCAGATCCTTCTGCAGCAGCATCAATTTTTTACGCCAATATTTTGTTTGAAAATGGAGAAACTTCTAAAGCATTACAATTTTATCAAAAAGCAGTAGATCAAGAAACTGATAACTTTAAAAAAGCCGATTATTTAATGAGAATTGCCTCAGAAATGGCTAGAAAAGGAAATAATATTGAAGCTAAAAACTATGCTTTAAAAGCATTGAGCTTTAGATCAAATTTAGGAAGAGCTTATTTATTGATAGGTACTTTATACGCCGGAAGTGCAAATTCTTGCGGAAATGATGAGTTCTCTAAAAGAATGGTTTATGTAGCTGCTTTAGAAAAAGCATATAAAGCAAAAGCAGTTGACCCAAGTATAACGTCTTTAGCAGAAAGATATATTAGTAGTTATGCTGCCAATATTCCTTCCAAAAAATTAATTTTTGTGGAAGGAAAAGAATCAGGAGGTTCATATAGAATTAATTGTTGGATTGCAGAAACTGTTAGAATTCCGTAAGCGGATTTCATGAAAACAAGCACTTATCATATCATTTCAAGCATTGCTATCATTTTTATGGTAGCAATGTTTTTATCATGTAATAACAGTCCGCAAAAAGTTCAAGATTTTTTAGCAGATCAAAACTTACCAATCGGAGTTGCTAAAAATATCAACCATATTTATACCGATTCTAGCATTGTAAAATCAAAATTATCGGCACCAATACTGCTCGATTATAGCAACAGAAGTGAACATCCTTATAGCGAATTTCCTAAAGGATTAAAAGTGGTTACTTTTGATGAAAATGGAGATTCAATTACCGTTTCTAGTAAATATGGGATCAGTTACAGCAAAACTTATGTTACCGAAATTAGAAATCAGGTTCTTGTAGAAAATCATCGGCAAAATATAAAACTCTATACCGAACAACTTTTTTGGGATCAAAAAACAAATTTTTTTTATACCGAAAGAGGATTTTTACTCACCACACAAAACGATACAATTCGTGGCGTTGGGTTTGAATCCAATGAAAAACTTACCCATTGGAATATGCGAAGTACCCAAGGAAATATATATGTTAAAGACTTACAATAAATGAAAAAACTCAGAATTTTTGAATACTTCTATTTAGCATTTTCTGCTGTATTTTTAACAGAAGCAATCATCGCTTTTAAAACAAACCTTCAAAAATTTTTCATACTTTTATTATTTTCAATTATAGCGCTTTTATTGTACATTTATCGAAAACAAAGAAGGGCTAAATGGGAGAAAGATTCTAAAGAAAATAAATAAATTTATACATTTATGTTTGATCTTATTGCGGTAATAGTTGTTTCTATTTTGCTTTCTGCTTTTTTTTCAGGAATGGAAATGGCATTCATAACTGCCAATAAACTCCAAATAGAAATTGATAAAAAAAAGGAGGGATTAATAGCTAAAATTCTTGTAAAACTCACCAACAGTTCATCAAAGTTTATAACTACCATGTTAGTTAGTAACAATATTGTATTGGTTATTTACAGTATTTATGCAGGTAATTTTATTGCACAATTTTTAGCTTTAGATGGTTTTAGTGAATTTAGTATTATACTGATTAAAACCCTAATATCAACATTTTTTATTTTGCTTTTAGCAGAATTCTTACCCAAAGTATTTTTTAGAATTTATGCCGATGAAGCCCTCAAGATTTTTGCCATTCCGGCCTATTTATTTTACGTTATTTTACATTATTTTTCTGATTTTATCACAAGTATTTCAGATTTTTTACTCAAATTGATATTAAAATCATCCAATACAGAAAGGCCAAAAGAATTTAGCAAAATAGAGTTGGGAAATTTCATCACCCAACAATTAGAAAAAGCTAAAGATGCAGATGAGGTAGATTCTGAAATTCAAATTTTCCAAAATGCTTTAGAATTTAACAATGTCAAAGCCCGCGAAGTTATGATTCCGCGTACAGAGATTAATGCTGTTGAAATAAATACCGCAATAGAAAATTTAAATCAGTTATTTATTTCTACCGGAAATTCTAAAATAATTGTGTATGAAAAAAATCTAGACCATGTTTTAGGGTATGTGCATGTATTTGATATGTTTAAAAAATCAACCGATATTCAACAAATCTTAAAACCAATTGAAATGATTCCAGAATCAATGCGTATTAATTATGTATTGAATATGTTGATTAAAAAACGAAAAAGCATCGCCATAGTTTTAGATGAATACGGCGGAACATCTGGTTTGTTAACCGTAGAAGATATTGTTGAAGTATTATTTGGTGATATTGAAGACGAACACGATAGTATTGATTTGCTAGAAAATCAACTAAATGAAAATGAGTTTGAATTTTCATCTCGTTTAGAAGTAGATTATATCAATGTTACCTATAAATTAAATTTACCAGAAGACGAATCTTATGAAACCATAGGAGGAATGTTAATGAGCTATACAGAAACCATTCCAGCACTTGGCGAAGTTATTGAAATAGATCAGTACCAATTTACCATTACCAAGGTTTCAACCAACAAAATAGAAACCGTTTTTTTACTGATAAAAGAATAAAAATAACAAGCTAAACCTCAAAGATTTTATCATTATAATTTACTGCAATTATTAAACGTTAATAATCGGTTTTTCATTTTTAAAATTGAATACTATATTGTATTTTCGCAGACTAAACTTAAAAGATTTTAATTAAAATGGCGATTTTATCCAAAATTAGAGAACGATCAGTATTTTTAATCGTAATAATTGGTTTGGCATTATTTGCTTTTGTAGCAAGTCCATCAGATATCATGAAATTTTTCGATTCAAACAAAGTAAATGCAATTGGAGAAGTTAATGGAGAGGATTTGAGTAGAGAAGAATTTGCGAGACAAGTAGAAGCTTATAAAGCTAATTATGGCGGTAATATTTCTCAAACACAGGCAATGAATGCCGTTTGGGAAAATATGGTCAGCGAACAAATATTTAAAACCCAATTAGAAAAAGCCGGAATTGTTATTGGCGAGCAGGATGTTTGGGGTGCAATAATTGCATTACCTGCAATACAAAATAGTCCGATATTTAAAAATGAAGCCGGATTGTTTGAAGAAGACAAATTAAAAGAGTATATCGCAAATTTAAAAGAAAGTGCAGAAGTTGGTGACAATGCCGCTTGGTTAGATTGGTTAAGAACAGAAAAAAGTATCCGCACCAATTTAGAGCGCTCAACTTACTCTAACTTAGTTAGTATTGGTTTAGGAGCCACTTTGAAAGAAGGAGAAAGATCTTATTTTCTTAGTAAAACCAGTATATCTGGTCAAATAGTTCAAGTTCCTTTTAGCGCAATTGAAGATAGTAAAATTACAATTACTGATGATGAAATTTTAAAATACATCAAAAAAAGAGAAAAAGAGTTTAAAACCGAAGCATTGCGCGATATTAAATATGTAAAATTTGATATCAAGGCCTCAAAAGAAGATATGGCAAGTTTAAAAGACGATTTAACCTATTTGTTAACCGATAGAGAAGAGTATAACACTGCCACTAAAACTCAAGAATTTGTTGTGGGCTTTAGAAATACCACGTTACCAATAGAATATGTTAATAAATATTCTGATACTAAATATGCCGATAAATTTGTATTTAGAACAGATTTAAATGGGGCTTTTGTTGATAGTTTATTTAGTTTATCAACTGGTTCAATTTACGGGCCTTATAGTGATGGTAGCTCTTTAAAAGTTAGTAAAATAATTGAAAAGAAAGAAGTTCCATCTGCTAACGCAAGTCATATTTTGATTTCTTTTACCGGTGCAGAAAGAGCCAATCCTGCTTTTGCAAGAACTAAAGAAGAAGCACAAGCCAAAGCAAACGATTTGTTAGTACAAGCTAAAGCCGCAGATGCCAATTTTGCTGCCTTAGCCATGGCTAATTCCGAAGATAATTCTGCCCAAAATGGTGGTAATTTAGGATGGTTTAAAGAAGGAGATATGGTTACTGAATTTAACAATTTTGTTTTCAAAAACAGTAAAGGAAGTGTTGGATTGGTAGAAACTATTTTTGGTTTTCATATCATTAAAATTGATGATGTAAAAAGTGAAACCGGAATTAAAATTGCATCTTTAAGCAGAAAAGTATTGCCATCAGAAGCAACTGAAAACTTAATTTTTGAAAATGCTGAAACTTTTGCTTCTCAATTAACAGAAGGAAAGGATTTTACAGCATTAGTTGCAGAAAAAAAATATATAGATGTAGTGGCTAATGATTTAAAAGGATTGGATGAATTTGTAGCCGGATTAAATTCTCAACGTCAGATAGTTTTGTGGGCTTTTGAAAAAGAAACTAAAGTAGGTAGTAGCAAGCGTTTTGATATTGACCAAGGTTATGTTGTTGCAGTTTTAACGGGTCAAACACATGCCGGGCTTTCGCCTGTTGCTAAAGTTGCAGATCGCGTTAAACCCATTTTAATCAAAGAGAAAAAAGCAACTCTTATCAAAGAAAATATGAAAGCAACTTCTTTAGAAGAAATTGCTAAAGCCAACAAAACAAGCATTAAAAGTGTTAATGTAATTACGCAAGAAACCCCTTTTGTAGAAGGTATTGGTTTTGAACCAGCAGTAGTAGGTGCAATGTCATCTATTCAACCAGGAACTGTGGTAAGCGGTATTGTTGGAAATATGGGTGTTTATGCAATTTCTACTACTAGTAAAGTGTTGCCAACCGCTTTGCCTAATTATGAACAAAATCGTAAAAATATAGTACGCAATTTACAAGCTAGAGGTGGTCAATTATACAATGCTTTAAAAGAATCCTCAGAAATAAAAGATTTTAGAACAAATGTTTACTAGTTAATCAACATTTAGAAATAAAAATATCCCGCTTTTTGCGGGATTTTTTTGTGATATAAACTATGAATTATCGACTCATAGAAACTAAAAATTCTTGATTAGAAACGGTTCCTTTGATACGATCACTGATAAATTCCATCGCTTCAATTGGGTTCATATCTGCTAAGTATTTACGCAATACCCACATTCTTTGCATGGTATTTTCATCGTGTAATAAATCATCGCGTCTGGTGCTAGATTTAACTAAATCTATAGCTGGGAAAATTCTTCTGTTAGAAATATTTCTGTCTAATTGTAGCTCCATATTTCCAGTTCCTTTAAATTCTTCAAAAATTACTTCGTCCATTTTAGAGCCAGTATCGGTTAATGCAGTTGCAACAATGGTTAAAGATCCACCATTTTCAATATTACGAGCAGCACCAAAAAATCTTTTTGGTTTATGCAAAGCATTGGCATCAATACCACCCGATAAAATTTTACCAGATGCTGGCGAAACGGTGTTATAAGCTCTTGCTAAACGGGTAATAGAATCTAATAAAATAACCACATCATGTCCACATTCTACCAGTCTTTTGGCTTTTTCCAACACAATATTAGCCACTTTTACGTGTTTTTCTGCGGGCTCATCAAAAGTAGAAGCTACTACTTCTCCTTTTACACTGCGTTGCATATCGGTAACCTCTTCTGGTCTTTCATCAATCAATAAAATAATTTGATAAACTTCTGGGTGATTGGCAGCAATGGCATTGGCAATATCTTTAAGTAACATTGTTTTACCAGTTTTAGGTTGCGATACAATCATGGCGCGCTGACCTTTACCGATGGGTGAAAATAAATCGATAATTCTGGTTGATAAAGTACTTTTATGTCCTGCTAAATTGAATTTTTCTTCTGGAAATAAAGGTGTTAAATGCTCAAAAGAAACACGATCTCTAACCACATTTGGGTTTAATCCGTTGATTTTTGAGATGCGAATTAATGGAAAATATTTTTCCCCTTCTTTTGGAGGTCGCACATTTCCGTTAACGGTATCACCAGTTTTTAAACCGAATAATTTTATCTGTGAAGTGGAAACATAAATATCATCTGGTGAAGATAAATAGCTATAATCTGATGATCGTAAAAAACCGTATCCATCTGGCATCATTTCTAAAACTCCTTCACTTTTTATAATGCCGTCAAACTCAAAATCGGGTTCTTTATAGCGACTTTGTGGCTGTTTTACTTTTTTAATTTCTTTGTCTTTTTCTTCATTGATGATTGGCTTTTTAACCAATTTTTTTTCAGTTGTTTCTGTTAAAACTTCTGATAAAACAGCTTCAACTACTTCAGCTGCGGGTTCAATTACTTCAGTATTTTCTGCTTTGGTAATTATTTTACGTGTTTTTTTCTGCTTGTGAATTTTAGCTGAAAGTTTTTCATCAGTTGTATCAACCAAAGCAATTTGTACTGGTTCAGCATTTACTTCTGCTATAATTTCAATTTCTTTTGGGGTTTCATCAGAAAATAAAGTTTGCACAATAGGTTTCTCTACAATCGGATTTAAAATAGGTTTTTTAATTCGCTTTCTTTTTGAGTTGGAATCTTTTTGCTTAACATTGATGATAGCAATTGGTTCAGCTGCTTGAATATCAAGTATCTGATAAATTAATTCTTGTTTTTTTAAAGTTTTGAATTTAGGAATATTAATGCTTTCAGCAATATCTAAAAGTTCTGCAAGACTTTTTTCCTTGAGTTGTGAAATATCAAACATAAGGGCTTAATAAATTAGAGTTATGATTATTGAACAAAATAATTATTGAATTATACTAAATAGTTATCTAGATGGAGTTTGTTAAATAGCAGAGACTTAGCCATTGTTGAACAAATATACAATTATTTTTTATATATTACTAAACTGAATTAAAAAAGAATAATGTATTTTTGTTTTTAAATATATTTGGTAGATGATTCAACGCATTCAATCTGTTTATTTATTATTAGCATCTCTTTTATCTGGAGTAATAGTGCTATTTTCTGGTTTTTGGATAAATAATGAAGGCCTGTTATTTAATTTTTTAGATTTTTTTAAGGTAAATAATTATTTGCTTTTAATGGTAGGAATCTTGTTTTACAGTTCATCTTTATGCTCATTTATCAGCATTTTTTTATACCACAGTCGTAAAAAGCAGTTGGTGTTAGGTCGCTTTAATTTAGTGTTTAATTTGATTATAATTTTTATGCTTATATATTATTTACAAAGCTTATCTGGAGAAACTTCGGTTTCTGTGAAAGGTATTGGGATGTTCATACCATTAATTTCTTTTGGATTGATACTGTTATCCAACAGAGCCATTAAAAAGGATGAAACGCTCGTAAAATCTGTAGATAGATTAAGATAAAGTTTTATTTTAGTATATTTAGTGTAGAAACCCATTTTTATCAAATGGGTTTCTTGTTATATAACGGTTTACCGTTAACTAAAAATATCATATATTTAGCGATTGTATCAGCAAACAATAACATATATATTCGCATAGCATGAAATCAAGAAAAATTTCTGTTCATATTGCAGATGACCACAAAATCATCATTGATGGTATTATTGCAGTGTTAGAAGATGAAGATGATATCAAAATTAATGGATTCTCAACTGATGGTAAGGAACTAATTAATTGGTTCAATAACAATAATAGTTGTGATGTTTTAATTTTAGACATCAATATGCCCGAGATTAGTGGGATGGAAGTTCTTCAATTTTTGAAACAAAAAAATCTTTATCAGCCCACAGTGGTATTGTCTAGTTATGATGATATTAAATTGATTAAGGAAGTTATTAAATTAGGTGCTAAAGGATTTATAGCTAAAAAATGTGCTGGAAAGCATATTTCTAATGCTATTAGAGCAGTTATTAATGATGATGAATATTTTGGACCCAGTATTCAAGAATTGATAGTTAAAAATTTTGCAAAGAAAACTGGTTTAAACGGTGCAGTTAAAAATCAGGATGGAATTTTAGTGAGTTCATTAACAGAGCGTGAAGTACAAGTTTTGAAATTAATTGCACAACAAAATAGCACCAGAGAAATTGCCGAAATGTTATTCATAAGTACCAATACAGTAGAATCGCATCGGAAAAATTTGATAAAAAAATTAAATGTTAGGAATGTAGTTGGTTTAGCTTTGTACGCTGCCAAAAACGACTTAGTTTAAAATATTAGGGGGGAAAGGAGAGAGCAATTTAGATACGAATCTTTCGAAATCTATACTCTCCTTTTTTTTATTGCTGTTATTTCATTCTGTAAAAAATCATAATACCACCTCTATAAGGCAACCACTCACCACTTTTATTAAAATTTCTTACTTCATCAAAAGGAATATCATAGCGTGTTTTATTTATGTAGCTATAACCTCTGTAATTTGCTTGTGAGGTTCCGCCACCTAAAAATATTTCATAACCCCATTTATGATTCATTTGCTTTTTATAACCCAAAGTAATTCCATAATAGGTATTTCTTCCAGACATTTGTTCATCTTTTGTGTAATTTCCTTTTTCTATAAATTGTGGAAATCTACTTTTGGTTAAAGTAAACATTCCAAAACCTGCATGTCCACCTGCATAAAAGCCATTCATATTTCCTTTTGGATAATACCTAAATTCTGGAAAAATTTGAGTCATTTGTAAAGGAGCGCCATCAAATGAATCCCAAAAAGAAGCTGTTACATCTAACTGAAAACTAAAATGATTGGTTAAACCTACTTCAATTCCAATATTGGGAACTAAAATGAGAGCGGTTACAGTATTAAATTTTAATTCAGTTTGTGAATGTGCATAAAAGGAAATCATAAAAATAAATAAACAAATATTTTTATTAATATTAATTTGATTCATAAGGCGATTGAATTTGCAATTTTTTATAAACTTACAAAAAACATTGTGAAACTTATCTTTTTTCTAACTCAATAATTTCCAAATCTTTAATATTTTTTTTAGTTACAGTAAATCGCAACATTGTTCTAACAGTATGAATTCCGTATTTTCCTGCAGCACCCGGATTCATGTGTAGCAAATTCAGGTTTTTATCATACATCACTTTTAATATATGAGAATGACCGCTGATAAATAACATGGGTGGATTTATCTTTATTTCTTGTCTAATTCTAACATCATAATTGTTGGGATAACCCCCAATATGAGTCATCCAAACTGCCAATTCTTCACAATTAAAACGTTGGTCTAAAGGATATGAAGTTCGTATTACTGCATCATCAATATTGCCATAAACAGCTTTTAAAGGTTTGTATTTTAGAATTTCATCTGCTACAGCAATGTTTCCAAAATCGCCAGCATGCCATACTTCATCGGCTTGTTTTACAAATTTTAAAATTTGCGCATCAATAAATCCATGCGTATCAGATAATAATAAGATTTTTTTCATCGTTTAAATTAAATATTGAAGTAGCAATTATTGTTATCTTTGTAACTGAACAAAAGTACAGAATTCGTTTGAGATATTTCATTGAACTACAATATCACGGCAAAAATTATCACGGTTGGCAGCAACAATTAAATGCTATTACCATTCAGGAAACGCTTAATAAAGCGCTGAGTTTGCTATTGAAATTACCCATTAATGTGATGGGAGCTGGCAGAACCGATACTGGAGTTCATGCTTCGCAATTTTTTGCACATTTTGATTTTAAAATTGAAATTGAAGTTGCTAAATTGAAGTACAAACTCAATTCAATTTTACCATTAGACATTGTTATAAAAAATATTTTTAAAGTACAAGATCAAGCTCATGTTAGGTTTGATGCCATTAGCAGAAGTTATGAATACAGAATTTACTTGGGTAAAAATCCGTTTTTAAGAGAAACTACTTGGCAAATTCCGCTTAATCCATCCGTAGAAAAAATGAATGAAGCAGCTAATTTACTATTGCACTATCAAGATTTTAAATGCTTTTCTAAATCAAAAACGGATGTAAATACTTATAATTGTACCATTACAGAAGCAGTTTGGAAACAAGAAGGAAATCTGTTGATTTTTCATATAACTGCCGATCGTTTTTTAAGAAATATGGTTAGAGCAATTGTTGGAACTTTAATAAAAGTTGGTTTAGGAAAAATTTCTATGGATGATTTTAAAAAAATTATCGAAAGTAGAAATCGTTCAGAAGCTGGAGTTTCTGTGCCACCACAAGGATTGTTTCTAACCAAGATTATTTATCCAACAGCAACAATTATTTAAAATGGACACGAGCGTAAAAGCATTTGATACCAAAATATTTTCAAGGTTGATGAAATTTGCCAAGGTGTATAAAGTGCATTTTTATGCAGCAACCATTGCTGCCATTTTATTATCCTTGGTTTCGGCCTTAAGACCTTGGTTGTTACAACAAACGGTTGATAAATATATTACCACCAAAGACAGTAATAACTTGTTGATATTTATAGTATTAATGTTAGTTGTTTTAATAGTTGAAGTCTTATTACAGCTAATTTTTATCTACATTTCCAATTGGTTAGGACAACATATTGTTAGAGATTTAAGGGCGCAACTTTTTAAACATATGATGCATTTCAAAATGGCATATTTTGATAAATCATCGGTAGGAAGATTGGTAACCAGAGTAGTTTCAGACTCGGAAACCATTGCCAGCTTTTTTGGTCAGGGACTTTTTATGATTGTGAGTGATTTACTCAAAATGCTCGTCGTTTCTATTGTTATGATTTGGATGAACTGGAAACTATCACTCATCACTTTTGCTGTTTTACCATTGTTAATTTATGCTACCAAAATATTTCAAATCGCTTTAAAAACAGCTTATCAAGAAGTTAGAATTCAGGTTGCTAATCTCAATAGTTTTGTGCAAGAGCGCATTATTGGGATGAATATTGTGCAACTTTTTGGTAGGGAAGAAGCAGAATATCAAAAATTTGTTTCCATCAATGACGACCATAAAAAAGCAAATATCAAAACCGTTTGGTATTATTCTGTTTTCTTTCCAATTGCAGAAATTTTGTCTTCAGTTGCCATCGGTTTGTTGGTTTGGTATGGCGGATTGAGCGCCGTTGTAGACAGCTCTATTACCGTAGGTCAAATCATCGGATTTATAACCATGGCAGAGATGTTGTACAGACCACTTAGGCAAATTGCCGATAAATTTAATACCCTTCAAATGGGTATGGTTGCTGCAACCCGCGTTTTTGAAGTGTTGGATACGGAAAGTAAACTACAAAGAATTGGCACACAAAAAGCCACTAATTTAAACGGAAATATATCGTTTAAAAATGTGCGTTTCAGTTATGTAGAAGGCGAAGAGGTGTTAAAAGGAATTTCTTTTGAAGTAAAACAGGGCGAAAGAATTGCCATTGTAGGCGCAACTGGTTCTGGAAAATCTACCATCATCAGTTTACTCAACCGGTTTTATGAATTGGAAAAAGGAGAAATTTGTTTGGATCATCAAAATATTGAAAACTTTACAATAGAATCCTTGCGCGATCAAATTGCCGTTGTTTTACAAGATGTTTTTCTTTTTTCTGATGATATTTACAACAATATTACCCTAAAAAATAAAGAAATTTCTTTGGATGAAGTGATGATTGCTGCCAAGCAAATTGGAATTCATGATTTTATTATGAGTTTACCTGGCGGTTATAGTTATAATGTAAAAGAACGCGGCGCAATGTTATCATCGGGTCAGCGACAATTAATTGCATTTTTAAGAGCGTATGTGAGCAATCCATCCATCTTAATTTTAGATGAAGCCACTTCATCAATTGATTCTCATTCAGAAAAATTAATTCAGTTTGCCACCCAAAAAATTACCCAAAACAGAACATCTATAATTATTGCACACAGATTGGCAACGGTAAAAAAAGCCGATAAAATTATAGTTATGGATAAAGGGGAAATTAAAGAAATGGGTTCGCACAAAGAATTACTGAAAATAGAAAATGGTTTCTACAAAAATTTATACGATAAGCAATTTGCAGTTTTAGCGTAATTATCCTAAATCTTTCAAAATCATTTCAATAATTTCGTTAGATGTTTTATCATTAATAATGACTCCATCTTTTACATAAGTAATTTTTCCGGTTTCTTCAGATACCAAAATACAAATTGCATCGGTGCGTTCTGTAATTCCTACTGCTGCGCGATGTCTTAATCCATATTTGCCTGGTAACGGACTCGATGAAAGTGGTAAAACTACCCTAGTAGCGTTGATGAAATTATTTTTGATGATAGTGGCACCATCGTGTAACGGACTTTTTTTGTAAAAAATACATTCCAAAATAGGAATATTTACTTTGGCATACATTCTATCTCCAGTATTTCTTACAAAATCAAGATTGTTGGTTTTTTCAAGTACAATTAAAACGCCTGCATTTATTTTTGATAAATTTTCACAAGCCATTACAATTGAAGCAACATCGGTAGTTTGCTGAATTTCAGTGTTTAAAAATTTTAATTGACGAATAAATTTTCTTCTGGATGCAAAATTTGAAGATCCTAACATCAATAAAAATTTTCTAATTTCTTGTTGAAAAACTACAATTAAAGCAATGGCACCACCACCAATTAAAGCGCCTAAAATACCGCTTAGCATTTCCATTTTCAGCACTTGAGTCAGTTTCCACATGATGAAAACGATGGCTATTCCTATGAAAATATTGACAGCAACCGTTCCTTTTAATAATTTATAAACGTAATAAAGTAAAACTGCTACTAAAATAGCATCGATAATGTCTAGTATTGAAATGTTGATAAAATCCAAATTAGTATTTTTTTATGGTAGTAAATGTACTCATTTTTATGATTTAAATTTTCATTTTTCGGAATCGCACCCACATTCTGGAATTTTTTTAGCATCAAAAATGTATTCATTTTTATCAATGATAAATAAGTCTTTTTGTAAATACAACAATTGTGTTTTGATGGTTAAATATTCTTGATACGTAATTTTTTGATTAAAATTAAGGTGCAATAAAACTTTTTGACCATTTTCTGTAAAGTTGATTAACTCTAAAAGCGTTTCATAAAAATCGTCTTTTGCTATTTTATTGGCATTGAGATAATAAGTTTTTAATCCAAATGATAAATGAAAATTGTTGTAATTTTGATAGTAATCCAAGTTTTTTAAGATGGTTTTATTAGATTGAATACTGTCAAAATGGAACTGAATTTGGCTGATATCAACAAAAGATAATACTTTTGAAATGGTGTCTGAATAACTCAAATAGTTTTTAAAATCACTTTTATTTTCCTCCGTTCTTTTTAACCTTTTTGTTTGAAATGTATGGATTTTTGGCATTACTTTTTCCAAAGTTAAATGCTTATCGATGTTGAAAATCCAGTTAGTTGCGCCAATTACATTTTTATCATTAAGTTGTAAAATGCTGTCTTTATCTTGGACTTTCATAAACATCCAAACTTCCGAAAAATTAGTAATTTTTTGTATTCCAACTTTATTGGTTGTTGGAATGTGTATTTCTTTTTTATGACAACTCATCAAAGTAATGAGTAAAAAAAGTAACAATGCTATGGGAGATAGTTTCATTTTTATATTAATTTACGGATTTAAAAGTGCTGTAATTTTAACAGCTTCAACGGCTTCTTTTACATCGTGAACCCGCAAAATTGAAGTTCCTTTTAAAAGTGCAATCGTATTGGCAACAGTTGTAGCGTTTAAAGCTTCTTTTGCACTTGCGTTTAAAGGTTTATATAACATAGATTTTCTTGAAATTCCCGTTAAAATTGGAATATTTAAATTTAGAAAATAATCGAGATTTTGCAGTAATTGATAATTGTGATCTTCTGTTTTTCCAAATCCGAAACCTACATCAATAATTAAATCATTTACGTTTAAAGCCCTTAATTGCTGTATCTTATCAGAAAAGAAAAACATAATTTCTGTAAGCAAATTTTCATAAGTAGGATTTTTTTGCATGTTTTGCGGATTCCCTTTCATATGCATAATAATGTACGGAACTTGAAGCTGCGCAATAGTTTTAAACATATTTACATCCATTTCTCCAGCTGCAATATCGTTGATCATGCAAGCGCCTGCTTCTATACTTTCTTTGGCAATTTTACTTCTAAAAGTATCGACAGAAATCAATATTTCTGGGAATGTTTTTACCAACAAATCCAAAGTTGGAATCAGTCTTTTTAATTCTTCATCTTCTGAAATATGAATGGCATTGGGTCGAGAAGAATAAGCACCTACATCAATAAAAGTTGCGCCATCATTTAACATTTTTGCTACTTTTTCTAAAATAGCTTTTGGGTTTTGATAAAGTCCGCCATCAAAAAAAGAATCGGGTGTGAGATTTAAAATTCCCATCACTTTTGGCGTAGAAAAATCAATTAATTTACCTTTACAATTGATACTTTTCATCGGTTAACTTGCAATCATATTGGTTACTTTGCTAGCATCTGGTGCCTTGTAATTGCTCATTTTCTCCATCAATTCATCCACAGAATCACTTATTAAAAGCATTTCGCGATTTTCTTTTTTAACATATCCTTCGGCAACCATCACATCCAATTGTTGAATCAGAAAATTAAAAAATCCGTTGGTATTTAAAATTCCAACAGGTTTTTTTTCAATGCCTAACTGACCTAAAGTGAGCACTTCAAAAATTTCATCTAAGGTTCCAAAACCGCCCGCCAAAGCAATATATCCATCCACCATTTTACTAATTTTCACTTTGCGTTTACTCATGTTTTTGGTAACGTGCATTTGGGCAATTTCGGTATGTTCTACTTCTTGATGACGCAATAAATGTGGAATTACCCCAATTACTTCACCCTTATTTTCAATCATTTTGTTGGCAATGGCACCCATCATTCCAATTTTTCCACCGCCAAAAACCATCGAAATTTGATGTTTGCAAAAATATTCACCTAAAAGTTGGGCGTCTTTTTCATAAATTTCATTAAACCCTAAACTTGACCCACAAAAAACAGCTATTTTCTTCATGCTTAACCTAAATTCATTAAATTTATCCGAAATTTACACAAATTAATTGAAACCCTATGCAAGCTACTTCAAAACAATATGATGAGGTTATTACCAAATGTAGAAATTTATACATCAATAAATTAAAAGATTATGGAAGTGCTTGGCGCATACTTCGGTTGCCATCGTTAACTGATCAAATATATATTAAGGCGCAAAGAATTCGGCAATTGCAGGAAAATTCGATTCGAAAAGTGCAAGAAGATGAGCAAAGTGAGTTTATCGGAATCATCAATTATTCCATTATGGCATTGATTCAATTGGAAAAAGGAATTGTTGAACAACCCGATTTATGTGTTGAAGAAGCAACCATACTTTATGACAAACATGTGGCTATAACCAAATCTTTAATGGAAGATAAAAACCATGATTATGGCGAAGCTTGGCGCGAAATGCGCATCAGTTCATTGACTGATTTGATTCTTCAAAAATTATTACGCGTAAAACAAATGGAAGATAATAAAGGTAAAACCCTTGTTTCTGAAGGGATTGATGCCAATTATCAAGATATGGTAAATTATGCTGTTTTTGCTTTGATTAAATTAACGTAAAAACAGATGAAAGAATATAGCGAAATAGGAATTAGAGAAGTTTAAATTCTCAATTCTCAATTCTCAATTCTCAATACTCAATACTCAAATCTAAAAATATGAAATACTTGGTTCTTTTTATCAGAATATTGGTTGGCTTATCATTTGTGGTATCCGGATTTTTGAAAATGATAGACCCAATTGGAACTTCCTATAAATTAGAAGAGTATTTCAATCCGTCTGTCCTAAATTTAGCATTTTTAGTGCCTTATGCTTTATTAATTGGGATTGTTTTAATCTTGATTGAAGTTGTTTTAGGTTTCTTTTTATTGATAGGTTTTAAAGCTAAATGGACAATTTGGGGTTTATTGCTGATGACTGTTTTATTCTTGTTTTTAACCTGGTATTCTGCGTATTACAATAAAGTAACCGATTGCGGTTGTTTTGGTGATGCTATTAAAATAACACCTTGGGAAACATTTTATAAAAATGTTATTTTATGGATGATGATGGTTTTCTTAGGATTTAACACGTATAAAATTAGTGCTATTTTTAATCCATCGATAACCAAATGGTTGGCTTTTTTAATTTTTCCTGTTTCTTTATTTTGGATGTATGACACCTTGTTGAGTTTGCCGAAAATTGATTTTACCACTTATAAAATTGACACGAATATCACCGAAGGAATGCAAATAAAAAAAGGAGAATATTTACCCAAAATTCATGATTTTATTCTTGAATCTGAGATTGATGGCGATTTAACTCAGATAATTCTACAACAAGAAAAAGTGTTGTTAATAATTATGTATGATTTGCGAAAAGCTGATATGAAAAGTTTTGAAAAAATTAAAGAAATTACCGATT
>CAMTWE010000205.1:0-2135 GCA_947085395.1 uncultured Bacteroidota bacterium | reverse complement strand
GAGGTAAAATAATTAAAATCGAAACCAAGTTGTAGCAGCTTACTTCTGTTCACCTTGGTTTTTCCTGTTTTATTGAGTTCTGTTAAAATTCGATGATTTTTTTTCAACCAATTATTGGTGTTTCGAATAAGGTTTGTTGCTTCTTTATTTGATTTATTGTGATACGCATTTCGGCAATAATCAGAGCAAAATTTCTTATCAGTTCTTCCTTTTATAGGTTCTCCACAATCTAAGCAAAGAGTAGTTTCTTGATTCATAGCGATTTGATTTTAATCAAATATACATTTTTTTGTAAAAAGTTGAATAAAATAATTTGAAAATTTGAAAATGAGATAATTTGGAAATTTGGAAATTTTTTGGCTTCGTAAAAAGTTTAATGTTGGGTACATTAAATTGGTTAAGACACTAAACTTTAAACAAAGAAAACTTTAAACAAAATTAAAAAACCGTTTACAAACGACTACAAACGGAAGTAAATGTTTTTGAACCGAATCTTTTTAATCGGGCGTTGTTACTTTGTCTCGTTCAATCAAAATAAATGTTTAACCAATAAAAATCAACGTTATGAGTAATTTAAGAAACAAAGTTCAGTTAATCGGTCATTTAGGAAATGATCCTGAAATCATCAATTTAGAATCTGGTAAAAAAATCGCCAAATTTTCTATCGCTACTAATGAATCCTATAAAAATGAAAAAGGTGAAAAAGTAGAAGATACCCAATGGCACAATGTGGTGGCGTGGAATAAAACCGCAGAAATTGTAGAAAAATACCTTAAAAAAGGGAAAGAAGTGGTTATTGAAGGAAAATTATCATCGCGTTCTTATGACGATAAAGAAGGAAATAAGCGTTATGTTACCGAAATTGTAGTGCAAGAATTATTAATGTTAGGCGGAAAATAACACCTGAAAATTGTTGTGAAAGAGAAGAAAAGAGATTGTCTAAAAAGACAGTCTCTTTTTGGTTTATGTGATTAATTTTTTAGAAAATCCCTAAAATTAGATTGGGTTATTACCTTAAAACTTCCCGAGTAGTTTTCGCTAAAACTCTTAGGAAGTTTTGCTTTACCGGTGTCTTTCCATTTAAACTCATAGGCATTAATTTCATCAGCATTTGTTTCTACATAATCTATTTCCTGTTGCTGAGTTGTTCGCCAGAAATACGATTTCGACCTGCTATTTTGATAATGATTTAATTTCATTCTTTCAGAAATTAAGAAATTTTCCCATAAGGCACCCTTATCATTTCTGATATCCAACGCATTAAAATTCCCAATAATCATATTTCGGATACCATTATCATAAAAATAAATTTTACGATTCGATTTTATTTCGTTTCTAATATTCTTGCTAAAACTGGGTAGTTTAAAAATAACGTACGATTGTTCTAAAATATCGATATAATTACTCACCGTATTTTTATCGATGCCTAAAAGTTTCGACAGTTCATTGTAACTAACTTCATTTCCCATTTGTAAAGCCAATGCTTGCAGTAGTTTTTCTAAAATTTCTGATTTGCGAATTCCGCCATAAGCCAAAACATCTTTAAACAAATAACTATTTACCAGCGTTTTCAATATTTCGTACTCTTCGCCAATATTCATAATTACATCGGGATACATGCCGTACAATAAACGCAATTCAAGTTGTTGAGTTGCTTTTAAAAATCCGAAATGACGCTCAAATTCATTCCAAGAAATAGGAAACAATTGAAATTCCCACTTTCTTCCTGTTAAAGGTTCATTGAGTGAATTTTTCATATCAAATGCCGATGAACCACTTACAAAAAGTTGCACCTGTTTAAATTGATCGGTTATTATTTTTAAGGTTAAGCCAATATTTTCTATCCGTTGCGCTTCATCAATAAAAATAATAGTTTGATTTCCAATAATATTTTTTAAAGTTTCCGTATTCGGGTTGGTTAATAAATTTCTAACCGTAGGATCATCAGCATCCAAAAAAAGAAACTGCTTATTTTCTAATACAGATTTTAGCAAAGTTGTTTTACCAACTTGCCTTGGCCCAATTAAAATAATAGCTTTTCCTTTGTTTATTTTGGATAGAATATTGGGTTCTAAATCTCTTAAAATCATAATTTCGGTGATTGTATTCACCAAATATACATATTATTGGTGAAT
>CAMTWE010000204.1:0-1296 GCA_947085395.1 uncultured Bacteroidota bacterium | reverse complement strand
TTAAAAGAATCTAGGTGATTTAATGATACTTGTTTTTTTGATAAATTCATATTTAAGCATGAATTCATGGGTTCCGTTGTTATAGTGTCTTAAATTTGAGGTAGTAGCATCATAAGCATAGCCAATATTTAAATTCTCATTTAGCTGAAATCCTGCCAAACCACTGAAAGAATCTTTTAATCGATAAGCGGCTCCTATGGTAAATTTCTCATTAAATAAAAAGTTAGCCGATAAATCTGTGATCCACGGGGCTCCTGATACTGCCTTTGCTAAAACAGCCGGTTTAAATTTTACTTTATCATTTAAGTCAAAAACATAACCACCAATTAGATAATAATGCAACCGTTCTTTATCGATGGATATATTGATATTGTCAAAATATTGATTGGTCATAAAATTAGGAACCGAAAGCCCTACATACCATTTATCAGAATAATAATAAAATCCTGCACCGATGGTTAAAAACACCTCGTTGATATTTTGATTTAACATTGCTTCTGGAAATTCATATAATCCCTTAGAAAAATCGACATCAAAAAAACGAGCGCCTACTTTTAATCCAAATGCTAATTTATTGATATCACTGGTGTTAACGCTATAGGAAAAATTACCATCTACAAAAGTTTCATTAGCCGGACCTAAATTGTCATTGATAATTGACAATCCCAAGCCAACATTTTTCTTAAGTGGAGCGTGACCTCCCAAAGTTTGAGTTTTGGGAGCTCCGTCCAATCCTATCCATTGTGATCTATGCAAGACATTAACTACTAAATGATCTAAAGAACCTGCATATCCAGGATTTACACTCATCGTATTATACATGTATTGTGTATATTGAGGATCCTGTTGTGAATAGCTAACTGTACTTATTAATAAGACTACAATTAACACTTTCTGTACTATATGTTTAAATATCATATTCACAAATTTTTAGTTTCAAATTATTAATTAACGTTGAATATATAACCATCCTGAAAAAGCAGGTGTACCATCACCCAAATTAAATACGTAGTAATAAGTACCTACCGGAAGTTTGTCTTTTCTGCTGATTACATTTCCAGTATTGGCTGTTCCGTCCCAATTGTTAGTATAGCCCAGTTTCTCATAAACTTTATTGCCCCAACGATTGTAAACTTCTAGCTTATTGTTTGGATACAATTCTACGCACTTGATATGGAAATAATCATTGATTCCATCATCATTTGGTGTGAATATATTAAAGATTGTTAAACAAGTAGCTACCCCACCAACACTACCAATTGTTACAATGGCAGTACAAGTAGAAACATTTCCATT
>CAMTWE010000203.1:0-3417 GCA_947085395.1 uncultured Bacteroidota bacterium | reverse complement strand
TTTTTTTTAAATCATTTTAGAACAGCTAAATATTGTTTAGGTTTGTACTTTAAAATCTTTAAAAAATGGCAGACTTAACTTACAAATCTCATTGGGAAAAAGTATATCACAATACTGCTTTTAATCAGTTGGGTTGGTATGAAAAACAAGCCATTCCTTCTTTAAATTTGATTCAAGAAAGTGGGATTTCTAAACAAGAAAAAATATTAAATGTTGGAGTTGGAGCTACTACTTTAGTTAATGATTTATTAAAATTAGGATATACCAATATTATTGCAAATGACCTTTCAAAAGTTGCTTTAGAGGTGCTAAAAAACAGCTTAGATACCGCTGATTTTGATAAAGTTATTTTTATAGAAGATGATTTAACCAATCCTAAAACTTTAACCCAATTAAATGAAATAGCAATTTGGCATGATAGGGCAGTATTGCATTTTTTTACGGATGAAAATGATCAAAAAACGTATTTTAAGCTCTTAAAAAAGGTGTTAAAACCAGGCGGATTTGCAATTATCGCAGTTTTTAATTTGGATGGTGCCTTAAAATGTAGCGGATTACCGGTTTTTAGATACAATGCCGAAATGCTTCAAGAACGCTTGGGAACTGCTTTTAAATTGCTCAAAACTTTCAATTATATTGATACGATGCCTTCTGGTGAGAAGCGATCTTATGTTTATACCTTATTTCAAAATATTAATGCATAATTGTTGATGAAAAAAATAACTGCTATTCCTTTAATTGAATCTGGATTTTTATCAAATCTTATAACTGATTATTTAAATCAAACGGAAACAGTAAAAAACTTGTATTCAAACTTTTCTTCTATTGAAGGATTTAGAAATCAAATAAAAGCAAAGAAAAATTATAATCAGCAAAGTAGAGATGTGTTAGTTGCTGTGCTTCAATCTCAACATGAAAAATTGAATCTTTCTGATAAAGCAAAATTTAATATTCATCAGCTTAAAAATAAAAATACTTTTACGGTAACTACCGGTCATCAACTCAATTTATTTTCTGGACCTTTATATGTGATTTATAAGTTACTGACAACTATTAATTTAGCGGAGGAATTAAATAAAAATTTCCCAGAAAATTATTTTGTACCTGTTTATTGGATGGCAACCGAAGACCATGATTTTGATGAAATTAACCATTTTTGGGTGCATCAACAAAAATTGCAATGGAATAAAATTAACGGTGGCGCTGTAGGAAATTTTGATACGGCCGGTTTGAATGAAGTTTTTAATCAATTTAAAAATCTCTTAAATAACCATCCAAAAAGTGACATCATTTTAGATTTATTTGAAAAATCGTACTTAAAACATGACAATCTAGCCGATGCAAACCGTTTTTTAATCAATTCTTTATTCGGAAAATATGGTTTGGTCATTGTTGATGGAAATGATGTTGCGCTAAAAAATCAGTTTAAATCTTTTTTTGCAGATGAATTAATCAACAATAGTTGTGAAAAAGCTGTCGATTTTTCAAATGTTACAATGGCTAAAAAATACAAGATTCAGGTAAATCCGAGAGCCATTAATTTATTTTATTTAAGTGATGGATTGCGCGAACGCATTGTTTTGGAAGAAGGAATTTATAAGATTCTGAACACCAATATCACTTTTTCAAAAGATGAAATACTAGAAGAAGTGAAAAACTATCCTGCAAGATTTTCGCCAAATGTATTGATGCGTCCATTATATCAAGAAGTTGTTTTACCCAATTTGTGTTATATTGGCGGAGCGGGAGAATTGGCATATTGGCTACAACTTAAATCGTATTTTGAATCTCAAAAAATTGATTTTCCAATTTTATTACATCGAAATACGGCTATAATTTTAACTAAAAAACAACAGCATAAAATTCAAAAATTGGGATTAACACCTCAAGAAATTTTAATGCCTTTAGCAGATTTAATCCATAAAAAAATTAAAGAAATTGCAGTGCATGAAATTGATTTTTCAAAAGAACGCCATCATTTAGAAATCTTGTTTAAACAATTGGAAGTTGTTGCCTCAAAAACCGATAAATCCTTCATTGGTGCCGTAAAAGCACAACAAAAAAAACAAATTAACGGATTGAATAAGCTGGAAAAACGATTTTTAAAAGCTGAAAAAAGAAAACATCAAGTATATATCAATCAGTTAACTAATTTACATATTGAATTATTTCCAAACGGAATTTTACAAGAGCGCATCCAAAATTTTACAGATTTGTTGCTTCAAAATGACAAAGCAATTGCCGAGTTAAAAAATCAATTAAATCCATTAGACTTAACTTTTGACATCTTTCATTTACCCTAAAAAATCCGAATATTTCATCGAATTTTTTTGTGCTTTTTTTGCTTTTCTTACTTTGAAATTTACTTTTTAATAGCTTTTACTTCCGCTTCCGTAACCATTTTTGATTGTTTATTGCTCCAAGAATTCATAATGTAATTCATCACATCAGCTACTTCTTCATCGGTAAGTCCCATTGCTGGCATTGTATTATTATACATTTTCCCATTAACTTTTATAGGGCCACTTTGACCAAATTTTACCGCATGAATACTTTTTGTTCTTTTATGAGTTAACCAATTAGAACCATCCAAAGGTGGAATAATTCCTGGAGTTTCTCTTCCGTCTGCCAAATGACAACGCAAACAAAAATCGAGGTAAACATCTTTTCCTCTAAGAATACTTTTAGTTAATTCTGTATTTTCTTGCACCAAATTTGTGTATGATGTTGTTTTATCTGTTGATGTATAAAACAGTTTTCCAGCAGAAAATAAAATTATGAAATACAATAAACTCATCAATTTCATTACAATTTTGGTATAATTTTCACAATTCCTTTTCCTTCTACAGCCAAATAAATATAACCATCTGGACCTTGTACAACATTTCTTAAACGACCAATGTCTGTTCCAATTTTTTGACGCCCAACTACTTGTTCTCCTTTGAGTTTAACCAATTCTAAATATTGAAATTTAAGCGATCCTACCAATAAATGTCCTTTCCATTCGGGGTATAAATTTCCAGTTACAAAAGTCATTCCGCTCGGCGCAATGGAAGGTGTCCAGTAGTAAATTGGCTGTTCCATTCCTTGTTTTTCGGTTAGGTTTGTAATGGTAGATCCATCATAATTAATGCCGTAAGTAATTACAGGCCAACCATAATTGAGTCCTTTTTTTAAGATGTTAATTTCATCGCCTCCTTGTGGACCGTGTTCATGTGCCCAAATAATTCCAGTGATTGGATGTTTTGCCATTCCTTGTTGATTGCGATGTCCGTATGAAAATACAGCTTCCTTTGCTCCAGCTTGTCCAACAAATGGATTGTCTTTTGGAATGCGACCGTCATCAAACAATCTATAAACTTTTCCGCCATCTCTAGTAATATCTTGTGGATTTTCAGTATGATTTGCACGATCTCC
>CAMTWE010000202.1:0-18358 GCA_947085395.1 uncultured Bacteroidota bacterium | reverse complement strand
TTTTTTCCAATTCCGTTGTTTAAATCTATGGCAGCTATTATAGTAATCATCCGCAAAAATTAGGCATTTAAATCATCTTCTGAGGAAGATATGGTGTTGTTTTTAAGCAATTTTTGGGCTAAAATATTTAGTTTTTCTTGATGTTTTATAATGAGTTTTTCGGTTTCTAATCGTTCCCATTCTTTTCCAAAAAACCGATTGATGATAAAAACATGGATGACATGATACAACCACAAGAAAAACCAAATGGTCACCATCCACTGATACCAATTGCCCCATTTTTCTGTTCCTAAATTTAAAACTTTATTAACAAAAATTAGGAAAGCAGCACCTATTATAAAAAAGATAAAATGAATATATACTTTCTTTTTTTGTTGAACGCTTTTGCGCGCTTTTTCGTAGATTTCGTGTTGTTCATGTGTGTTCATCTTCAGTAAATTTTAAATTGAAACAGCACCTTTTATAGGTGGATGTGGATCGTAATTTAACAAGCTAAAATCATCAAAAGTAAAATCAAAAATGGAAGTAATGTTAGGGTTAATTACCATCGTTGGCAATTCTTTTGGCTCACGTGTTAATTGCAAATCTATTTGTTCTAAATGATTGTTATAAATATGAACATCGCCAAAAGTGTGGATAAATTCGCCATATTGTAAGTTGGTAACTTGCGCAATCATCATGGTTAATAAGGCATAAGAGGCAATATTAAAAGGAACTCCCAAAAACACATCGGCAGAGCGTTGGTATAGCTGACAGGATAATTTTCCATCGGCAACATAAAACTGAAAAAAAGCGTGACAAGGGGGTAAAGCCGCTTTACCATTGGCAACATTTTCTGCAAAAGAAACAGCAGTATTGGGTAAAACACTGGGATTCCAAGCCGCAATTAACATTCTTCTACTATCGGGATTGGTTTTTAAGGTTTCAATAACTTGGCTAATTTGGTCAATTCCTTCGCTGTTCCAGTTGCGCCATTGATGTCCGTAAACAGGCCCTAAATCACCTTTTTCATCTGCCCAAGCATCCCAAATTTTGACGCCATTTTCTTGTAAATATTTAATGTTGGTATCGCCTTTTATAAACCAAAGTAATTCGTAAATGATAGATTTTAAGTGTAATTTTTTAGTCGTTACCATGGGGAAACCTTTTTGCAAATCAAAACGCATTTGATAACCAAAAACACTTATAGTTCCCGTTCCGGTACGGTCAATTTTAGTAGTTCCGTTGGTTTTAATATGCTTTAAAAGGTCTAAATATTCTTTCATTTATTATATTATATTTTAACATTAAACATTAAACCTTAAGCAATTGAAAACTAACCAATTAACATACCAGCAATTGTGGCAGATAATAATGATGCCAATGAACCACCAATCACCGCTTTTAAACCAAATTCTGATAAAGTTTTACGTTGTCCGGGTGCTAAAGATCCAATGCCTCCTATTTGTATTCCGATAGAAGCAAAATTGGCAAAACCGCACAACATATAAGTGGCCATAATTACTGATTTTTCATAGCTTAAATGTAAGCCAGTAGCTACATTTTTTAATTCTGCTAATTGAATATATCCTACAAATTCACTCGCTACTAATTTGATACCCAACAATTGTCCCATCAACATCATATCTTGTTGTGCTACCCCAATTAACCACATTAAAGGAGAAAAAATGGTGCCTAAAATGGCTTCTAAAGAAAAAGAAGTGTAGGGAGAGTTGGCTGCAATCCATTCATTTAAGTTGGTGATATTTCCAAACCAACCTAAAACACCGTTTATCATGGCAATAAAAGCGATAAAAACAAGTAACATTGCGGCTACATTTACGGCTAATTTTAATCCTTCTGTGGTTCCGTTAGCAATAGCATCTAAAAAATTAGCACCAATTTTTTCGGAAGAAACTTTTACGTCCATATTAATTTCATCCACTTGTGGATATAAAATTTTTGATACCACAATTGCTCCAGGAGCAGCCATTACAGAGGCCGCTAATAAATGTTTGGCAAACATCAATCGTAAAACAGGGTCATCGCCTCCTAAAAATCCGATGTATGCGGCTAAAACGCCACCAGCAACTGTTGCCATACCGCCAATCATCACCAATAATATTTCTGAGCGGGTCATTTTTTCCAAATAGGCCTTAATCATTAAAGGCGCTTCGGTTTGTCCTAAAAAGATATTACCAGCAACCGATAAACTTTCGGCTCCAGATATTTGAAGTAATTTGGTAAGAATGATAGCCAATCCTTTTACTACTTTCTGAATGATTCCTAAATAAAATAAAACAGAGGTTAAGGCCGAAAAGAAGATAATGGTGGGCAATACTTGAAAGGCAAAAATAAATCCGAATGAATCTATATTCATCATACCGCCAAGTAAAAACTCACTACCAGCGCGGGTGTAATCTAATATGTTGACAAATACCTGCCCAACAGCTTCAAAAGCTGATTGAATAAAACTTAAATCGATGCGGCGTTCACTACCAAACATAGAAAAGTTAAAACCAATTTTATCGCCTTTTAAAATTCCGATAGCTAAAATAAGTTGGGTTAAAATTCCTATTGAAACGGTTTTCCAATTAATTTTTTTGCGATTGGCACTAAAAATATAGGCAATTAAAAGCAATGCAACCATTCCAACAACACCTCTAAGTACTGATTGAAATGAAATTCCTTCTGAAGGGATAATTGCATTGGTGGTTTCTTGTGCAAAAAGTATTGTGTTACTGATACTGAACAACAATAGTAGTAGAATTTTCTTCATATAATAAGGTTATTTTTTGTTTTGTTTATTAATTTCATCTCTAATTTTGGCTGCCAATTCATAGTCTTCATGAGTTACAGCTTCTGCTAATTTTTGATGGAGTTCTTCTAGTGTATATTCGTCAAAATCACCAGCATCACTTAAAATATTTTCTAAGAAATCATCAACTTTTGGGATAGAAGATAAGGGATCTTTTTCTAATTTTAGAATAATTCCGGCTTTGTCTAGTATATTTTGATAGGTAAAAATTGGGGCGTTAAATCTGATTGCCAACGCAATAGCATCTGATGTTCTAGCGTCAATTATTTCTTCTTTTCCTTCTCTTTCACACATTAAACTGGAATAAAAAACGCCATCAACTAATTTATGGATGATAATTTGATTGATATTTATTTGAAATTGTTTGGCAAAACTTTTAAATAAATCATGTGTTAACGGGCGTGGAGGTGTAATATCTTTTTCTAAAGCAACTGCAATTGATTGTGCTTCGAATGCGCCTATAACAATTGGGAGTGTGCGGTCTCCATCCATCTCATTGAGTACTAATGCATAAGCGCCACTTTGCGTTTGGCTGTATGAAATTCCTTTTATGACAAGTCTTATCAGCGTCATTTTTTGATATCAAATTAATTAAGTTGTATTAAATTGACGGTAATATATAGAAAAGAAAATGTAATAAATTAATGATTTCTTATGACAGTCTTTAATCTTTTATCTATATTCTTTCGTCTAGTTAATAAGATAACAAATGTAAAAAAAACTGCCTAATTAACGAGTTATTCCCTCAATTAATTAGACAGTTTTTAAATATTGATTTAAAGTGTCTTATGAATTCTGTGCTTTGAATTCTTTTAGTTTCTCTATGAACTTAGGAACTACTTCAAAAGCATCACCAACAACGCCATAATCTGCAGCTTTAAAAAACGGCGCTTCTGGGTCTGTATTAATCACCACTTTTACCTTTGAAGAGTTTACTCCTGCTAAATGTTGAATGGCGCCAGAAATTCCTATTGCGATGTATAAATTAGAAGTTACCGGTTTTCCTGTTTGCCCAACATGCTCTCCATGAGGTCTCCATCCTAAGTCTGAAACCGGCTTTGAACATGCGGTTGCAGCGCCTAAAACTGCCGCCAATTCTTCAATCATTCCCCAGTTTTCTGGCCCTTTTAATCCTCTTCCGCCAGAAACAACAATATCAGCATCTGCAATGGTAACTTTTCCGGTAGTTTTATCAACAGAAGTTGAAATAACGCCACATGAAATGATTGTAGGTGCAAAAATTTCTTCGGTTCCGGCAACTGCTTGTTCTTTTAATCCGAATGAATTTTTAGCCAATCCAATTACTTTTACGGCTGTTTTGATTTCAGAATTGTTAAATGCTTTGTTAGAAAAAGATTTTCTTTTTACAACAAAAGGTGAAGTAGAGCTAGGTAAAGCCACAACATTTGTTGCCAATCCTGCATTTAAGTTTACGGCAACCAATGGCGCTAAATAAATACCATTACTGCTAGAATCGATGATAACTACTTGTGCACTTTCTTTTGTTACTGCTTGTTTAATAACATCAGCATAAATTTTAGCATTGAAAGTAGCCAAATCAGTATTGTTAACTTTTAATACTTTTTCGGCTCCATATGCATATAATGAAGTGGTTTCATCAGCGTTTACTGTTAAAACTACTAAGTTTGTTCCCAATTGTTCTGCTACTTTTTTTCCATAAGAAGTAACTTCAAAAGCGGTTTTCTTAAATTTTCCTTCCGTTGATTCGGCAAAAACTAATACAGCCATATTTTTTTAGATTTATCTTTAAATAAAATTGTTATTAAATTACTTTGGCTTCGGTGTGTAATAAATTAACCAATTCGGCTAAATTATTTGCATCAACCAATTTAACAGCGCCTTTTGCTGCTGGCTTTTCAAAATTGATAGTAGCCGTTGTATTGTCAAAAGCAATTGGCTCAACAATAGAAAGTGGTTTGGTGCGCGCAGTCATAATGCCGCGCATATTTGGAATGCGCAAATCTTTTTCTTCTACAATTCCTTTCTGACCGGCAATTACTGCTGGGAGTGTAGTGGCTAAAACTTCTTTTCCGCCATCAATTTCTCTACTTGCAGTAATATTATTTCCGTTAACATCAAATCCGATACAAGCATTTACAAAGTTAAAATCTAATAATGTAGCTAGCATCCCTGGAACCATTCCGCCATTATAATCGATGGATTCTCTACCGGCAATTATCAAATCAAATGCACCATTTTTTACGACTTCTGCCAATTGTTTGGCTACAAAAAATCCGTCAATAGCTTCTGCATTTACTCTAATGGCATCATCGGCACCAATAGCCAATGCTTTGCGCAAAGTTGGTTCAGTAGTTGCATTTCCAACATTAACAACCGTAACGGTTGCACCTTGATTTTCTTTTAACCACATAGCGCGGGTTAAAGAATACTCATCATGCGGATTGATTACATATTGTACCCCATTGGTATCAAACTTCGTATCATTATCAATAAAGTTAATTTTCGAAGTGGTATCAGGCACATGACTTATACATACTAATACTTTCATCTGATATATAATTATTTAAGTGTTTTTAATGATTTTATTTGTGGTTACGAAGATATAAAAATATTTATAAATATATTATGCGTGCATAATAAAAATTTTAAAATTTATTGATGAAAAAATAACGAATGCGGTCATCTGTTTTCAAATTCTCAATTGAAATTGAGATATTGTTTAAAAAAATAAGAAAATTGACTATAATAATTAATTAAAATGAATTTAGATGAAAAATATTTCAATTAGTCTTTTTTAAAACGATGGTAATTATAAATTTGAGTTAAATATAAGTGTAGTTTTAAATTCGTTTTATAGTTTTAATTCAGTAATTTAAACTTTTTTTTATCAACAACTTTGTTTAGTTTTGCAAACTGTCTTAAAAATTATAATAAATACTATAAATCGAAGAACTAAATGGAAAATTTAATTTATTTGATGCCTTTTGCTGGAGTTATCGGACTTTTATACATGTGGTATAAATCTGCTTGGGTTTCAAAACAAGAAGTAGGAACTGAAAAAATGGCACGGATTGCCAAAAATATTGCAGATGGCGCCATGGCATTTTTAAAAGCTGAATACAAAGTATTATCAATTTTTGTTGTAGCTGTAGCCGTTTTATTAATCTTTAAAGGTGAATCTGATACCCATTCTACACCATTTGTAGCCCTATCATTTATTGTAGGTGCTTTAATGTCTGCATTAGCTGGTTTTATAGGAATGAGAATTGCTACCAAAGCTAACGTTAGAACAACTCAAGCTGCCAGAACATCTTTAAACAAGGCCTTAGAAGTTGCGTTTTCTGGTGGTGCCGTAATGGGATTGGGAGTTGTTTCTTTAGGAGTAATAGGAATTAGTGTATTGTTAATTGTTTTTAGCAGTTGGTACAATATTAATGATAAAAACGGATTGACAATTATCTTAAATGTAATCTCCGGATTCTCTTTAGGTGCTTCCTCTATTGCATTATTTGCCCGTGTTGGTGGTGGTATTTATACCAAAGCTGCCGATGTTGGAGCAGATTTAGTTGGTAAAGTTGAAGCAGGAATTCCAGAAGATCATCCTTTAAATCCTGCTACCATTGCAGATAACGTAGGTGATAATGTGGGCGATGTTGCAGGTATGGGAGCTGACTTATTTGAATCTTTTGTTGGAGCAATTATTGCCTCAATGGTTTTAGGAGCTGTATTTTTTGCAGTGCCAGAATTTGCAGATTTCCAATTAGGAGCTGTTTATTTACCATTATCTTTAGCGGCTGCCGGTATTTTAGTTTCTATTTTTGGCGCATTCTTTGTAAAAGTAAAAGAAGGTGGAGATCCGCAAACAGCATTAAATATTGGCGAATTTTTATCAGCCGGAGTAATGGTGGTTGTTTCATACTTCATCATTAAAGCATATTTGCCAGAAACTTGGATGTTTGACGGTAAAGAATATACCTCTTTAGGTGTTTTTATCGCAACAATTGTAGGTTTAGTAGCCGGATTAGGAGTAGGAAAAATTACAGAATATTATACAGGAACAGGTACAAAACCTGTAAAAAGTATTGTTGACCAATCGGTTACGGGTGCTGCAACAAATATTATTGCTGGTTTAGGCGTTGGAATGATGTCAACTGCTATTCCAATTTTATTAATTGCTGCGGCTATTATATTATCGTTCCATTTTGCCGGATTATATGGTATTGCTATTGCAGCGGTTGGAATGTTAGCCAATACAGGAATCCAATTAGCAGTAGATGCTTATGGTCCAATTGCAGACAATGCCGGTGGTATTGCTGAAATGGCAGAATTGCCTAAAGAAGTTCGTGAACGCACCGATAAATTAGACGCTGTTGGTAATACAACTGCGGCTATTGGTAAAGGTTTTGCAATTGCATCTGCAGCTTTAACTGCCTTGGCTTTATTCTCTGCCTTTATGCAACAAGCCAATATTAAATCAATTGATATTGCACAATCAACGGTGATGGCTGGTTTATTTGTGGGAGGAATGCTTCCATTTGTATTTTCTGCTTTATCAATGAAAGCTGTTGGAAAAGCAGCAATGTCTATGATTCAAGAAGTACGTCGTCAGTTTGCTGATATTCCAGAATTGAAAGCTGCTTTAGCCGTAATGAAAAAATATGACAGTGATATGTCAAAAGCAACTCCAGAAGAAAGAGCAATTTTTGATGCAGCTGATGGAAAAGCAGATTATCAAAAATGTGTCGCTATTTCAACAGAAGCATCTTTAAGAGAAATGGTATTACCAGGAGTTTTGGCAATCGGTTCTCCTGTATTGGTAGGATTTATTGGCGGACCAGAAATGTTGGGTGGCTTATTAGCAGGAGTTACCGTTACAGGTGTGTTGATGGCTATTTTCCAATCAAACGCTGGTGGTGCATGGGATAATGCAAAAAAAATGTTTGAAGGTGGCGTAGAAATTCAAGGAAAAACATATCATAAAGGATCTGAGGCGCACAAAGCCGCAGTTGTGGGTGATACTGTTGGAGATCCATTTAAAGATACTTCAGGTCCATCCTTAAATATATTATTAAAATTAATGTCGGTGGTGGCTTTGGTAATTGCACCAAGTATTGCAGTTGTTAATTTTGATGCACCAAAATCAGAAGAAATAACAATGGAAGTAATGATGAATTCTAACGATTCTATTGCTGTTGAAAATAAAATACAGATTGAAATGAAAGTAGTAGATGCAAACAATGTATCGGCTACAGTAAAAGTTACCAAAACCGTAAATGGAGAAATTATAACAGAAGAACATGTTTTTAACGGAACAAAAGAAGAAGTTCATGCACAAATTGATGCTTTGAAAAACTAAGTTTCTCTAAATTATAAAACTAAAAAATCCCGAGAAATCGGGATTTTTTTATGCTTAGTATTAAAAAATGTTTTTATTTCTAAAACAATCCGTTTATCTCCGCATAAATTCCGGGTAAAAAATAAGACAATAAAAGGGTTACAAATGCCGTAAAAAATACTCTTAAAATGGTTTTAAACATAAATTGAAGTTTATCAATTGTTATTCAAATGTAGGAAATTTAATACAGATTGATTAAAATTGGAAGGATTCTCTGCATGTACCCAATGACCTGCATTTTCAATAATATCTATTTGAACGTTAGAAAAATTGGCTTTGATAATTTTAAAATCGGTTGCTAAAATATAGTTTGAAGTTGCGCCTTTGATAAAAAGTGTTGGTATTTCTACTTTCTTATCAAACAAAACTTCTTTATATAGATTTTTTATATTTTTTTCAATTGATAGAAGATTGAATCTAAAAGCCAATTGTTTATCTGATTTCCAATACAGGTTTTTCAATAAGAATTGTTTAACTCCTTCCTCTTTGATGGTTTCACTCAAGATTTCTTCAGCTTGTTTTCTACTTTTTACAACATTAAAATCAACTGATTTTAAAGAATCGATGATTTCTTGATGGTGAACTGGATATTCTTTCGGAGCAATATCTACAACAATTAAGTTCTCTACAAATTGTGGATATTTTAGGGCAAAAAATTGCGCTACTTTTCCTCCCATAGAGTGACCTAACAAATTAACATATTGAAGGTTATGATACAACACATATTGATAAACATCATGAACCATCAATTCATAATTAAAATCATCTGAATGGAAACTGCGACCGTGATTTCTTAAATCAATTAAATGCACTTCAAAATATTCGCTAAACTTTTTACCAAAAGTGTTCCAATTATCACTCATGCCAAAAACACCGTGTAAAACCAACATCGGTCTGCCATTTCCTATAATTGTAGCATGAAGTATTGGACTCACTATAAATTGGCTTTGGATAGTTTGTATAAATACATGTTTACCACATTTTCCAATCCTAAATAAAGTGATTCAGAAATAAGGGCATGACCAATAGAAACTTCTAACAATTGCGGTATGTTTTTAGCAAAAAACTCGATATTTTCCAAACTCAAATCGTGTCCGGCATTAATTCCCAAACCTAAAGAATTGGCTAATTCTGCTGCTTTTATATAAGGTTCAATTGCTTTAAAATTGCCTAAATCGTATTGTTTGGCAAAATCTTCGGTGTATAATTCAATTCTATCAGCCCCTGTTTTAATGGCGGCTTCAATCATTTTTAAATCGGTATCAATAAAAATAGATGTCCGAATGTTGTTTCTTTTAAACTCTGCAATTACATCTGTTAAAAAATGCTGATTTTTAATGGTATCCCAGCCGGCATTAGAAGTTAAAGCATCTACCGCATCGGGCACTAAAGTAACCTGAGTTGGTTTTACCGCTAAAACAATTTTCATAAATTCTGCTACCGGATTTCCTTCTATATTATATTCTGTAGTAACAATTGGTTTTAAATCATACACATCTTGGTAGCGAATATGACGCTCATCGGGTCTTGGATGAATGGTAATTCCTGCTGCTCCAAACGCTTGAATATCGATGGCAACTTGAACTAAATTAGGCGTATTGCCACCTCTAGCATTGCGCAAAGTTGCTATTTTATTAATATTTACACTTAACTTTGTCATGATAAATTAATTTTAAATAGGACAATTATCAATTAAATTGCACGTTTATAGAAGTGCAAAATTAAGTTTTTTGAAACAATTATGTAGCATTTACTTTAATAATACAGGTTTAAAAATGCTAACATCACAGCTTTAACTTGGTTTACTAATAATGGTAAAACATAAAAATATGAAATAGCCATGTTTGCAAAAACACAAACTTTGATGAAAATATTTTAATCAAACTGGCGTATTCCATAACCTGTCCCGATTTTTCGGGATGACAAATGAAAAACAAATAAATATTCACATATGAAATACTGATTAACAAATCTATCTTTTAACTAAGGTCTATTTACTTTTGTCTTGTTAACATATTGATAAAAATCCTATATTCGTAACAGAATGAATACTTTAAAATGCATATCGAATGAGGTTTGTTTGCTTTCATCAGAAAGCACCGTAAAGGACGTTAAACAAATGTTTAAATCTCTAACTTTTACCCATTTACCCATAGTCAACAACCACCAATATCTCGGTTCAATTGCAGAAAAAGACTCGCATTTTTTTGAGAATGATGAAGAAAAAATACAAATCTATGCGCATCTTTTTGAAAACTTTTTTGCAGAAGAAAGCATGAGTTGGTTAGAGTTGTTGAAACTATTTTCAATACACGATGCTAATATTTTACCCGTTTTAAATGATGAAAAACAATATATTGGATATTCAGACTTAAATAATATACTACATCAATTATATGAAACTCCTTTTTTAAGTGAAAATGGCGCTATAATTATTGTTGAAAAAGAAATAAATGGATACTCTTTTAGCGAAATTTCACAAATAGTAGAATCAAACGATTGTAAATTGTTAGGGATGTTTATTTCTGATATGATAGATGATAAAGTTCAGATTACTTTAAAAATGAGTTATTGTAATATTAGCGCTATCAATGAAACATTTAGCCGCTATGGATACCGATTGTTAACGAGTTTCCATGATGATGAATCTTTAGAAAACATTAAAAATAGGGCAGCATATTTGCAAAAATATCTAAATATGTAATTAAAATATCTCCTGTAAAACTATATAAATAATTAAAGTCAATAAACTATGAAAGTAGCAATGTACGGTTACTGCTGTAAAGATGAAACAATTCAGTTTTTTGAAGAATATATTGGTTTGCTTCAGGAAAAAAAGGTGGAAATGATTTTTGAAAAAAAGTTTTACAATCGATTAAAAAAACACGCAACAATTTCATTAAATTTTAAAACTTTTGAATCAAATTCAGATTTAGACAATTCATTCGATTTCTTCTTCTCTTTTGGAGGTGATGGAACCATGTTGCGCTCTATTGCTTATGTTAGAGAATTAAAAATTCCTATTTTAGGCATCAATACAGGCAGATTGGGATTTTTAGCTTTGGTTAAAAAAGAGGAGTTTCATATGGCTTTAGAAATGCTTTTTAACAACGAATTTACAGTAAGAGAACGTTCACTTTTGCAAGTAAAAACAAATCCAAAAACGAGTGATTTATCAAAATTAGATTTTGCGCTTAACGAAGTAACAGTTGGCAGAAAAAACACTACTTCTATGATAAAAATCACCACTTTTATCAACAATAATTACCTAACTTCATACTGGGCAGATGGTTTAATTGTTTCTACCCCAACCGGTTCTACTGGTTATTCTCTTAGTTGTGGTGGCCCAATTATTACACCAGATTCACAAACTATTGCATTAACACCCATTGCACCACACAATCTAAATGTTCGTTCATTGGTGATACAAGATGATGTAAAAATTACCATTAGTGTAACCGGAAGAGAAAAAACATTTTTAATGTCTTTAGACTCAAAAACTTACACTTTAAAAAACGAAACAGAGATTTTTATAGAAAAAGCTGCTTTCAAAATTTTAACCGTACAATTAAACCATCAATCGTTTTTAAAAACCCTTCGCAACAAACTTATGTGGGGTGAAGATCCAAGAAATTAAAAAATATATCATCACCAATACAATTTTTTGATTTTTTAAAGGTTATAATCTAACTAATTAACACTTTAAAAAGCTTGTATTAAACACTAAAAACAAGAAGTTTTTTTTATATTTGCACGCTATTGATTTTTATGAAAAAACATAGAATATTGTATCTTTTTATATTGATAACATCCTCACTTTGGGCGCAACTGCATGAAGTTGGTTTTTTTGTAGGCGGAAGTAATTATATTGGAGATATTGGCAATGAAGCTTATTTTAACCCAAACCAATTAGGAGGAGGAATTTTGTATAAAAGAAACATCAATTCAAGAATATCACTTAGAGCAGCATATTCTAGAATAAGACTTAAGGCAGATGATGCTGATGCCGCTAATATAGTGCGAAAAAATAGAGGATTTAGCTTTACCAATAACTTAAATGAATTGGCTGCAGGTATAGAATTTAATTATTTCAATTATGATTTATCTACACATTCATATGTACACACACCTTACCTATTGCTTGAGTTAGTCGCTTTTAATTATCGCATTGCCGAAAGAGAAATTTCTCTAAACAATTATGAATTGGGAACAAAAACTTCCTTTGCTATACCAATTGGCATTGGCTACAAAGCTAAAATTTTAGATCATTTTGCAGTAGCAGCAGAAATTAAAGTACGCTATACTTTTGCAGATGATTTAGACTATAACAATCCGCAAATACCTAGTTTAACCTTTGGAAATCCAAGTAGTAATGATTGGTATGTTTTTACAGGAATTATATTTACCTACTCATTTGGAAGACCTCCATGTTTTATACCGCCTAATTACTGATGAATTTGATAGAAAAAATAGACCTTAACAACCTTCCAAATCATGTTGCTGTGATTATGGATGGCAACGGACGTTGGGCACAATCTCAAGGAAAAGCGCGTATTTTTGGACATAAAAACGGCGTAAACTCTGTAAGAGAAACCCTAAAAGCTGCTTCAGAATTAGGAATTAAAGCACTTACACTTTATGCTTTTTCAACCGAAAACTGGAACAGACCAAAAGCCGAAGTTGATACTTTGATGAAATTACTATCATCAGCTCTTAAAAGAGAACTCAAAACATTTCAAAAAAACAACATCAAGTTAAATGCAATTGGAAACCTATTTTCATTGCCAGAAAAAGCTTTAAATGATTTAAATGAAGTCATAGAAAAAACCAAAAACAATGACCATTTTATCTTAACATTGGCACTGAGTTATGGAAGCCGTGAAGAGATTGTTAAAGCCGTCCAAAATATTTCCAAAAAAGTTGTTAATAATGAAATGAAAATCGAAGAAATTGATGAAAATATTATTAATAATCATTTATATACATTTTCTTTGCCAGATGTAGATTTACTAATCCGTACAAGTGGTGAAAAACGGATTAGCAATTTTTTATTGTGGCAAATTGCTTATGCAGAATTTTATTTTACAGAAACACTTTGGCCAGATTTTAAAAAAGATGATTTTTACCGCGCAATTATTGAATATCAAAAAAGAGAACGTCGTTTTGGGCAAACCAGCGAACAATTAAAAAAACAAATTAGATGAATAAAAATAGATTAGTGCTGTTATTTCTTATTTTAGTTACAAGCTTCACAGCAAAATCACAAGACTCCATTCCTTTTCAAAAAGAAAAAAAGTATATTTTAGGAGATTTTACCGTGGTGGGATTACAAAAATTTAGCGAACCAACTGTAAAAGTTTTTTCTGGTTTAAGAGTTGATCAAGAAATTCAACTACCAGGCGATAAATTAAGTAGTGCCATTAAAAAGTTATACGATTCTAAACAATTTAGTGAAATTGATGTGTATGTAACTAAAATTGATGGAGAGGTAATATATTTAGAATTTAAAGTAGTAGAATTACCACAACTTAACTTGGTTACTTTTAAAGGCGTTAAAAAAAATAAAGCCAAAGAACTTCAAAAAGAAACAGACCTTAAAAAAGGAGCAATGGTAACAGACAACTTGTTAATTACCAGTGAAAATTTTATTAAAACAAAATATCAGAAAAAAGGTTATTTAAAAACAAAGGTTACTTTAGAAACAAAAAAAGACACCTCTAATACCAATTCTGTTGATATGTTGGTCTTGATTGATAAAGGACAACGCATCAAAATAAAAAATATCAATATTGATGGAAATGATGATTTTAAAGATAAAGCCATCAAAAAAAGCATGAAAAAAACCAAAGAATCATTTTTGGGTCGTTTCTGGAAAGCATCAAAATTTATTGATGCAGATTATAAAAAAGATTTAGAAAATATCATCACCAATTATTCAGAAAAAGGACACCGAGATGCCAGAATTATCAGTGAATCTATTTCATGGAATGATGATAATACCATCAATATAGACCTTAAATTAGAAGAAGGTAAAAAATATTTCTTTGGCGATATTAAATTTATTGGCAATAAAAAATATACCGATGCGCAACTTCAATCCCTACTTAAAATTGAAAAAGGAGATGTTTACAATGGTAAAATTTTAAAAGAACGAATTAAAGGAAGTGGCAAACCAGATTCTGATGACATACAAACCCTATATTTAAATACTGGATATTTGTTTGCACAAGTAAATCCAATTGAAACAAAAATAGACGGTCAAAACATCGAAATTGAAGTTAGAATTCATGAAGATGAACAAGCCACCATTCGCAAAGTGAGTGTAACAGGAAATGACAAAACCAATGATAGAGTTATTTATCGTGAGTTAAGAACGCGTCCAGGAAATTTATTTAGCAAAGAAGATATCATCCGTTCTATTAGAGAAATTGGACAATTAGGATTTTTTGATGCCGAAACCATTTCGCCAGATGTAAATCCAAACTATCAAGATAAAACAGTTGACATTGATTATTCTGTTGCCGAAAAAGGTTCAAGCCAAATTGAATTACAAGGAGGTTATGGCGGTGGCGCATTTATTGGAACTTTAGGATTGTCTTTCAATAATTTTTCTATCAAAGGATTGTTTGATAAAGAAGCCTACAAACCACTACCAATGGGCGATGGTCAAAAATTAGCACTCAAACTTCAAACAAGTAAATATTACAGCACTTATAGCTTTTCATTTTCTGAACCATGGTTTGGTGGTAAAAAACCCAAATCGTTATCGTACTCTATTTATAATTCTCGTCAGTATCGTTATGATTATCTAACTGGTGATGTTGATAAAAATCAGAGAATCAACATTCTTGGATTATCATTAGGTTTAGGGCAACGCTTAAATTGGCCAGATGATTATTTTACCTTATCACAAAATTTATCATACCAACAATACGATTTAAATGATTATCCTATTGCCACCTTTTCATTTAGCTCTGGCAATGTAAATAATTTATCTTATGGCGTGGCTTTTGGAAGAAACTCAACCGGCCCCAGTCCAATTTTTCCAAAATATGGATCAGAATTTACTATTGGTGGTAAATTTACCATCCCTTATTCTTTATTAAACAGTAAAGATTATACCGTTTTAGATGATAGTGAAAAATATAAATGGTTAGAATATTACAAATTTAATTTTAAAGGTCGTTGGTTTACATCATTACCAGAAAAATTTGTGTTGATGACCAATATAGAAGCCGGATTTTTAGGAAATTACAATTCAGATTTAGGCACTTCGCCCTTTGAGCGTTATTTTGTTGGAGGCGATGGAATGGCATCTTTCCAAATGGATGGACGAGAAACCATTGCATTAAGAGGTTATGAAAACAATAGAATATCCTCAATTGAAGGAGGTACTATTTACAATAAATTCTCTATGGAACTAAGATATCCTGTTTCTCTTAAACCAAGTGCCTCTATTTATTTATTAGGATTTATGGAAGCAGGAAATTCTTATGATGGATTTAAAAAATACAATCCATTTGATATGAAACGTTCCTTAGGCATGGGGATGAGAATATTTATGCCTGCATTTGGAGTGTTAGGAATTGATTTTGCTAACGGAATTGATCCATTACCAGGAACCAATGTAAAATCTGGATGGCAAACACATTTCATAATAGGTCAACAATTCTAATAAAATGTTATATTTGTTATGATATAAAATTTGGCACGGTTTTTTATAATCAATATACAGGCGTTATGAAAAAAATAATTCTTACAGTCCTTCTTAGTTCATTGACAATTGGATTTCTATTTGCCCAAAAAGCACAACGTATGGCATACATCGATTCTGAATATATTTTAGAAAATATGCCAGAATATGTAGATGCTCAAGCTAAATTGAATGAGAGAATTCAAAAATGGCAACATCAACTCGATGCTAAAAAAAGTGAAGTGGAAATGATGAAAGCAGATTTAATCAATCAAAAAGCATTGTTAACCAAAGAACTCATTTTAGATAAAGAAGAAGATATTGCAATTAAAGAAACTGAATTTAGAAATTTACAGACACAGTATTTTGGTTCAACTGGCGATTTATTTTTTTATCGCAAACAATTCGTAAAGCCCATTCAAGATCAAATGTATAACGCGGTAAAAGAAATTGCTGAACAAAAAAAATACGATTTTGTATTTGATAAAACCAGTGATTTAATCATGTTATACTCTAACAATGCATTCGATATTAGTGAATTGGTTTTAAATAGTATCAGCAAAACCAAGCGAAAAGATGAAATGAGCAATACCCGTTTAAAAACAATTGCCAATCAAGCAGCCAATACAAAATTAGAAGATGAAGAAGTAGCTGTAGATACCCAAAAATCTAGTTTAGCAGCAGAAAGAGAAGCAACCAAAATTGCCAGAGAAGAACAACAAAAAGAAGTAATTGCAGAAAAATTACGCCAGAGAGAAGAGCAAAAACAAAAAGTTATTTTACAAAGAGAAGAAAACCTAAGAAAAAGAGAAGAAGCAAAACAAGCCGCTTTAAAGAACAAAGTAGTAGGAGTTCCATCAAAAAAAACTGAAAAGAAAGAAACATCAACGACAAAAAAAGATTCATTAATTGATGTAAAAAATATTATTAAAGATTCTATTCAAGTTAAAAAAGACTCTTTAACGCCTCAAGAAAGAATAGCACTTGAAAGAAAATTAAAGAATGAAGCACAACAAAAAATTATAGAAGAAAGAAGATTAGAAAGCATTAAACAAAGAGAAGCACAACAAAAAGCATTAAAAGAAAAAAGAGAACAAGCGCTAAAAGAAAGAGAAGCGCAAAAAAAGAAAGACAACAATTAAACCATAATCATTAATTTTAAAATAAGGAATTTACAATGAAAAATTTAAAATCACTTTTATTAGTAGCAGTTTTTACAATTGGTTTTATCGGCTTAACCCAAGCACAAACCAAAGTTGCTCATTTAAACTTCGACGAATTAATTTCATCAATGCCAAAAACAAAAGCATTAGAAGCAGATTTAGAGAAGCTTAAAAAGAATTATGACGACGAAATTAAAGCTGCCGATGCCAAGTTAAAAACTAAATTAGAAAAGTACAACGCAGAAGCGGCATCTCAAACGCAACAAGAAAATCAAAAAAGAGCGCAAGAAGTACAAGCAGAAGAGCAAAAAATTTACACTTCTATACAAGCCGCTAATGAAGATTTGCAAAAACGTAAATCTGAAGGTTTAACGCCTATTGTTGCAGAAGCGCGTAAAGCAGTTTCTGCAGTTGCTAAAGAAAAAGGTTTTGCTTATGTTTTAGATGTTTCTACACTATTAGTAGCAGACGGAACAGATTTAATGGCAGATGCTAAAGCAAAATTAGGTATTAAATAATCATAAAAAATTACAAATTAATCCCGCATAAGCGGGATTTTTTTTTACATTTGATTTTATGAGCAAACAACCTATTGGCTTTTTTGATTCTGGTATAGGTGGTACTTCTATCTGGAAAGAAGTCCATCAACTTCTACCCTATGAAAATACCATATATTTAGCCGATAGTAAAAATGCACCTTATGGCGAAAAATCCAAAGAAACCATTTTAAGTTACAGCATCAAAAACACTGAATTCCTACTTCAAAAAGGATGTAAACTCATTGTAGTTGCTTGCAATACCGCAACTACCAATACTATTTCAAAATTGCGTGCTTTATATGATGTTCCTTTTATCGGAATTGAACCGGCCATAAAACCAGCTGCATTGCAATCTAAAAATAATACAGTCGGAATTTTAGCGACCAAAGGAACCTTGAGCAGTGAACTTTTTGCAAAAACTTCAGAACAATTTGCTTCAGAAATTACCCTAGTAGAACAAGTTGGAGAAGGTTTGGTTGAATTAATTGAAAGTGGACAAATAAATAGCAATAAAACAACCTTATTGTTACAAAAATATCTTAAACCGATGATGGCTAAACAAGCCGATTTTATTGTTTTGGGTTGTACGCATTATCCGTATTTGATTCCACAAATTAAAAAAATTGTAGGTGATAAAGTTACAATTATAGATTCTGGCGAAGCCGTTGCACGACAAACAAAAGCTATTTTACTCGATAACAATTTGCTTAATAATAGTCTTGAAAAAAGTTTGCATCAATTTTACACCAATAGCAATACAGAAGTTTTGAAAAATATATTGGGAATAAC
>CAMTWE010000201.1:0-3354 GCA_947085395.1 uncultured Bacteroidota bacterium | reverse complement strand
TATTGCCATTAGCTCGGGCGCCACCGATGCCATCAGCATTACAGGCAACAATATATCTAACTTGGTCACAGCAAGCGCTGCATTTGCAAATTCTTTTACCGGCATCACCAACAATGCCGGCACCGATGTAACCATCACCGGAAATACCATCACCGGTTGCACGGCAGGAGGAACAGGCATTTCATTGTTTACCGGTATTACCGCCATAACAGCGGGCAGCGGTACGCTAACCATAACGGGCAATAATATTATATCAGGTACCAATGCCGGAACCGGCGCATTTACAGCCATCAGCAATGCTACAACTTTTGCAACAGCTAATATCAGCAGCAATATTATCCGTAACAACAGCATAACATCTGCCACCGGCACGTTTACCGCCATTTCAAATACAGGGGCAGTAACAACAAATATCAATATCAACAACAACCAGTTGGGCAATGCCACAGGCGGTTTGGTGACCTATACCGCAGCCAACTCAGGAGCATTGATTGGGATTAACAATAATGGGGGGACAATAAGCAGCGCACTTTCCATTCAGAACAACGATATCAGGGGAATAACGCATAACGTGGCAGGAACAAGCCCCCACACTTATATCCTCAACTCAGCCGCTACATTATCTCAAAACATCAGCAACAATACATTTACTAATCTAAGCGTAAACACCACAGGGGCAATTATTTTTATCTCGAACAGTGTGATTATGCCTGCCAATGGCGTTCAGAATGTGAACAGCAACAGCATTGCTACCGGATTTACACGTACAGCGGCAAGCGGCGACATTACATTATTCACCAGTGTGGCATCAACCAGCAACACCAATGTAACGGTAAACAACAACAGCAATAACTTTTCGGGCATCACCATCAGCGGAACAGCAACCATATCGGGCTGGGTAAATACCGACGCGGGTTTGGGCAATGCAAGCAAAACCATCGACGGAAATACCTTCAGCAACTGGACTACAGGCACAGGTACCGGTACAATTACCGTGATGAATGTAAACATAACCAGTACCAACAATGCGATTAAAAACAATAATATCAATACCATCAGCAGCGCAGGAAACATTACCGGAATTACAACCGCTGCAGGGAACGACAATATATTTTCGAATACCATTCATACCCTGATATCTGCCGGAACTGTAGCGACAACAGTCAATGGAATTGCCATTACAGGGGGAACGGTAAAAAATGTTTACCAAAACACCATCTACAATTTACAGGCAAACAATATTACCACAGGAAGTGTAAGTGGAATATCCGTATCGGCAGGTTTGACGAACAATGTTTACCGAAACAAGATTTACAACCTCTCGTCGAGCAACAGTGGAATTACAGGTACAGTGAATGGTATTTTGGTTTCAGGAGCCATAGCCGGCCAAATCACCACCATTCACAACAATAAGATAGGCGATTTGCGTGCAACCGCAGCCAGCGTTGCCGACCCTATCCGCGGGATAAGTGTTGCCAATACAGGTACTACATCGCGCTCCAATGTGTATTATAATACTATTTTTTTAAATGCCACATCAAGTGGGACGCCCTTTGGTTCGACCGGCATTTTTCATGCTGCCAGCGCTACGGCCACCACCGGCACCTTAGATTTGCGCAACAATATCATTGTTAACAATTCCACCCCCAACGGTGCTGGTATTACAGCAGCATTCCGCAGAAATGCAAACACCGCAGGGACACTCGCCAACTATGCTTCCACATCAAACAACAACCTGTTTTTTGCCGGCACACCGGGAGCAAACCGGGTGATATACACCGATGGAACAAATTCACCTCAAACATTGGTTGCTTACAAAGCCGGAGCATGGACTGCCGGAACTATTACTCCGCGCGATCAGGCTTCGGTTACAGAAAGCCCAACATTTATCAGTACCAACGGGGCGGATGCAACTTATCTTCATATAAATACAAGTTCAGCCACGCAGATTGAAAGCGGCGCTGTAAATATTTCAGGAATTACAACCGATTTTGACGGAGATATCCGTCAGGGTAATGCCGGCTATACAGGAGCAAGCACTACTGCCCCAGATATAGGAGCCGATGAAGGCAATTTTGGCTTAGCCACCGATGTGAACCCACCGAGTATAACTTACTCATTAATTACCAGCAATAGTTGTTTAACTACACAGGAACTAACAGCAACCATTACCGATGCCAGTGGCGTAAACACTACTGCCGGCACAAAACCAAGGATTTATTTCAAGCGCTCTACTGATCCAAATACCTTTACAGGCTGGAAATTTACAGAAGCCACAAACTCAGGTTCTCCGTTTAACTTTACAATTGATTATTCATTGTTGGGGGGTGTAAGTGCAGGGCAAACCATACAATATTTTGTTGTCGCCCAAGACTTAGCTTCTACGCCCAATGTTGCCATTCATACCGGCGCTTTTGCTGCCACACCTGCCAGCGTTGCATTAACAACCACAGCCTTTCCAATTGGTGGCACCATACAAAGCTACACGCTGCTTGCAGGTTTAAGCGGAACGGTAACCATTGGTACGGGTGGCACTTATACTGCACTTACCGGGGCGGGCGGACTGTTTGCAGCTATCAATACCAATGGGTTGTCGGGCAACTTAGTGGCAAATATCATTTCAACAAGCATTACCGAAACAGGCGCTAATGCATTAAATCAAATTAATTATGGTTGCGGGAGTAACTATACAGTCACCATTAAGCCGAACGCCGATGTTGCAGCTACTTTAACCGGTTCCGTGGCAGGGGCAATGATCAACCTGAATGGAGCTGATTTTGTAACTTTTGATGGATTAAATACAGGAGGTAGTTCTCTTATCATCCAAAATATAAATACCGGTGCTTTGGCAACAACAATACAGTTTATTGGCGATGCTGTTAATAATACAATTACCAACTGCACCATTGAAGGATCAACAACAGGTGCTGCCTTGGGAACAATCATGTTTTCGACTGGTATTAGCACTGGTAACGATGGCAACACAATTTCGAATAATACCATAAAAGAAGCGGGAGTAAATTTACCAATCAACGCCATTTATTCAGCCGGAACTTCGGTGGCAATTGATAACAGCGGAAACTCCATAACAGGCAATAACATTCAGGATTACTTCAACGCAGCAGCAGCATCCAAAGGCATTTTGATAGCTTCCAACAGTTCGGCTTGGACTATCAGCAACAACAGGTTTTACCAAACTGCAACCCGTACCGTTACAGTCGGCGCAACACACCATGCCATCAATATTATTACCGCCTCAGGAGGAAACTACACGGTAAACAACAACATTATCGGTTATGCCGATGCTTTGGGCACCGGTACCACAACTTATGATGGTGCATTTGCTCATCAGTA
>CAMTWE010000200.1:0-12923 GCA_947085395.1 uncultured Bacteroidota bacterium | reverse complement strand
TGGATTGATTGGTCAGATGATGGAAAAAGTTTATTTAAAAGAACAAAAACCACGTTGGACTGATGAAGAAATTTACGAATTACACAAAGATTGGGCAACGGTTGGAAGAAGAGGCGGAAGAGAAAGAAATATCATCACTTCGCTCGATTTAAAATCTGAAAAAATGGAAGCGCGCGTACATCGATTGATGAAAAAATACGCACAAATGGAAGAAGAAGATTTGCGCTACGAAACAATTCAATGTGAAGATGCTGAATATCTAATTGTAGCATACGGCTCTAGTGCACGTATCGCTCAAAAAACAGTTGATTTAGCACGTGCAAAAGGAATTAAAGTTGGATTGCTAAGACCCATCACCCTATTCCCTTTTCCTAAAAAACAATTGATGGAATTTACCAAACAAGTAAAAGGAATTTTAAGTGTTGAGTTAAGCATGGGACAAATGGTAGAAGATGTTCGTTTATCTGTAGAACACAAAGTTCCTGTTGAACATTTTGGAAGAACCGGAGGTATTATTCACACTCCCGAAGAAATATTAGAAGCATTACAACAAAAAATAATCAATCGCTCATGAAAACTGCAGACATTGTAAAACCCGAAAATTTAGTTTATAAAAGAACTGAATTAATGACCGATAATACCCTTTCTTATTGCCCGGGTTGCGGACATGGAACTACCCATAAATTGGTGATGGAAGTTATTGAAGAAATGGGAATAGTTGAAGACACAATCGGAATTGCTCCTGTTGGTTGCTCTGTTTTGGCCTATGAATTTATGGATATCGATATGCAACAAGCAGCACATGGTAGAGCTCCTGCAGTTGCTACTGCTGTTGCCAGAACTTGGCCCAATAAATATGTATTTACATATCAAGGTGATGGCGATTTAGCCGCAATTGGTACTGCAGAAACCATACACGCCTGTAATCGTGGTGAAAATATTGTCATCATTTTTGTTAATAACGGAATTTATGGAATGACGGGCGGGCAAATGGCACCTACTACCCTACCTGGTATGCCTACCTCCACTTCACCCTATGGAAGAGATACTTGCTCAACTGGTTCTCCACTAAAAATTAGTGAATTAGTGGCAAATTTACCAGGTGTTTACAGCGTTTCTAGACATGCAGTGCATACTCACAAACACGTGCGAAAAGCCAAAAAAGCAATTGAAAAGGCCTTTAAAGATACGCGCTTGCGAAAAGGACTTTCTTTAATTGAAATTGTTTCTAATTGTAATTCTGGATGGAAAATGCAACCGCGTGAATCTAATACTTGGATGGAAGAAAATATGTTCCCATTTTATGAATTAGGCGATATTAAAGTAAATGGCAAACTTGTAAATAAGTAGTAATCATGACAGAAGAATTAATCATAGCCGGATTTGGCGGACAAGGTGTTTTATCATTGGGTAAAATTTTAGCTTATTCTGGTATTATGCAAAATCAAGAAGTAAGTTGGATGCCTTCTTATGGTCCAGAAATGCGCGGCGGAACAGCCAATGTTACCGTAATTTTAAGCGATGAAAGAATCAGTTCTCCGTATTTAAAATTATTTGACACGGCAATTATCCTCAACCAACAATCAATGGATAAATTTGAAAATAGTGTAAAACCAGGAGGCGTTTTAATTTATGACCCAAACGGAATTACCATTCATCCAAAGCGAAAAGATATCCAAATTTATCAAATTGATGCCAATAAACTTTCCTCAGAAATGGGCAATAAAAAAGTTTACAATATGGTTGTTATGGGCGGATATTTGAAAGCTAAACCTGTTGTACAATTAGAAAATGTGATTGAAGGATTAAAAAAATCGTTACCAGAGCGTTATCATAATTTAATTCCGCTTAATGTGGAAGCCATTCAAAAAGGGATGGATAATTTGATAACAATTAATGAAGAAGCAGTTTTAAATTAACATTTTTCATATAATTTATTCAAGGTCAAGCTGAAAAGTTTGACCTTTTTTTTGATAATTTTTTCCCTTTTATAAAATGATAAAAAAACCATATTAGCGGTAAATTTTTATTATTGTCTGCACCTTTAAATCCCTTTTTATTATTTATTGATTTTTAATTCATAAATTAGCTTTTAGAAAAAGGAAAAAGTTATGGAAGCTAAAAATCAAACAATTACCGACCATCAAGCAATGTCAGAAATATCCAAAGAAACTATTGAATCTATAAAAAAAGATAAAAGTCAATTTATGGGTCATTTGGTGCATAATCTAAAAAACCCTATTGGTTCTGCACTTTCTTTTAGTGATATGATTATTGAAGATCTTGAAAGTTATTCACCAGAAAAACTTAAACGTCATTTAAAAATTATCAAAGCATCTTGCGAAGCTGCTTTACATCAATTAGATATTTTACTGATTGAGTCTATCATTGAAACAAAAGAATTGGATTTATATTTACAAGAAACCCTTTTTTCAGATTTAATTAAAAATTGTTTGCTAGAGAATGAAAATAATTTTAAGAAAAATAACTTCGAACTTGAAATTTCATTTTTAGACAACGAAATAAAAATTAATTTAGACCGAAAATTTATCAAATATGCCTTAAACTCATTATTTCAATTTATAATTTTACATTCTGAAAACAAAACACACCTAAAATTAGATTTATCAATAGAAAATAATTTTATAATTTTTAGCATTGAAAACAATCAATGTGCAAAATGTGATGAAAATATTGAAGACTTTACCACTGAAAATTTAAACAAAGAAAAACCAATTTTCAATTTAAAACAACAAAAATTTCTCAACTTTCAAGATATTTCTTTTATCGCAAAAAAACATCAAGGATATTTTTCACTTACTAAAAAAGATTTGAACTCCTTAGTGCTCACATTAGCCATTTCTACCAAACTTATTTAACATCATTTTTAAATTATTTTTCTTTTAATCGATTTATACAAATCGCTTACCTCTTTTCAATTAGCACGTTCTTTTTGGATATATTTAACATTTAATAAAAACTAAAATGCTTAAATTAGCCGACAATAATTATATTTTTAATTTAAAAAAACCCAAACGTGAAAAAAATAATTAATTTAACAGTAACACTTATATTAGTGATGAATACTGCAATCGCCCAGCAAAAGGATACAGACAATCCTTTTTTTAGCAAATACGGTACTCCGTACGAAGTACCTAATTTTGAAAAAATTAAACTAGAACACTATATGCCTGCCTATGAAAAAGGAATGGCAGAACAGCGCGCTGCTATTGAAAAAATAGTTAACAATAAAGCAAAACCAACTTTTCAAAACACTATTGAGACCTTAGAAAGTAGCAATGCGCTTCTAGAAAAAGTTGGCAGTGTTTTTGGAAATCAATCCTCAATGAATACCAGTAAAGAGTTACAGCAATTAGCCAAAACTTTATCACCAAAAATGAGTAAACACCGTGATGATATCATGCTCAATGCCCAATTATTTGAGCGTATTAAAAGTGTTTATAATGATTTAAATAAAATTGTTACAAATTCGAAAGCTAAAGGAATTGATCAAAAACAACAAGCAGGTTTAAATCCGGAGCAAAAAAAATTAGTAGAAGAAATTTATAAAGATTTTATAAAAAGTGGCGCCAATGTTCCAGAAAACAAGAAAGAAGATTTGCGAAATATCAACAAAGAATTGAGCTTATTATCACTTCAATTTGGAGAAAATACCTTAAAAGAAGACAATAGCTGGAAACTTTTTATTGACAATGAAAAAGAGTTAGCAGGTTTGCCAGAATCTTTAAAACAAGCCATGGCATTAGAAGCCAAACAAGCAGGACAAGAAGGAAAATGGTTGGTAACTTTACACAAATCTAGCTGGATACCTTTTTTACAATATGCAGAAAATAGACCACTTAGAGAAAAAGTTTACAAAGGTTGGATGAACCGTGGCAACAGCGGAAACGAATTTGACAACAATGCAAACATTGCTAAAATTGCTTCTTTACGTGTTAAAAAAGCACAAATTTTGGGGTACAATTCTTGGGCATCTTATATTTTAGAAGACAATATGGCTAAAAGTCCGGAAGGAGCCAATGCACTATTGATGAATCTTTGGAACAGGGCTTTGCCAATTGCAAAAAATGAAGTAGCAGAAATGCAAAAAATGATTGATGCAGAAGGTGGTAAATTTAAATTAGCATCTTGGGATTGGTGGTATTACACCGAAAAAGTAAGAAAAGCAAAATATGATTTAGATGAAGAAGAATTAAAACCATACTTTGAAATTAACAATGTAAGAAATGGAATGTTCCAAGTAATTGGGAAATTATGGGGTATCAAATTTATTCCTAGAAATGATATTCCTTTACCACATCCAGATGCCATTGCATTTGAAGTACAAGAAAATAACGGAAAACATATTGGGATATTCTTTATGGATTTTCACCCAAGAGAAAGTAAACGAGGTGGCGCATGGATGAGTTCTTACCGCAAACAATCTAAAAAAGACGGAAAAATGGTAACGCCAATTATCACCAATGTATTAAATTTCACCAAACCAACGGCAGATAAACCTGCTTTATTAACTTTTGATGAAGTTGAAACCATGTACCACGAAATTGGTCACGGTTTACACGGGTTATTAGCCAACACTACCTACAATAAATTATCGGGAACAGCTGTTGCACGTGACTTTGTTGAACTTCCATCACAAATTATGGAACATTGGGCAGGTGAGCCAGAAGTTTTAAAAATGTATGCCAAACATTACATTACCGGTAAAGTAATTTCTGATGAATTAATTGAAAAGTTAAAAGCATCTAGCAGATTTAACCAAGGATTTATCACTACAGAATATTTGGCAGCTTCTATTTTAGATTTAAAATGGCACACTTTAACCACCGATGAATTACAAAATCCGGCCGCTTTTGAGAAAAAAGCGATGGATGAAATTGGATTGATTGATGAAATTATTCCACGTTACAAAAGTGGCTATTTTAACCATATTTTTAGTGGTGGATATTCTGCTGGTTATTACGCATACATTTGGGCAGCCGTTTTAGATGCTGATGCATTTAAGGCATTCAAAGAAACTGGCGATATTTTCAATCAGAAAAAAGCCAAACTTTTTAGAGACAATGTACTCTCTAAAGGAGGAACAGAAGACCCAATGATTTTATACAAAAAATTTAGAGGTGAAGAACCTAAAATTGAAGCCCTTTTAGAAAAAAGAGGATTGAATTAATTCAACTTAAAATTACTGAAAGCCCCGATTTATCGGGGTTTTTTAATGTTATTTACTTAAAATTTCATTGCCAATCCTACAATCTAAACAGCGATTTTTAAGACAATATTCATTTTTTAACTGTAACATGGATTGCGTTTGAAAAGAATTTATAGCAGTAATTCCAAAATGAGAAAACTGTTGAATTATTGCGTTCTTTTCTGGTTTTATCTTTTCCGTTAAAGGCAATAAAAAATCAACTGCAGCAACACCTTTTTGTTGATTATACGCAAATTTTAACGGAATAATGGTATTGATAATTAAAATATCTATAAATGCTTTTGTAATTGTTTTCTTGTAACTTTTGGATATTTTCCCAAAGGTATAATGCGTATCCCAATAAACTGTTGTTTGCGTATTAAAAATGGTGTAAATTTCTTCTTTAGTTTTGCTTGCCATCAATTTAGAAAACAACGATTGTGTTTCAAAAATTACACCTGCCAATTGTGCAATCCTAATAGTTGGAAAATTTAAAGGCCTCAATCTGAAAAAATAAAAATTACTGGCAGATAAAGATTTCAATCCATATTTAGCAACCAAATATTGGTGTTCTTTTTGAAGTTTTTGATAATAAGCATCTTCCAAATCCTGATTTAAAAAACCCGCTTGACCAAATAACAAGGCCTCTAAAACCAATAAATTTTGTTGCTCTTTTCTGATAATTTGAAAATCAATTGATTGCGCTAACTGCAAAAAGGCCTCACTATTTATTTTTGCTCCAAAATTTTTAGCTAAAAGAACAAATAAAACCGTTTCCCAATCATTTTTATATTGCGATAAAAGTTGATTTATTTCCAGTGATTTTTTTTCTAAACGCTCTAAAAACAGCACTTCAAACCAATTTTGAAGCACAAAATTTGATACATTTTTAAGCTGATTTTCGCATAAAATCCATTTTGGTTGGATGGAGTTAAAATCAGTATAACGCTTTAAAAAATCGGGTTTTACAAAATTACGCAGTTCAAAAGTTGGAATTATTTGTTGATGCGGATTGTAAACTTCCCTATCATATTCCCAAACCACATGCAAAATAACCGCTTTATAATGCTCATCAACATGATGATTGTGCAAATACCAATCGGATGATTTTTGATGAATTTCAACATTTCCAACCCAAACCTGATTATTAATTCTAACAGTTACATTTAAAAAATCAGGACCCGCATTGTAATTTGGCAATCCGGCATTCAAAATTACCAAGGATTCTTGTTGCGATGTTTCTAAGGTTATTTCAGAAAATAACTGATATTTCCAAATAAAATGTAATACTTTTTCGTTCAATGCATTTTTTTTAACGATAAACTACGTAAATATAAGCAAAATGTTAATTAATTAAACATCCATTTATTAATTTTAATAAACGATATTTATCATTTATTTAAGATTCAAAAAATCTAAAAATAGTATCTTTAAAAACTAAAATTTATTTAAAAATTAAAAAAAAATCTACCTTATGAAAGATGAAATATTGCAACTGTCACCGCTAAGATTATGGCATCACTTTTATCACTTAAATCAAGTGCCACGCGGTTCTAAAAAAGAAGAAAAAGTAATTAAATTTATGGTTGCTTTCGGAAATAGTTTGGGTTTAGAAACATTAGTTGATGCCACTCAAAACGTCTTAATTAGAAAACCTGCAACACCCGGAATGGAAAATCGAAAAGCGATAATTTTACAATCGCATTTAGATATGGTTCATCAAAAAAATGCCAACACCAACTTTGATTTTGACACACAAGGTATTGAAATGTATATAGATGGCGATTGGGTCAAAGCAAAAGGCACCACTTTAGGGGCAGATAACGGATTGGGAGTTGCTGCAATTATGAGTGTTTTAGAGGCAAATGACATTCCTCATCCTGCCATTGAGGCCTTATTTACCATTGATGAAGAAACTGGTATGACTGGCGCTAAAGGACTAAAAGCCAACTTTTTACAAGGCGATATTTTGCTAAATCTAGATACAGAAAATGACAGTGAAATTGATGTAGGTTGCGCTGGTGGTATTGATATTTCTGCTTCAAAAACATATACAGAAGTCAACGTTAATCAAGATTCTACTTGCTTAAATATTGTCGTAAACGGATTAAATGGCGGACATTCTGGAATGGATATTCACAAAGGATTGGGCAACGCCAACAAAATTTTAAACCGATTGTTTTTTGATACACTTCCATTTAACTATGCAATTGTAGAAATTAACGGTGGTAGTTTAAGAAACGCCATCCCCAGAGAAAGTTTTGCAACCATTGTTGTTGCTAATGAAGATAAAGCAGCTTTTCTTGAAAAATTTATTCAATCAGCAAATTTAATCAAAGAAGAATTGGCTACTATGGAAAATGGTTTGCAAATTGAATTATTTGAAACCCAACTTCCCGATAAAGCAATGGATCAAAATGCTCAAGAATTATTGATTAAAACCATTTATACAGCGCATAACGGTGTGTATCGCATGAGTGCAGATATGGATGATTTGGTTGAAACTTCTAACAATATTGCCATTGTAAAAGTTAAAAATGGACAGATGCAAATTCACTGTTTAACACGTTCCTCTGTAGAGTCTTCTAAAATGGATTTAGCCAACGCATTAAAATCTGCTTTTGAATTGGGCGGATTTGAGGTAACATTTTCGGGTACTTATCCGGGTTGGAAACCCAATATGCAATCGTCTATTTTAAAAACGATGACGGCGGTTTATGAAAATATGTTCCATGCTAAAGCGGATGTTGTTGCTTGTCATGCCGGATTAGAATGTGGTATTTTGGGTGCTAATTACCCTAAAATGGAAATGATTTCATTTGGCCCTACTATAACTGGAGCACATTCTCCAGATGAGAAAGCCAGCATCAGCTCCTCACAAAAATTTTGGCAATACTTTTTAGAAGTATTGAAAAATATACCAGAGCGATAGTATTGTTAAAATATGGTTGTATATATCATTCCAAATACAACATCCATTCAACAATAAAAAATTGTAAAAAAGAAAATTTAATTTACATTTTATGAGCAACATAAAATTATTTGAAGACAAAAAAGTACGTAGTCATTGGGATGAAAAAGAAGAACAATGGTATTTTTCAATTATTGATGTCGTCGAAATATTAACCAATAGTTCCAAACCAAGAGATTATTGGTTTAAAATGAAAATAAGAGTAAAAACAGATGATGGTCTTGAACTGTCGACAGTTTGTCGACAGTTCAAATTAAAAGCTACTGATGGTAAAATGAGGGAAACAGATGTAGCTAATACACAAACTTTATTACGAATTATTCAATCCATTCCTTCACCAAAGGCAGAACCTTTTAAACTATGGCTAGCAAAAGTGGGGTATGAAAGGATGCAAGAAATCTCAGATCCAACACAAAGTTTAGACCGAGCCAGAGAAAATTGGCAAAAATTAGGACGCAGTGGAAAATGGATTCAACAAAGAATGACCGGACAAGAAACTAGAAATAAACTGACCGATTATTGGAAAGAAAGTGGGGTTGAAAAAAGTGATGAATTTGCACTTCTTACTAATATCATTCATCAAGAATGGACTGGATTAACGGTAAAAAATCACAAAACTTTAAAAGGTTTAAAAACACAAAATCTGCGAGACCACATGAGTGAAGCAGAATTAATATTTACCGCACTTGCTGAATTATCTACGCGTCAGATTGCAGAAACAGCAGAATCTAAAGGTTTAACAGAAAATGCAAAGGCAAGTAAAAAAGGTGGCACAATTGCTAAAAATGCTCGACTCGCATTGGAATCAAAAACAGGTAAAAGTGTTGTAACTGGGGAAAATTATTTACCACCAAAAAAAGAAAATATGAAACTTACCTAAGTTAAAACTTTATGTTTTTGTTAATATCTTAGATTTCGATATACCGAAAAAAATGGTATTTTTACGACTTATTTTATTGATGAACTTTTCATGGGAAAAATTATAGCAATTGCCAATCAAAAAGGTGGAGTTGGCAAAACCACTACCAGTATTAATTTGGCGGCAGCCCTTGGTGTTTTAGAAAAAAAGGTGTTATTAATTGATGCCGATCCGCAAGCAAATGCCTCTTCTGGTTTAGGAATTGATGTTGAAAGTGTTGAAATTGGCACTTACCAACTTTTAGAACTCACCATTTTGGCTAAAGATGCTATCATTCCTACCAATGCACCAAATGTTGATATAATTCCTTCTCACATAGATTTAGTAGCGGTAGAAATTGAATTGGTAGATAAAGAAGAACGGGAATATAATCTTAAAAAATCATTACAATCTGTCAAAGATTCGTACGATTATATTTTGATTGATTGCGCTCCATCATTGGGTTTAATTACTTTAAATGCCTTAGTAGCAGCAGATTCTGTTATCATTCCGATACAATGCGAATATTTTGCTTTAGAGGGTTTAGGAAAACTTTTAAATACCATAAAAAGTGTACAAAAAATTCACAATGCCGATTTAGAAATTGAAGGATTGTTGTTAACCATGTACGATTCTAGATTAAGACTTTCAAACCAAGTGGTAGAAGAAGTAAAAAAACATTTCCAAGATATGGTTTTCAAAACCATCATCCAACGCAATATTAAATTAGGCGAAGCCCCAAGTTTTGGCGAAAGTATTATTTCATTTGATGCCACTAGTAAAGGTGCAGTAAATTATATTAACTTAGCAGAAGAAATTCTTAAAAAGTATTCATAAAATGGCGCAAGCAGTAAAAAAACAAGCATTAGGACGGGGTTTATCTGCCTTATTAAAAGATCCGAGTGCTGATATTACTTCGATTAAAGATAAAAATGCCGACAAAATTGTTGGTAGCATTGTTGAAATAGAATTAAACTCTATTGAAGTTAATCCATTTCAACCTCGCAGTAATTTTAATGAAGAAGCAATACAAGAGTTGGCCAATTCTATCAAAGAATTGGGTGTAATTCAGCCCATTACCGTTCGCAAATTAGAAGGAAATCAGTTTCAATTGGTATCGGGTGAGCGTCGTTATAGAGCTTCAAAATACTTAGGATTAGAAACCATTCCGGCTTATATCAGAATTGCCAATGACCAAGAAATGTTGGAAATGGCTTTGGTAGAAAATATCCAACGTAAAGATTTAGATCCTATAGAAATTTCACTTTCATACCAACGATTAATTGAAGAAATTAAATTAACACAAGAAGAATTAAGCGCCAGAGTTGGTAAAAAACGATCTACTGTTACCAATTATTTACGATTGTTAAAATTAGACCCAATTGTACAAACTGGTATGCGCGATGGATTTTTATCAATGGGTCACGGACGCGCATTAATTAACATAGAAGATACTGAAATACAGCTAGATATCTACGAAAAAATCATCAAAGATCATTTATCGGTACGTCAGACTGAACAATTGGTTCAAAAATTAAAAGAAATAGCATCTCCAGAAAAAAGTGTTGCTAAAAAAGACGAAACACCTATAAATATTAAAAATGGTGCGCAACATATTTCTCAATATTTAGGAATTAAAGTAGAAATAAAATGGAGCGGAAAAGGTAAAGGAAAAATTACCATTCCTTTTTCATCCGAAGCAGAATTTGACAAGATTAAAAATTTATTTCAATAGTGAATTTAAACACCTTATTTTTATCGTTATTTATTCTTTTCTTTTCAGCAAATATTAATGCTCAAGAGAAAAGCGATAAAAAAACGGACTTAAATTCTATAAGAAGTGTAGAATACAATCCGCTTGCACCCGCAAAAGCAGCTTTTTATTCTGCTGTATTACCGGGTTTAGGACAGGCCTACAACAAAAAATATTGGAAAATTCCTTTTGTTTATGCTGCTATTGGAACTTCTATTTATGTATATGATTTTAACGATACCGCCTACAATCGGTATAGAACTGCTTATAAATTGCGATTGGCAGGAAAACAAGATGAGTTTACAAAAGATGATGGAAGCATAACTTTATCAAACAATGCACTTATTACTGCTCAAAAAAGTTTTAAAAAAGATAGGGATTTATCGCTGTTGGTAACCGGATTGTTTTATGTGCTTCAAATAGTTGAAGCCAGTGTAAATGCACATTTAATTCAGTTTAACATTGATGATAATTTGTCGTTTAATCCGAAGTTAATCCAACATGATATATCAAACAAACCCATAGTTGGGGCTTCATTTAAAATAGAATTATAGTTATGAAATAGCCATGTTTGCAAAAAAACAAACTTTGATGAAAATATAGTAATCAAACTGGCGTATTCCATAAGCTGTCCCGATATTTCGGGTTGAAATAAAAAAAAACTAAAAAATAATTACCTATGAAAATTGCTTTGTTTGGTTACGGAAAAATGGGAAAAGTAATTGAAAAAATTGCTTTAGACCGTGGACACGAAATTGTGTTAAAAATTAATAATCTACAAGAAGAATTTGATCTCATAATTGACAATATTAAGTCAATCGATATAGCCATAGAATTCAGCACACCAGAAGCTGCTGTTGGCAACATTAAGCTATGTTTAGAAAATAATATTCCTGTTATTTCTGGAACTACGGGTTGGCTTTCGCAATTTGGAGACATGAAAGATTTATGCCATCAAAAAAATGGCGCATTTATTTATGCTTCTAACTTTAGTTTGGGCGTTAATTTATTTTTTGAATTGAATATCAAATTGGCTCAGATGATGCGTCCATTTAAACAATATGATTTGAGTATTGAAGAAATTCATCATACCCAAAAGTTGGATGCACCAAGCGGAACTGCCATCACTTTAGCAGAACAAATCATCCAAAATTCTGACAAAACTACTTGGGCTTTAAATCCGGATAACAAAGAAGATTTGCGTATTACCGCACAAAGAATTGGCACAACACCGGGCACCCATTCTGTAATTTACGCCTCAGATAATGATGAAATTGAAATAAAACACACAGCATTTAACAGAGATGGTTTTGCTTTAGGAGCCATCATTGCAGCCGAATGGCTTTTGGGTAAAAAAGGTATTTTTACCATGAAAGACGTTTTGGGAATTTAAATAATCAACTTAAAAAAATTAGGATATGACACTTACACAATGGTTATTTTTCATCTTGATTGTACAAATAATTCACTTTATCGGAACTTGGAAATTGTACCAACGTGCCGGTAGAAAACCGTGGGAAGCCGCCATTCCTATTTACAATGGCATTGTTTTGATGCAAATTATTAACCGACCAAAATGGTGGGTTATTTTGTTATTTATCCCCATTATCAATTTATTGATGTTTCCTGTAATTTGGGTTGAAACCATTAGAAGTTTCGGTTTTCATCACCGAAAAGATACACTTTTAGCTATTTTTACTGGCGGATTGTATATCATTTATATCAATTATTTTACGGATGCTAAATACATTGAAAACAGAAGTTTAACACCCAGAACAGAAACCGGAGAATGGATTAGCTCTATTGTTTTTGCTGTTGTTGCCGCTACCATTATCCACACTTATATTATGCAACCCTATACCATTCCAACTTCATCTTTGGAAAAATCATTGTTGGTGGGCGATTTTCTTTTTGTGAGTAAATTTCATTACGGCGCACGCACCCCCATGACAACTGTTGGAATGCCAATGGTACACGATACCATCCCTTTTTTAAAAATTCCATCCTATCTAAAAAAACCATCTTTACCTTATTTTCGTATTCCCGGATTTCAAAATATTAAACGCAATGAAATTGTAGTTTTTAACTGGCC
>CAMTWE010000199.1:0-15557 GCA_947085395.1 uncultured Bacteroidota bacterium | reverse complement strand
TTTTTAATCGCATCTAATTTTACGATTTAAAATGTTTATACATAAAATAACCAACGGTTACAATTAAGAAATAAGGTATGAAAATAAGGTATAAAATACCATTATTAATTCCTTTGGCACTAATATTACCATGGTTTATATCTGCTTCTAAAGTTGCTTTACACATTGCGCATTGGGCAAATAATATATCAAATGATAATAAAAAAAACATCAGAATTATGAATTTCAATTTCATTTTTAATTAAGGTTTTTTAGTAGTAATCAAAGGTTTTCTATCTTCCTTTAAAGGTACAAAAAGTTCTTTTAATAAGATATCAATAGCATCTGTAAGATCTTGTTTTACGGTTCTATGCACCGTTCCGTCAAAATAACTTCTAATTCGTCCTCTAAAATCAATTAAAACCAAATCGGTTGGAATGTTGTTATCCTCCACATTTTTTAAATATAGTTTATGCTTGATAAAATCATTAATTGTAGCTTGATTTGAAGTAACAAAATAATAATTTTCACTATTTTTAGTTACTTTTTGTGCCATTTCTTTCAGCTGATTTGTGTTTAATTCAGTAGTAGAAATGGCTAAAAATTGCACATTTTTATTTTGATTGTTAAACTTCTGTTGCAGGTATTTAAGATTGGTCAAAATCTGCGGTGTAGTAGTTGCATCATTTTTATTAAAAAAACCGATAATGGTAATTTTATCTTTTAAATCATCCGAAGAAAAAACTTTATGATTTTGATTGATAAAACTAAAATTTTGTAAAGTATAAAAAACTTTAGTCGATTTTTTAATTTTAATTATTTCTTGATTTTCACCATAAATTGGAAGTCGTTTATACTGGTGATTCCCAGTGCTTAAGCCAAAATAAAAAATAGATGGCAATGCAATGATAGCCAACACAATTAAATTATTTTTTTTAAAGATTTGCATAAAGTTAGTTTTTACCAAAGCCATTGATGCATGACCTCAGAATAATTTCCTTCATTTAGAAGGAGTGCAATCAAATAACCACCAATAATTACATACGGAATGATGATGATTTTTATCAAAAATGATTTTTCATATTTTAAGTGCATATAATACGAAACAATTAAATATGCCTTTGCTACCGTTAGCAATAAAAAAGTGTTTTTAACAAAAAACCACGAAAGTTGCCATTCTTTATAATAAAGTCCAAGGATTATTTCAAGCATAGTTACGGCCAATAAAATCCAGAAAATCCGCCAGATTAAAATTCTTGTTTGCTTGCCTTCTTGCTCCGTTTTACGATGGTAATATCGCAATGCTTCATCTTGTTGTTCCATAATATTTTTAAATTAAATAGAAGAATGTGAAAATAAATACCCAAACTAAATCTACAAAATGCCAATAAAGTCCCACTTTTTCTGTCATTTCATAATGCCCTCTTTTTTCATAAGTTCCTTTAAATACGTTCAATAATACAATTATATTCAGAATTACACCACTTAAAACATGGAGTCCGTGAAAACCAGTAATAAAGAAGAAAAAGTTTCCAAATAGTTTATGTCCGTATTCATTTATAGCTAAATTGGCGCCGTTAACCTGAATACTATTTTTGGTGAGTTTAGTTAATTCATCACCAGAAACTTTGTAATAACCAGCTTCATTTTGCCAAGGCAAGATTAATGTTTTTTTTGATGCATCTTCCCAGCGCGCTATAATTCCGTTGGTTGATTTTACTTCGCCATTGGGTAATTGATAATATCCTTTTTCTAATTGTACGGCGCCATCTTTGGTTCCTTTAATAAAATGACCCCACTCCCAAGCTTGAGAACCCAAGAAAATAAGTCCACCAATAATGGTTAATCCAAGCCATATTTTTACGCCTTTATGGTGTAATCTTTGTCCAGATTCTACGGCTAAAACCATGGTAACCGAACTCATAATTAAGATAAAAGTCATCAATCCTACATACAACAAAGGATGATTTCCGTCTAAAAAAGGGAAATGGGTAAAAACATTCTCGGCACTGGGCCAAATATCAATAAAGTAATGGCGATAAAATCCGTAGGCGACTAAAAATCCGGTGAAAGTAAGCGCATCAGAAACCAAGAAAAACCACATCATCAGTTTTCCATAGCTGGTTTTAAAGGGTGAAATTCCTCCGTTCCAATTTGATTTTTCTTCTGTATTATTGGTTTGAGACATAATATTGTAGTTAATTAGACATCATATTTGTTAAAAAAAAGAATAAGTACAGCCATAGTAATCCTAAAAAATGCCAATAGGTTAAACTTAATTTAATTCCTAAAAAGTTGTCACGGTTGTATTTATTCATCATTGATTTTGTGCTTACGACTCCTAAACTTATAATTCCGAATAATAAATGAACCACATGTAAAACGGTTAATACATAAAAAAAGGAACTAGAATTAGAACTTTGACTTCCAGTAGCATAAACACCTTGTTGGTATAAGTTAGACAAACCAATATATTGAAAATATATAAATGCTAATCCTAAAATTAAAGTGGTTATAAACAGTAGTTTTGGAACTATTACATTGTTTTTTTTAACCAACATAAAACCAATTTGATAGGTTAAACTGCTTAAAATGATTGCGATTGTACTATACAAAAATGTATTTGGCAATGAAAACATTTTCCACGAAGCATTTGTACTGCTCACAATTACGGCGCTGGTTAAGCCGGCAAAAAACATGATAATGCTCACTAATCCAATCCATAAAAGCGGTTCTAAAGCTTTTTTATTTTCAGAAAATCTGTAATTGGATATTGATAAATTATTTTCCATGATACCGTTTATTAATGACTGCTTTGGGTTTCACCTTCTTTTAAAGGTATATTTTGTGGTATAAATTCTTCATAACCCGGTTTGTTATAATCGTATGGCCAACGATGTACTTCAGGAATTTCTCCTGGCCAGTTTCCATGAATATGCTCAACAGGTGTAGTCCATTCTAAAGTGTTGCTATTCCATGGATTTTGAGTTGCTTTTTTGCCTTTATAGATGCTGTAAAGGAAATTAAAGATAAAAATAAATTGACCGATAAATGCAACAATGGCAAACATACTGATGATTTCATTTAGGTTAACAAAATCATCAAACATAGGAAAAGTAGAATTGGTGTAATAGCGTCTTGGAACGCCTGCCAAACCTAAAAAGTGCATTGGGAAAAACACACCATAAGCGGTAACAATGGTTATCCAAAAATGAATTTGCCCCCAAGTATTGTTCATCATTTTACCAAACATTTTTGGAAACCAATGATAAACTCCGGCAAATGTTCCAAAAACAGCCGACAATCCCATTACAATATGAAAATGTCCTACCACAAAATAAGTGTCGTGTACGTTGATATCTAAAGTAGCATCGCCTAAAATTAAACCTGTTAATCCGCCGGTTATAAAGGTTGAAATCAATCCGATACTGAATAACATTGCAGGTGAAAAAATAATATTTCCACGCCACAAAGTGGTTAAATAATTAAATACTTTAATAGCAGATGGAATGGCAATAAGCAGTGTTGTTATTGTAAATACAGCGCCCAAAAATGGATTCATACCGGTAACAAACATATGATGCCCCCAAACAATAAATGATAAACCGCCAATGGCTAAAATAGACCCAATCATAAATTTATAGCCAAAAATTGGTTTTCTAGACATGGTTGATACTATTTCAGAAGTAATACCGAGTGATGGTAATAACACAATATAAACCTCTGGATGGCCTAAAAACCAAAATAAATGCTGAAATAAAATGGGACTTCCTCCAAAACGTTCTAATGCTTGTCCGGCAATATAAATATCTGATAAATAAAAACTGGTACCGAAACTTCGGTCAAAAACGAGCAATAAAACAGCCGATAATAAAACAGGAAATGATAAAACGCCTAAAATTGCAGTCACTAAAAATGACCAAATAGTTAAAGGTAAACGCATAAAATTCATTCCTTTAGTTCTTAAATTGATAATGGTTACAATATAATTTAAGCTACCAATAAGAGAGGAAGTAATGAAAAGTGCCATGGCAACAAGCCATAAAGTCATTCCTAATCCTGAACCAGGAATGGCTTCTGGTAAAGCGCTAAGAGGCGGATAAATGGTCCATCCGGCAGAAGCGGCACCACCTTCAACACCTAAAGAAACTAACATTACAATACAGGAAACAAAAAATATCCAATAAGACAACATATTGATAAATCCAGATGCCATATCGCGCGCACCAATTTGTAGTGGAATTAATAAGTTGCTAAAAGTTCCGCTTAAACCTGCTGTTAACATAAAGAAAACCATGATGGTTCCGTGCATGGTTACCAATGCCAAATACTTATCGGGTGCAATAACGCCGCCATTTGCCCAACTTCCTAATAACAAATCATTTATCCAGAATTTTTCTCCTGGCCATCCTAATTGTAATCTGAATAAAACGGACATGACAATACCGATGAATCCCATGGTAAATCCGGTAATCATAAATTGTTTTGCAATCATTTTATGATCGCGAGAAAAGATGTATTTTGAGATAAAACTTTCTTGATGTGCAATTGCTGAATTAGCCATAAATATTAAATTTTATTTCTATTTTTATTTAAAAGTTGGATTACTCGCTAACCATTTGTCGTAATCTTCTTGACTTTCTACCACAATTTTCATTTTCATCGCAAAATGTGCCATTCCACATATTTTATTACATAAAAGCACATAATCAAAATCAGGGTTTTTGGTAATTCTTCTCATTTCTTGTGTGGTATATTTTGGGGTAAAATTGAATTGGGTTTTTAAGCCCGGTACACAATTCATTTGAGCTCTAAAGTGAGGCATATAAGCACTGTGTATTACATCTTGCGATCTAAATACAAATTGCACTGGTTTGTTTACAGGTAGATGAAACTCATTTTTAATGATTTTATCATCAAAAGAAACAACATCAGTGGTGTCTATTCCTAAAAAATTATTGCCTTTTATCAAAAAAACACTGGCTCGTCCTAATTTTCCATCTTTTCCTGCATAACGAGCGGTCCAATCAAATTGTTTTGCATAGATTTCAATTAAAACTTTATCTTCTTTATCATCCAAAGGTTTCATAATTGAATTCCAATTGTATAAACCTATAGAGATTAACAATACTAAAACCAATGCTGGTATAGCTGTCCAAAGTAGTTCTAATTTTAAATTATGGGTAAAAAAAGTTGGTTTTCTATTTTTATTGTAGGCATATTTATAAACCAACGCAAATAGCAACACATGTGTAACCAAGAAAACAATACCGATAATGATGCCTGTTAACAACATTAATGAATCTACTTCTGTTCCGTGAACGGATGCCGCTTTTGGCAATAATGAACCACCCCATTTAAAAATTAGAAAGAGAATAAACAACAAAAATCCGACCCCAAAAGCTACAAAAAGCCATCCTTGGATTTTATTTTCTTGTTCATCAAATTTTAAATCATCGGGGTTTTCTTTAAACATTTCTTTAAAATCACTTCCTTTTAAATAAATGAAAGTTATTAGAAATAGAATTAAAATAAATGCAAATGCTGAAAGTAATAACATAATTATTTTGTTTAAATCAGTATAATTATTTTATAAGTATTTTGATATTATCAATAAAATTTGAACCAAGGGCAAATAATAGAAGGAACCAAACATAAGTTTTTTGGCACTTTCCATATTTTTTGTTCGATACAATTGATAAGATTGATACGTAAAATGGATGGTTAAAATAAGCATTAACAATCCGATTGTTAAACCTACATAGTTTTTAACATAAAAAAATAACACCAATGGTATTATTAAGCTTGTTGATAAAAAAGTAATAAGCGCACTAAATTTATTTCTTCCTTTAAGTGATGGTAATAATCTAAATCCGGCTTTTTTATAATCATCATCTAACATCCATGCAATGGCCCAAAAGTGGGGAAATTGCCAAATAAATTGTAAGGTAAAAAGTAAGATACACCACATATCTATAGTTCCGGTAATGGCAACATAACCAATTACTGGAGGCGCAGCGCCAGCTATAGCGCCAGCAAACACTGCTAAACGCGATTTTTGTTTAAGTGGCGTATAGATAAAAGCATAGATTATAAGTGATAAAACACCTATCATAGACGCTAAAAAATTGAAGAAATAATTGAGTAAAAAAGCACCAATAATTCCTAAAATTAGTGAAACCGTATAAGCTTCAATTACCGTTAATCTTCCTGATGCAACGGGTCTGTTGCCCGTTCTTGTCATCAATTTATCCAAATCTTTTTCAAAAATTTGATTCAATCCGTTGGCGGCTCCAGTGATTAAAAATCCGCCTAAAAGCAAGATTCCTAAATGTAAAAAATTGACAGAATTGCTAGCCAAAACATAACCAATTCCAGCAGAAAATGTAACAGACGTGGTAAGTCGGACTTTTACCAATTGCTGGTAATCTGAAAATTTAGCGATTAAAACGTGCGTAATTGAACGCTGTAAAGTTGTATAATGCATTGTTGTTTAATTTCAATTTCAGGGACAATGTATGCAATAGTAAACATTAAAAAATAACTGTTAGATAATTTTTATTTATAAGTAGATAAAAATAAGTAATGTTAATTAAAAATATAACAATAATTTTAATAGTTAAGTATTAAAATCATTTTTGTTATTGATAATAAGGAGCAATCATAAAATATACGATTACACCAGTTATGGCTACATATTCCCATAGGATGAAGGTAAATGGCGCTATTTTTCGATGGCCTTCTATGTCATTTATAAATGCTCTAAAATAAGTATGAAGTACCAAAGGAATCAATATAATCGAACATAGAATATGGCTAATCAGAATAAAAAAATAGAGATATCGAATTGCTCCTTCGCCTCCAAATTTTGTAGCATCGCTAGTGGCGTGGTAAAGAATATACATCACTAAAAAACTGATCGATAAAAGAAAAGCAAATTTAACCAATAATTCATGCATTTTTCGGTTGCCATTTTTGATAAAATATACTGCAAAAATTAAAACCAATGCAGTTAATGCATTGATTACTGCATAAACATGCGGTAAATAAGAAAAATTACCTTCAAACTTTACTTGGAAAAGTAGTACAATTACAAGTGGAATTAAGATTGAAATAACAGTAATTAATTTTTTTATTTTTTGTTGATTTTCTGTAAGGATGTTCATTTTTACTTATTTTTTTAATCATTATTATTTAAGAGATGCTATTCCGTTTTCTAAGTTATATACTATCAATGCTGGATGTGCTTCTACTAAAGCAAGCGCCGCATCGTAACTCAAAGCACCTTTTAAACATATTAAAATATATTCATGATTTGGTTTGATGGGCATTCTAAATGGGTCAAAACTAAAATATGGTAAACGAATTACTTTATCTGCATATTTTTTTAGTGGTAAATTGCCACTAAAAGACAATACAACGATATTATCTTGTTTCATTTTATCCCAAAATTCCTCGGCATTTAATTTATGAATTGAAGCTTTTACATCACAATTTGCAGTTAAATGGTAAGATTCTTTTTCAAAAAATGTTAAATAATCGTCTTTAGAAAATCTTTTTAGAATTTTTATATTTTGAATAGTGTGATGTAAGCTGTTGTAAATAAATAGTTTATCGGTTAATAAACTCCCTTTTTTTAATATTAATTTCAATACTTCGTTGGCCTGAGTTAAAGCAATAATTCCGACAATTGTGTTTAAAGTACCCGTTTCTGTGCAAGTAGGCGGAAGTTTTTCTGGAATTTCTGGAAAAGCATCGCGCAAATTTGCCGTTCGATTTCCGTTTTCTAATTCATGATTAAAAGTTGCCACATAACCATCAAATTTATATAAAGAACCGTAAACCAATGTTTTTTGATGCAATACACAAGCATCATTTAATAAGTATTTTGTGTGCAATTGATCGGTGCAATCTACCACAATATCTACCTCTTGGATAAGCGCTGTTACATTGTTTTTTTGTACCGTAATTTCAGAAGTTTTTACCTGTACAAATGGAGAAATAGATTCGATATAATTTTTTAAACAAGTGGTTTTAGGTTTGCCAACATCATGCAATCCATAAAAAACCTGACGGTGTAAATTGGAAACTGATACCACATCAAAATCTATTAAATGGATATTTCCAACGCCACTTGACGCCAAATAAACAGCTGCTGTACTGCCTAATCCGCCACAGCCAACAATTAAAACTTTGGCTTTTTGTAATAAGTTCTGACCCTCATTTCCTACTTCTTTTAAAGTAATTTGACGTTCGTATAACTGATTAAAGCTTGGTTTATCCATCTTTTTAAAGCAAAATTATTTGTTTTTTAACTCCTTTTTTACCTGTTCATATTCATCCAAGGTATTGATATTTCTCAAGAAATCTTCGTCAATTGTTACCAATTCTACCTCAGCATTAATCAATACTTTTCTCGGACAAGTATAGCCCATACTTAAATATTGTAGTAATATTGGATAAGATTTTGGCTCCCAAATGCTAATTAACGGCTCGGGAAACGGATTGTTTTTCCCTATAAAAGTGGTGGCAATTTTTGTCGGATTTCTTTTGCTGATGAGTAATTGAAGTAATTTTTCATCAACAAAAGGTAAATCGGTGGCGACTACTAAAAACGCATTGTTGGGATGTTGCATAAAAGCCGAACAAATGCCACCAAACGGTCCTAATCCTAAAAATGTATCTGGAATTAGGTTTTGATGGTTAATATCTTGTTCTTTTCTTGATGAAATAAAAACATCGCCAGCAACAGTTTTTTGCAATAAATTAAACAAATGTTCGCGTTGCGAGGTGCCGAAATATTCTAAAGAACTTTTGTCGGTTCCCATGCGTTCACTTTTTCCGCCTACTAAAACGAGTCCATTTAAAATCGGAATTTCTTGCTCAATTTTCTGTAAAAGAAGCTGGCTAATTAGCGGAATATCATCCAAATTAAAAATTGGAATTTCCTCAATATTTTGAAATTTATCCTTTAAAAATGGATAAATACTCAAATTTTCATCCTTTTTTATCAAACAAACTATTTCCGTAATTTGGTCGATTCTTTTTAAAAGTGAAGTTGATTTAGCATCATCAAGAATAATGATATGTTTTTTACCTTGAAAGTGATTTCCGTTGATAAAAGTTAGGTCAAAACCTGCAAATTCTTGATAATATTGAAATGGATTGTGAAGTATTTGTTTTTGAGTTAACAGTGAATTATTGTCATGAAAAGTAAATTGATTTACCACCAAAATTTCTTTATTTTCTTCATGTGATGCATCAATATAAGCAATTTTATACAGATTTAATGTTGCCGAAATTTCTTTTACAAAAGTTGAAATAACACTACAAGAACTTCCTAAAACAGCCATTTCATTCACAGCAAATTGTCCGAAATTGCGCAAAGGTAATTTTGTATGTTTTTGATGTTTAGTCATTTATTAATTTTACATTTTAAAATCAGACTTTCCGCCGGTTTTTTCTAACAACAAAATTTCTTTAATAACCATTGCTTTTGAAACTGATTTACACATATCATAAACCGTTAAAGCGGCTACAGTAACACCTGTTAAAGCTTCCATTTCTACGCCGGTTTTTCCTTCCATGTTTACCTCGCAAAAAATTTCAATAGCTGTTTTGTTGATAATTTTTATATCGATTTCTACCCCATCAATAAACAATGGATGGCACATCGGAATTAAATCTGCTGTTTTTTTAACCGCCTGAATTCCGGCAATAATGGCTGTTTGAAAAACGGCTCCTTTTTTTGTAACCAATTCATTGTCTGTAAATAAGCTAATCAATTCTTCGCCTAAAAACATATGGGCTTTTGCAATTGCTTTTCGTGGACTTATTTTTTTATCGCCCACATTCACCATTTTAGGTTGATTTTTTTTATTGATATGTGAAAAATCCATAGTTTATATTTTTAGGTTCTGTATGCTAAATAAGGAAAAGAACTTCCTTTTTTAAATTCGGTTTGTTCGGCTGATAATTCTAAAAAACCATCGGCTTCTATCAAATTTGCTAAATCTGCAGAGCCATTTCCCATGATGGGTTTTGCGTATAAAACACCTTTTTGATTGCTAATTTTAACTTGCAAAAAGTAGGTTAAATTGGCTTTAAATTCAAAATCTTCTGCTAAAACTGCCCATTGTTGGTTTTCAAAATTTAATGCCATCGATTTAAAATACCAAGGTTTAAAATACTTCATAAAATTTAAAAAGGTAGCCACCGGATTTCCTGGAAAAGCAAAAATAGTTTTAGCACTTAAATTGGGCTCTGTGTAAACTTTTGTACCAAACCAAAAAGGTTTTCCAGGTTTTTGTTGTACACTGTGAAAGTGTTTTTCTACGCCTAAAATAGCTAAAACTTTTGGTATAAAATCAAATTTACCTTTGCTAACACCGCCACTAAATATAAGTACTTCAAAATCTTTCAAAAGTTGATTTATTTCTTGCTGTAAAATTGCTGCATCATCCTTGATGTGAAAAATAGTAGCATTTAAGTTTAAGTTGTTTAACAAAGCCAAAACCGAATACACATTGCTTTTTCTAATCTGATAGGATGTTGGAGTTTCATCAATATTTACCAACTCATCTCCTGTAGAAATGATGGCAATTTTAGGTTGTTTTGCCACTTTTACCATGTTTTTCCCAACGGTGGCTAAAACGCCAATTTCTGCAGCGCCAATGAGCGTATTTTTATTGATTAACAAAGTCCCTTTTTGTTGGTCAAAACCTTGAGCGTGAACATTTTTAAAAAAATCAACTTCATTTAATTGTATCGTAGCAATGCCATTTTTAATGGTAATTTGTTCATATGGAATAACAGCATCTGTATTTTTTGGTAAAATGGCGCCGGTCATGGTTTCTATACAATTCTCAGTGTTAAGGAGTGTTGTTTGTTCGCTTCCTGCCGCTTGTATAGTTTCAATTTTAAAACTACGCAATCCTTTATCAAAACATGATTTAGAAATGGCGATTCCGTCCATGCTTACTCGGTTAAAAGGCGGAAAATCTCTATCGGCAACAATCGGTTCTTTTAAAATACGATTCCATGAATTGGTTAGTGAAACCATTTCTCCTCCAAAATCTTGGGTGTGATTTAAGATGATAGAAGTTGCTTCTTGTACACTGATTAAACTCATTTTACACTAATTTTTAGCCACCAATATTAGACATGCTTTCATTAATGGTAGTATTTTTTCTATTTTGTTCGGCTACAAATCCGTTTTCTGGTTTATGATGAACGGTTTTTATAAAAAGTTCTTTTAAATCATCATCCGTTGCGCCTTTTCTGATAAAATCACGCACACTAAAAACACCTTCATCAAACAAACAATTTTTAAACATGCCGGTTGAGGTTATTCTGATGCGATTGCAATCGTTACAAATGGTTCTTGTAAAAGCGGGAATGATGCCAAAAGTACCTTTATAAGTCGGAATTTTATAATTGATAGAAGTTGATGATTTATCAGCAATAACCGGTTCTATTGCAGTAAAATGTTGTTGAATATGTGCTAAAATAGTGTTGAAATCCCATAATTTTTGGATTTTTCTTTGACCAATTCCGTTAAAAGGCATTTCTTCAATAAATCTGACGGCTATATTTTCGGTTTTGGTAAGCTCAATAAAATCTATTATTTCATCGGTATTAACCTCAGATTGTACTACAAAATTGAGTTTGAGCTTGATTTTTTTGGATGATTTTAAAAAATTAAATGATTCCATCACTTCAGCAAAAGAATCTTGACGCGTAATTTTCTTAAATCGACTGGAATTTAAGGTATCCAAACTTAAATTAATCGATTTTATTTTAGAAAGTTTTTCAATTTCAGTAAGATATTTTGGCAAAAGAACGCCGTTGGTGGTGATGTTTATTTCTTTTAAATGTTCGTTAAAAGACAACATTTCTAAAAAATTCATAAAATCATGTCTAACAAAAGGTTCACCGCCTGTAAGTCTAACTTTATCAATTCCCAACTCGCTTAAAACGCGCGTAATGCGGTACATTTCTTTAAACGTCAACAATTGTTCCCGTTCTACAAATTTATTTCCAACTTCTGGCATGCAATACTGACAGCGTAAATTACAACGATCGGTGATGGCCAATCGCAAATAAGAAATAGTTCTGCCGTGTTTGTCTAAAAGTTGATTCATTAATTGCTAATAATTTATTTATTTACTGATGTTAAAATCAATTTTCAAAGGTAGTAAATTTAAAATCGACTGTTTATAAATTCTTTAAATTCCTTGGTTGATGAATGTTATACTATTTTCCAAGTTTTAAAAAATAGATAATAACTGTAATGAAATATTTTAGCTAAGTTTTCTAACTGCTAAAAGTAAGTTTTAGTTTTTTTTGAGGTGCTATTTTAAAATTTTGTACTTCTTTGAACATAAAACTTTGTGTTTCACTTCGGCGTGCTCAGCGCATCGCTTTGTGCTATAGTTATGCCACAAAAACCACCAAGAAATCACAAAGCTACACAAAGAAAAATGACAGAAAAAACAGTTGAAGAATATACAGATGTTCATACAGCACAATTCTTAATAATTCTTAAGATGAAATTTTTATTTCATGATTGTAAAAGTTAAATCAATCTTGTTTTTCTCAATATTCATTGAATGATGCTAAATTATTAGAAAAAGGCACTATTTTTGTTTAGAATTTTCAAATTAAATGCGATGAGTTTAGAATATCCAATTGCCATTCAACAATTATCAGAAACAGGATTTTTAGATGTTGAAGTTCCGAAAACCATAGATTTGGTTGCTGAAATTATCAAACTAAAAAAAGAAAAAAATGCAGTTATTTTAGCGCATTATTACCAAGAACCCGCCATACAAGACATTGCAGATTATGTGGGCGATAGTTTAGGATTATCGCAAGAAGCCGCAAAAGTTGAAGCCGATATCATTGTTTTTGCCGGAGTTCATTTTATGGCAGAAACTGCTAAAATTTTAAATCCATCCAAAAAAGTAATTATTCCAGATTTTAATGCAGGTTGTTCCTTGGCAGAAGATTGTGAAGCATCAGATTTACAGGCATTTAAAGATAAACATCCCAATCATTTGGTAGTAACTTATGTAAATACAACCGCCGCTGTAAAAGCAATTAGCGATATTACTTGTACCTCATCCAACGCCAAAAAAATCATCGATTCAATTCCGTTAGCGCAACCCATTATTTTTGCACCTGATAAAAATTTAGGCGCTTATCTCAATCAAATTACGGGTAGAAATATGTTGTTGTGGGAAGGTTCATGTATTGTTCATGAAGCATTTTCTATTGATAAATTGTTGTTAACGCATCAAAAAAATCCGAAGGCAAAAATAATTGCACATCCAGAATCTGAAGCACATATTTTAAAAACTGCGGTTTATATTGGTTCTACTTCTGGTATGATAAATTATGTTAAAAATGATGCCGCTACAGAATTTATTGTGGCTACCGAAGCCGGAATTTTACACGAAATGCAAAAAGAAGTTCCGCATAAAAAGTTGATTCCTGCGCCTGCCAAAGAAGACAATACTTGCGCTTGTTCTGAGTGTCCGTATATGAAAATGAACACGCTTCAAAAATTGTATATTTGTTTGAAATATGAACTGCCAGAAGTAACGGTTCCTGAAGATATCAGGTTAAAAGCATTAATTCCCATTCAACGAATGTTAGCAATATCAGCAAAATAATGAGTATAATTAAAACCGATATTTTAATTTTAGGATCTGGTATTGCGGGACTTACCATTGCCATAAAAACAGCCAAAGCTTTTCCTAATAAAAAAGTTTTTGTGGTTACCAAAGCCGATGAAAGTGAATCTAACACCAAATATGCCCAAGGCGGAATTGCCGTTGTTTGGGATAAACTCGATTCTTTTGAAAGTCATATACAAGATACCCTTAAAGCTGGTGATTATTTAAATGATGTTGAGGTGGTTAAAATGGTTATTGAAGAAGCACCAGAATGTTTGATGAAATTAATCAACTGGGGCGCTGCATTTGATTTTGATAAAAAAGGCGATTTAGATTTAGGAAAAGAAGGCGGACATTCTGCCAACAGAATTATTCATCATAAAGATATTACCGGATTAGAAATTGAATTAACCTTATTGCAACAAATTTCACTGCTTCCAAATATTACCATGTTGCCCTATCATTTTGCCATCGATTTAATTACAGAACATCATACCGAAGGGAAAAAAGAGTTTGATTTAGCAGAAAAAATCAATTGTTACGGCGCTTATATTATGAATCAAAAAAACCAAACAATTGACACCTATGTTGCGCCAGTAACCATTATTGCTACGGGTGGTATTGGGCAAGTTTATGCCTCCACTACCAACCCTACTATTGCTACCGGCGACGGAATTGGAATGGCTTTTAGAGCCAAAGCAAAAATTTCTGATATGGAATTTGTACAGTTTCATCCAACAGCTTTATACCGACCAGGCGAAAGTCCGGCATTTTTAATTTCTGAAGCTGTGCGCGGATTTGGAGCTTACCTTAGAAATAAAGAAGGAAAACGATTTATGTTAGATGTGGATGAACGGGCAGAATTGGCATCTAGAGATATCGTTGCGCGCGCCATCAATAAAGAAATAATTAAAACCGGTGATGATTGTGTTTATTTAGATTGTACCCATTTAGATATCGATGCTTTTAAAAATCATTTTCCCAATATATACGATAAATGCCTGCAAATTGGAGTCGATATTGCCAAAGATTTTATACCGGTTGTGCCCGCTTCTCATTATTTATGTGGCGGAATAGTAGTTGATAAAAAAGGAAAAACATCAATAAATAACCTTTTTGCTTGTGGTGAATGTTCTAGAACCGGTTTACATGGCGCCAATAGACTGGCATCCAATTCATTGTTAGAAGCGCTGGTTTATGCAGATAAAATTGCCACAGAAATAATTTCAAATCCTTTTTATTTTGAAGGAACCTCAATTAAAATTCCAGAGTGGAATGAAGAAGGAACCTCAGCACCCGATGAGCTTATTTTAATTTCGCACAATCGTAAAATGGTACAAACCATTATGAGTAATTTAGTGGCCATAGTTAGGTCTAACGAACGCTTGGAAAAAGCATTAGATCAACTCAATTATTTGTATCAAGATACCGAAAAACTATACAATAAAACAAAGCTCTCTCCGCAATTATGCGAGTTGCGCAATATCAATGCCATTGCTTATTTAATTGTAACCCAATCATTAGCACGTAAAGAAAATAAAGGCGCTTTTTATAGTTTGGATAATGTATAGTGGATAATTAAAAATGAAAAATGGACATCCTATATCAGGGACGTACAATGTACGCTTCTCAATGCTAACTTCTCAATTCTATAACTAAAAAAAAGTCCTACCGAAGCAGGACTAAAGATTTTCATCTACGGCATATAGCCTTATTGTGATAAGATTAAAGATTAGAATAAAATTTTCACATCTCAAATGTAGTAATTTATTTTAATTAACAATCATTTTTTTTGCTATATTTAACACTCGTTAAAAATTGCTAATTGTATTTAAATTAAAATCACATGACAAAAATTTTAGGACTAGACTTAGGTACCAATTCTGTTGGGTGGGCTAT
>CAMTWE010000198.1:0-1950 GCA_947085395.1 uncultured Bacteroidota bacterium | reverse complement strand
TTGATAGAGTCTTTTTTCGATAGCTTGCTTTTGAATTTGTGTGTTGTTTTGCTCATCATTGTTATTTAAAGCGGTAAAAGAAGTAATGGTAAATATTACTGCAGCAAACATAAATAATCCTAGAGCTAGTTTAATAGTTTTCATAATTTTAAATTTTAAAGGTTAGTAAGCCAAAATTATAAATTATGATTGCTAAAAAAAGAGCGTAAGGTTAATTAGTTTCATTACATTACTAAATTTCCCTTTATTTATGGTAAATATATATCTTAAAATTCAATTTCAAAGTAAATTTAAAAGTATATTTTTTAATTTACAAATATAATTTTATCATATATATTCCACAAAATTAGAATTTTTTAAAGTATTTATTGAAAAATTGTGTGTTTTTTAAGACTATTTTTTAGATAATACTTTTTTTGAAACTAAAACTGTCAATTTTTCTTCTTTATTTGTTGTGAAAAATACATAAAAATTGCCACCATCTTTTAATTGCATTTTCTTTTTAATGGTATTAATAGCGTCTGGGAAGTTTCTAATCTTAATATTGGCTTGTAAATTGGGTAATATTGTTTTCAATTTTTTATTGTTATAAGGTATTTGATCTAAAATTTCATATACAGTTCCAGGAAAATCAATTAAAACATTGGAGGTGTATAAATGGGTATTGTTGGCAATCTTATTAAGTTTAAATGTTGTTGCAATTAAATTAAATGCTCCGGACTTTAAAATGGCTTTATTAGGTTCATACAAATATTGTAACGGATTTTCGTACTGAACATCACTTTTTAAAGCATCCAAATAAAAATTAAAAGTTTGAACACTTGAACTTAAAATATTGATGGTTTTTACTGCAACGGCATCGGTATTATTTTTTATCAGTATAAAAAGTAATTCTTTTACTTCATTGTCAACGGCAACAATATGCACTTCTTTTACAAATTTCAATTCTTTTATACCAAGTTTGAGGTCTAAAAAAGGGGAAACTTTGATGAGAATTTGCGCTGCATGTTCAAAAAGCAGGGATAAGTGCGAGGGAACATCAGGAAAACAAGCTGCCAATTGAAAAACCCTACCATTATTAATTGCGCTTTGTTTGTTTGTAGGTTCATCTCTGCGCGATGGATCAATATAAATCCAATCAAATTGTTCATTAGAATTGGCGAGATTTGAAATTCCATCAGCATTTATACAATTGATATTTGATGCGCCGAGTTGTTTAAAATTGTAAGATGCAATTGCAGACAGTTCAATATCAATTTCGCAGTGTGTAACTTGCTTAAAAGATTTGGCGAAGTAAAAACTATCTACACCCAATCCGCCCGATAAATCGATGATAGATTTGCCACTTATTAAAGATGATTTGTAGTGCGCTGTTTTTTCGGATGATGTTTGCTCAATATTCAGTTTAGGTGGATAATAAATAAAAGGTGTTTTAAACCAAGTAGGAAGCTTTTCTATGCATTTATTTTTAGCAATAAGTTGATTCATCAATTCTTGTACAGCAATTTCTTTAAACGGACTTCCTTTAAAAGCCATTTTAGCGCTATCAATTTTTAAATTTTCATTGATAAATTCTTGTACTTCGGATGTTAATATATCAGGATTCAAGTTGAAAAATGTTAAATTTTAGATGTTGTAAAGTTGTTAAATTGTAAAGTTAAAAGTTGTAAAGTTGTAAAGTTAAAAGTTGTAAAGTTGTAACAAATTAAACAATTTATAAACATTATTACTTTATGAACTTTATGAACATTATTACTTTATAAACTATTTTTCATTTTTCATTTTTCATTTAAAATTTAAAATTAAAAACCCGCTGCTTTGTCATCGCCTCGTGGGTCGGATCCGGCTTCTAATTTACCGTTTTTAAGCACTAAAATAGCATCTACTTTGCCAATAATTATATTGGCACTTTCGTCCAGTAAATATCCTTTTTGTTGCAAAGCTGATTTA
>CAMTWE010000197.1:0-32438 GCA_947085395.1 uncultured Bacteroidota bacterium | reverse complement strand
GTAGGTGGTTGATTTGTTGTTTTTCGGATTTTTTCTTAGAAAATGTATAAGCGTATCTGCCTCTTTTGGTGGCGTGTTTTTAACAATTGCCCAATATGTTTTTTCAATTTTTTTTTCGCGCAACATTTCATTTAAACGTTGCAATGCTTTTGATGTTCTGGCAAATAATACAATGCCAGATGTAGGTCTGTCAATTCTGTGAACAACTCCTAAAAATACTTCGCCAGGTTTTTGATAATTAACTTTAATATATTTTTTTACAATTTCACTAAGCGGAATATCGCCAGTTTTATCGCCCTGAACAATATCTCCAACTCGTTTGTTAACAATAATGATATGATTGTCTTCATATAAAATTTGAATATTTTCAAGAGATGTTTGCACGGTAATTAGAGCAATTTAGTTATCTATTGGATACGCATTGATGGTTTCCTCTATAAATTTTAAAAGTTCTTCTTTTCCTTTTCCAGTTTCTGCTGAGGTCTCAAAATAAGGAGGAAATTCTTCCCAAGTTTTTAATAAAGTTCGTTTGTATTGCGCCACATTTTTTTGAAGTTCAACACTGCTAATTTTATCGGTTTTGGTAAAAACAATACAAAACGGAATTTGACTCAGTCCAAGCCATTCCATAAAATCGATGTCAATTTGTTGTGGCTCAATTCTAGCATCAATTAAGATAAATCCGTATAAAAGTTGTTCGCGTGCGGTAAAATATTTTTTGATAAACGATTGAAAATCTGCTTTGGTAGTTTTAGAAACCTTGGCATAACCGTATCCAGGTAAATCAACCAAAAACCAATTTTCATTGATTTTAAAATGATTGATAAGTCTTGTTTTTCCAGGTTTTCCAGATGTTTTGGCCAAGCTTTTTCTATCAACAAGCATGTTGATTAAAGAAGATTTACCAACATTTGATCTGCCAATAAAGGCGAATTCTGGCAATCTATCTTTCGGACATTTAGAAACATCAGAGTTGCTAATTACAAATTCTGCCGATTTAATTTTCATCTTTTAATTTTTGATTAATTCTTTTAGGATGTGTAAATTTTTCTAAAGAATTGTGTCTAAAAATATTTAATTTGTTAGCTCTAATATCAAAGAAATATTACAACTTTCTTTTTGTAAGCCAATCTTCAAGAATTCTATTAAACTCTTCGGGTTGTTCCATCATGGCAACGTGCCCGCAATTATCAATCCAATATAAATCAGAGTTAGGTAGTAATTTGTGAAATTCTTCTCCAACCATAGGTGGTGTAACAATATCATTTTTACCCCAAATAACACAAACTGGCATGGTCATTTTTGGTAAGTCTTTAGCCATATTATGACGAATGGCACTTTTGGCAATTGCTAAAACTTTGATAGTTTTAATCCTATTATTTACCGTTTCAAAAACATCATCTACCACTTCTTTGGTGGCTACTTTTGGATCAAAAAACACTTCTTCAGTTTTTTGTTTGATGTATTCGTAATTGCCTCTTTTTGGATATGTATCGCCTAAAGATTTTTCGTACAAGCCAGAACTACCAGTAAGTATCATCGCTTTTACATCTTCAGGATAGATTTTTGAATAGTATAAAGCAATATGTCCACCTAAAGAATTACCCATCAAAATAACATCATTGAGCTGTTTGTACTCAATAAATTTTTTGATGAATTTAGCCAAGTTTTTTACGTTTGTTTTTAAAAGTGGCAAATCATAAACAGGTAAAGAAGGGATAATAATTCTGTAATTTTTGGTTGAAAAGTGTTTTAAGACATAGTCAAAATTACTTAAAGTACCCATTAGTCCGTGTAAAACGATAATAGGTTGTCCTTCTCCGGCTTCTATATAATCAAAATTATTTTCCTTTTTAAGCTTCAAAATCATTGATTCAATATTTAATCAAGTGTACAAATGTAATCTTTTTTGCGCAAAATAACATTTTTTTACCTATCGTGATATTAAATCATTCAAACATTTCCTAAAAAATTGATAATCAACAAGATAAATTAAATTATGTGATTTTAAGGTAAAAGTTATCAACAAAGTGGTAAATTGTGGTAAATTGTGGAGAAATTTATTTATTTTTGAATTGAAAACTATCCAATAATGACAAACCTAATCGGTACATACGAGTGCAAAGTTGATTCAAAAGGGCGAATAATGCTAGCATCTCCCCTAAAAAAGCAACTTTTAGCTTCCTTACAAGAAGGTTTTGTGCTGAAACGTTCAGTTTTTCAGCCATGTTTGGAATTGTATCCAATGAGTGAGTGGAATTTAATGATGCAAAAAATTAATCAACTCAACAGGTTTGTTAAAAAAAACAATGATTTTATTAGAAGATTTACTGCAGGCGTAAAAATGGTAGAATTAGACGGAAATGATCGTTTATTGATTCCAAAAGATTTATGTGTTTTTGCAGGAATTTCAAAAGACATTGTCTTATCATCAGCGGTAAATATTATTGAAATCTGGGATAAAGACAAGTATGAAAATGCTATTGATGATGCTGTAATTGATTTTGCAACATTGGTTGAGGAAGTAATGGGAGATAAAATAGCTGACAATCATGAGTTACCATAATCCAGTTTTATTAAAAGAATGTATTGACGGTTTAAATATTAAACCCGATGGTATATATGTGGATGTTACTTTTGGTGGCGGAGGTCATTCTAAAGCGATACTCGAAAAATTAAATGAAAAGGGCAAATTATATGCTTTTGACCAAGATGTAGATGCGCAAAAAAATGCTTTAAATGATGAGCGCTTTGTGTTAATTCCAAAAAACTTTAAGTTTTTAAAACGTCATTTGAAATTTTTGGGTGTTCAAAAAGTAGATGGAATTTTAGCTGATTTAGGGGTTTCTTCGCATCAATTTGATGTGGCAGCAAGAGGTTTTTCCACCCGATTTGAAGGCAGATTAGACATGAGAATGAACACCAGCGAATCACTTTCGGCTTATGAAATCATCAATAATTATACGGAAGAACAAATTAGTAGTTTGTTATTTCAATATGGAGAGCTGAACAATGCCAGAGCCATGGCTAAAAAAATTGTTACAGAAAGAGCTACTAAAAAAATAGAAACTAGTATTGAGCTGAAACAAGTTTTAGCAAGTTTTTTACCACAAGGAAGAGAGCATAAAGTAATTGCGCAAGTTTTTCAAGCAATCAGAATAGAAGTAAACAAAGAAATGGAAGCGCTGAAAGATTTTTTACTTCAAATACCAGAAGTGTTAAATAAAGATGGAAGATTGTGTGTCATTTCTTATCACTCACTAGAAGATAGATTGGTAAAACGATATATAAGATATGGTTTGTTTGAAGGTGAACCCATTAAAGATTTTTATGGAAATTTTTCGGTACCTCTAAAAAAAGTGGGGAATATGATTACGCCATCCAAAGAAGAAATAAAAATTAATAACAGAGCCAGAAGTGCTAAACTAAGAATAGCAACATTGTCATAAATGTCTATAGAACAAAACATATTTGATATTTTAAAAGGTAAATTTCTTACCGGTGAAAATTCTCTAAAGAATTGGGGAATAACCATTTATGTTGTTTTGTTGTTTTTGCTTGTTATTGCAAGTTCACATAGTGTTGATAAAAAAGTAATGGAAATTGCCCGTCTTAATAAACAGGTTAAAGAATTGAGAGCAGAATATATTGATACGCGCACTTTTGTAATGCAATTAAAATTAGAATCAACCATCAAAAGTAAAGTTGATTATATGGGTTTAAAACCTGTACAAAAACCTCCATACTTAATTAAAATAGTTAAAAAAGAAAGCAAGTAAAATGGCAACAAATGACAAAAACATATTGAAAAAGATGTATTTTGTGGCATTTATAATGACCATTTTATTTATCGTTATATTTTGGAAAATCTTCAATATCCAAATAACAAACGGTGAAGAATATAGAAAACTTTCTGAAAAAGTAACCCTGCGAAACGATACTATTTTCCCCAATAGAGGCAACGTTTATTCTGCTGATGGAATTCTGTTGGCAACCTCTATGTATAAATACGACATTAGAATGGATGCCGTTTCTGTTAATGAGGAATTATTTGAAAAACATATTGGCGGATTGGCAACTGAACTGTCAAAAATGTTAGGAAAAACACCTTACCATTACGAAAGTTACATCAGAAAAGCCCGCTTAAATAAAAATAGATATTTGTTTATTACCAAAAATATTGGTCATAATGAATATGTTAGAATGCGCAAATTCCCCATTTTTAATAAAGGAGTTTATAAAGGCGGATTTATTGCTGAACAAAGAACGGTAAGAGCACATCCGGTAGGAAAAGTGGCTGAAAGAACCATCGGTTATGATGATCATAGAGGAAGTGTTGGAGTAGAAGGTGCTTACAGCGCATTTTTAGATGGCAAAATTGGCTGGAGAATGAAGCAAAAAATTGCCAAAGGTTTATGGAAACCTATCAATGATAATAATGAAGTTGAGCCCATAGATGGAAAAGATTTGGTTACCACCATTGATTTAAATATACAAGATATTGCCCATCATGCATTGTTAGAGCAATTAGAAAAATTTCAAGCAAACCATGGAAGTGTTGTAGTGATGGAAACTAAAACAGGTGAAATTAAAGCCATTTCAAACCTTGGAAAATCAAAATTAAATACCTATTACGAAAGTAGAAATTATGCCATTTTTGAAGGTCATGAACCAGGTTCTACTTTTAAATTGATGAGTTTAATAGTGGCTTTAGAAGATAAAGTAGTTGATACCAGTACCGTTATAGATACAGAGCAAGGTGTAATTGCTATTAGAGGTAGAAAAATTACAGATTCGCATAAGGGAGGTTATGGAAAAATTTCTGTCGCTAAAATGATAGAAGTTTCATCAAATGTTGGAATTGTAAAACTTATTATGAAACATTATGGAACTAATCCAAGAAAATTTGCAGATAAGTTGCGCGAAATGAAACTAAATGAAACGCTAAATCTTGAAATAAAAGGCGAAGGAAAACCACAAATTCCGCATCCATCAGATAAAAATTGGTCGGCACTTTCATTACCATGGATGGCTTATGGTTACGGTTTACACATTACACCATTGCAAACACTAACTTTTTACAATGCAATTGCCAACAATGGTGAAATGGTAAAACCAAGGTTTATTAAAGAAGTAAGAGTTGCAGATCAAGTTGTTGAGGAATTTGGCAAACAAATTATACATCCAAAAATTGCATCACAAGAAACCATTAGTAAAGTACAAGCTATTTTAGAAAACACAGTTAAAAGAGGAACTGCAAAAAGTATTTACTCTTCAGAGTTTTCTATGGCTGGGAAAACGGGTACCACTCAATTAGAATATTGGACAGGAAACACCAAATATATATCCACATTTGTGGGTTATTTTCCTGCTAAAAACCCAAAATATTCATGTATAGTGGTAATTAATAGCCCAGAAAAAAGTTTAGGTTATTATGGTGGATTGGTTTCTGCACCGGTTTTTCAAAAAATTGCTCAAAAAATACATACTGCCACTCCAAAAACTACGATATATAACAACAATAAATCAAATTTTGTTTTATTAGAAAATGATTATCAAAAATATTATACCAACCAAAATACAACAACAAATCAAATGCCCGATGTAGTTGGGATGTCTGTTATGGATGCTGTTTCAATTTTAGAAAATTTGGGATTAAATGTAGCATTTAATGGCAACGGAAAAGTGAAAGAACAGTCAATAAAACAAGGAGAACAAATTAAAAAAGGATTAAAAATAACCCTTATTGTTTCATAAATTTTGATTAAACAAATGAAAAAATTAAAAGATATTTTATACAATGTTTCCATTAATGAAATTTATGGAAGTGTTGATATTGAAATCAATCAGTTGATTTTTGATACGCGGTTGTTGAAACAAAATGATGTTTTCATCGCTCAAAAAGGATGGAAGGTTGATGGTCATTTATACATCGATTTAGCCATTCAGCTCGGAGCAAAAGCCATTATTTGTGAGAGAGTTCCGAATGAGATTATTGATAAAGTTACCTATGTTTTAGTGGATGATAGTACAGAAGCATTGGCTTATATGGCTTCTAATTATTATGATAATCCATCAAAAAAAATAAAATTAATAGGAATTACAGGCACCAACGGTAAAACAACAGTGGCAACTTTGTTGTATCATTTATTTCAAAAAGCAGGTTTTAAAGTTGGATTAATATCAACCGTTACAAATTTTATAAATCAGAAAGAAATTAAGGCAACACATACCACACCCAACGTTGTTTCGCTTAATGCTTTGTTAGATGAAATGTTGCAAGAAGGTGTAGATTATTGTTTTATGGAAGTAAGCTCGCATGGAATTCATCAAAAAAGAACAACCGGATTAAATTTTGTAGGCGGCGTTTTTACCAATTTAACACATGATCATTTAGATTATCACCACACATTTGCGGCTTATAGAGATGTTAAAAAATCATTTTTTGATGGTTTATCAGAGGATGCTTTTGCGTTGGTAAATGTGGATGATAAAAACGGATTGTATATGATTCAGAACTGTGAAGCGCAAAAACAAACGTACGCTTTAAAAACAAATGCAGCTTATAAAGCCAAAATATTAGAAACACAGTTTAACGGTACATTACTTAACATTAACGGAAAGGAAGTTTGGACTAAACTTATCGGAAATTTTAATGCATCTAATTTGCTGGCAATTTATGCAGTGGCAGATTTATTGGGTTTAGATTCTTTAGAAATTTTACAAATTATGAGCAATTTGGAAAGTGTAGCCGGTCGTTTTCAATATGATATTTCTAAAACCGGAATTATTTCGGTGGTAGATTATGCGCACACACCCGATGCTTTGGTTAATGTTTTAGAAACCATCAATCAAATTAGAACAGGAAATGAAAAAATAATTACAATAGTGGGTTGTGGTGGCGACAGGGATAAAGATAAACGCCCAAAAATGGGACATATCGCTTCGCAATTAAGTCAGCAAGTTATTTTTACTGCCGATAATCCAAGAAGTGAAGACCCACAACAAATTATTTTAGAAATGGAATTGGGTGTAGAAGCCCAAAATCAGCACAAAGTTTTATCCATTTTAGACAGAAAACAAGCCATAAAAACAGCCGTTTCATTCGCAAATAAAGGCGATATTATTTTGATTGCAGGAAAAGGACATGAAAATTATCAGGAAATAAAAGGAGAAAGAACTGAATTTGATGATAGACAAACAGTAATAAATTTGTTAGATGAACTCAAAAAATAAGAACTATGTTATATTATTTATTTGATTTTTTAAAAAGAGAATTTGATTTTATAGGAGCAGGATTGTTTCAATACATCTCATTTCGTTCAGCTGCTGCTTTTATTTTAGCATTATTGATATCAACTATTTACGGTAAAAGAATTATTGATTTTTTACGCAGAAAACAAATAGGAGAATCGGTTAGAGATTTGGGTTTGGTGGGTCAGAAAGAAAAAACTGGCACGCCAACAATGGGAGGAATCATCATCATATTAGCAACTTTAATACCTGTATTTCTTTTTGCAAAACTCAATAATATTTATGTAGTTACACTTATTATTGCAACACTTTGGATGGGAGCCATTGGTTTTTTGGATGATTATATCAAAATATTTAGAAAAGATAAAGAAGGATTAAAAGGTCGATTTAAAATTATCGGTCAGGTTGGTTTAGGTATAATCGTGGGAAGTTTGTTTTATTTTCACCCTCAGGTTACCATCAAAGAAAAAGTAGAAAGAGCACATATACACACCGAAGTTTCTACCTCTAAAATGTTTGGTGCCGAAATGAAATCGACCAAAACAACCATTCCTTTCATGAAAAATAACACCTTAGATTATGCCTATTTTGTAAAATTTATGGGTGATGATTACCAAAAGTATGCTTGGTTATTTTTTATTCCGTTTGTAATATTAGTAATTGCTGCGGTTTCTAACGGTGCCAATTTAACTGATGGAATTGATGGATTGGCTGCGGGCTCTTCTGCAATAATTGTGGCAACTTTAGGAATCTTTGCATGGGTTTCTGGTAACATTGTTTTTGCCAATTATTTAGACGTGATGTTTATTCCAAACTCTGGAGAAATGACCATTTTTATCAGTGCTTTAGTAGGCGCTTTAATCGGATTTTTGTGGTACAATACTTATCCAGCTCAAATATTTATGGGCGATACCGGAAGTTTAACCATTGGCGGTATTATAGCAGTTTTAGCCATAGCCGTTAGAAAAGAATTGCTGATTCCAATTTTAGCAGGCATATTTTTAGTAGAGAATTTATCGGTAATAATACAAGTGGCTTATTTCAAATTTACCAGAAGAAAATATGGCGAAGGCAGAAGGGTTTTTTTGATGTCGCCTTTACACCATCATTATCAAAAAAAAGGATACCACGAAAGTAAAATAGTAACCCGTTTTTTGATTGTAGGAATGATGTTGGCGGTATTGGCAATTGTTACTTTAAAAATAAGATAATGCAAAAGTTGGTAGTTTTAGGAGCTGGTGAAAGCGGTGTAGGCACTGCAATTCTTGGAAAAAAACAAGGATATTCAGTTTTTGTGTCCGATAAAGGAGCTATCAGTGAATATTATAAAAACGTTCTTTTAAAGCATCAAATTGAGTTTGAAGAAAATCAACATACGGAATCAGAAATATTAGTTGCTGATTTAGTGATGAAAAGTCCAGGAATACCAGATAAAGTTGATATTGTTCAAAAACTCATCAAAAAAGGCATCAAAATAATTTCAGAAATTGAATTTGCCTCTTGGTATAGTAAGGCAGTTTTTGTGGGTATTACTGGTAGTAACGGCAAAACAACTACCACACTTTTAACCCATCATATTTTAAAAAATAGTGGTTTAAATGTAGGATTGGCTGGTAATATTGGAAAAAGTTTTGCGCTACAAGTTGCAACGCAAAATCATGAAGTTTATGCCTTGGAAATTAGTAGTTTTCAGTTAGACGGCATCGATAAATTTGCGCCTCATATCGCAATTATCACCAATATTTCACCAGATCATTTAGACAGGTATAATTATCAATATGAAAATTACATCGCGTCAAAATTTAGAATTACCATGAATCAGACAGCAAAAGATTTTCTGATTTACGATGCAGATGATGTAACCATTAACAATTGGCTACAACACAATAAAACAAAAGCGCAGTTGCTTCCTTTTTCTATCGAAAAGGAATTAAGAAAAGGCGCTTATTTAAAAAATGACCTCATATATATTAAAATGGATAACGAAGAATTTACTATGGATACCTCAAAAATTAGCATTCAAGGAAAACACAACATTAAAAATGTGATGGCATCTACATTGGCTTCACAATTATTGAATATCAGAAAATCTACCATCAGAGAAAGTATGGAAGATTTTGAAGGTGCAGAACATCGACTAGAAAATGTGCTTAAAGTTAACGGTGTACAATACATCAATGATTCTAAAGCAACCAATGTAAACGCTACTTTTTACGCTTTAGAAAGTATGAAAAATCCAACAGTATGGATTGTTGGTGGTGTTGATAAAGGAAATGATTATCACGAATTGATGCCTTTTGTGCGCGAAAAAGTAAAAGCAATTATTTGTTTAGGTATTGACAATCACAAAATAATTGAAACTTTTAGCAATGTAATAGATGTTATTATAGAAACCAATTCTGCCAAACAAGCGGTAGAAGAATCTTATAAATACGCTGTAAAAGGAGATACTGTTTTATTGTCTCCGGCATGTGCCAGTTTTGATTTATTTGAAAATTACGAAGATAGAGGTCGACAATTTAAACAAGCCGTTAGAGAATTATAAAAATGTTGCAATTATTTAAACATATAAAAGGAGATAAAGCAATTTGGGCAATAGTAGCACTTTTAGGAGTGTTGTCTTTTATGCCCATTTATAGCGCAAGTACTAATTTAATTTATGTAGTTGGCTCTAGTTCAACAACATTTGATATTTTAGTGAAACACGCCTTTTTAATGTTATCTGGATTTATAATTTTGGTTGCAGTACATAAAATTAATTATAAATATTTTAGCAGTATTTCTGTCATTGCACTCGTTTTTGTAATCATATTATTGCTTTTTACCTTAACACAAGACAATACCATTGGCGGAGTAACTGCCAAAAGATGGATAGAAATACCATTGGTAGGATTAAGTTTTCAAACTTCTACTTTGGCAAATGTGGTTTTAATGACTTATATAGCGCGGTATTTAGCCACTAATAAAGACAAAATAATTATTTTAAAAGAAAGTATTTTAAAACTTTGGGTGCCAATTATTGTAGTTTTAGCTTTAATTGTACCAGAAAATTTATCAACCTCAGCGCTTATTTTTGTCATGGCAATGATGTTGCTTTTTGTGGGCGGTTATCCATTAAAATACCTTATTTCTATAGCCGTAATGGCAATTGCATTATTCGGACTCTTCTTTATTCTGAATAAAGCATTTCCAGATTCTATGCCTAACAGAATAAATACTTGGGTTAATAGAATTGAAAATTTTAACAATCCTGATGCCGAAGAGGGATATCAAGTAGAAAAAGCCAAAATAGCAATTGCTACTGGATTAAATCCGACTGGACCTGGAAAAAGTGTGCAAAAAAACTTTTTACCACAATCTTCCTCAGATTTTATTTTTGCTATTATTATTGAAGAATTTGGGTTGGCACTATGGTTTCCAATCATATTTTTATACATTTTATTGCTATTTAGGTTTGTGGTGGTAGCACAAAAATCGCCTACAACTTTTGGTACTTTAATGGTAATTGGGGTGGGATTTCCCATTATTTTTCAAGCAATTTTAAATATGATGGTTGCCGTAAACTTAATTCCGGTTACAGGACAAAATTTACCGCTAATTAGTAGTGGAGGTACTTCTATTTGGATGATTAGCTTGGCAATTGGAATGATTTTAAGTGTAAGCGCTTGTAAAGAAAATGAAGCCATCAAAGTAGAAGATGCAGAAAATATAGATACTCAAAATGTTGCAACTGTATGAGTAAATCAGTAAACATATTATTGAGCGGAGGCGGAACTGGCGGACATATTTATCCGGCAATTGCCATTGCAAATGAAATTAAAACCCGTATTAAAGGGGTTAATATTTTATTTGTTGGAGCTCATAATAGAATGGAAATGGAAAAAGTTCCGCAAGCGGGATATGAGATTAAGGGACTTTGGATTGCTGGAATTCAAAGAAAATTGACCCTCGATAATTTGATGTTTCCTTTTAAATTGATGTCGAGTTGTTGGAATGCTTTTAAAATCATCAAACAATTTAAACCAACTGTTGTAATCGGGACTGGTGGTTTTGCAAGTGGTCCTACTTTATGGGTTGCCAATTGGTTAAAAATACCAACATTAATACAAGAACAAAACTCCTATCCAGGCATCACCAATAAATTATTGGCAAAAAATGTTGCTAAAATTTGTGTGGCTTATGACAATATGGAGCAATATTTTCCTGCCAATAAATTGGTAAAAACAGGAAATCCGGTAAGGAATGATTTGTTGCAAGTTGCCAATGTAAGAGATGAAGCAATTGCATTTTTTAAGCTGAATCCGTCAAAGAAAACTTTATTAGTTCTTGGAGGAAGTTTAGGTGCAAGAGCAATTAATCAACTTATAGAAAAAAATGTCAATTATTTTGTAGCTAACAATATTCAGCTAATTTGGCAAACTGGTAAATTTTATGTTGAGGATTATAAAAAATACAATTTAACAAACGGAATTCAAACACACGCATTTTTGAATCAAATGAATTATGCTTATGCAGCCGCAGATTTTATCATCAGCAGAGCTGGAGCAAGTTCAATTTCAGAATTGTGTATTGTGGCAAAACCGACCATTTTTATTCCGTCGCCCAATGTAGCAGAAGATCATCAAACTAAAAATGCCGCAGCTGTGGTTCAAAATAATGCCGCTTTGATGGTAAAAGAAGCCGCATTGGAATCCTTTATAAATGTGTTTGATAATTTATTAAGCGATGAAAAAATGCAAGTTAATTTAGGGTTGAATATGCAAAAAATGGCATTACCAGAAGCAACTTTTAAAATAGTGAATGAAATTGAAAAATTAATATTGAAAAAATAAATGAATTTAAACCAACTACATAACGTATATTTTATTGGCATCGGAGGCATCGGAATGAGTGCCTTGGCTAAATATTTTAAAATAAACGGCAAAAATGTTGCGGGTTATGACAGGGTAAATTCGCCTATTATAGAATCACTAAATGAAATCGGAATTGAAGTTCATTTTAAAGATGCTATAGATTTAATTCCGAAAGCATTTCTCAATATAAAAGATACTTTAATTATTTATACCCCAGCAATTCCAAAAAATCACAGTGAATTAATTTATTTCCAAGAAAATGATTTCCAGTTGTATAAAAGAGCTGAAATTCTTGGTTTGATTACCGCAAATTCCTTTTGTTTAGCAGTTGCCGGAACACATGGAAAAACTACTACTTCTAGTATTCTCGGTCATATTTTACACGAAAGTGGGGTAAATGCTACTTCCTTTTTAGGAGGTATTGCAGAGAATTATAACTCAAATTTTATACTCGGTGGCGATAAAGTTACCGTTGTTGAAGCCGATGAATTTGATCGGTCTTTTTTGCAACTTTCGCCCAATATTGCCTGCATCACTTCAATGGATGCCGATCATTTGGATATTTACGGTGAACATGAAGCGCTCGAAAAATCGTTTAGAGATTTTGCGCAAAAAGTAAGTCAACAATTGTTTGTTTGTAAAGGACTTCCTTTAGATGGACTAACCTACGGCATTGAAAATAATGCAGATTACAATGTAGAAAATTTGAGAATTATAAACGGAACTTATTGGTTTGATGTTAAAACGCCAACGGATAAAATACTGGATATTGAATTAAATTTACCCGGTCAACATAATGTGTTAAATACCGTTGCTGCTTTAGCAATGGCAAATTTTTATGGTGTTTCTTTGGCTAAAATAAAATCGGCCATTAAATCATTTAAAGGAGTTCAAAGAAGATTTACGTATAAAATAAAGTCTGATAATTTGGTGTTGATAGATGATTATGCGCACCATCCAACAGAAATAAATGCGGTTGTAAATTCGGTTAGAGAATTGTATCCAGCCAAAAAAGTATTGGGTATTTTTCAGCCCCATTTATTTAGCAGAACCAGAGATTTTGCTGATGATTTTGCAAAAAGTTTGTCACAATTTGATGAAATTATTTTATTAGATATTTATCCAGCCAGAGAATTGCCTATTGAAGGAATTTCTTCAGATTGGTTGTTAGCAAAAATAGAAAACCCATCAAAAAAATTAGTTTCAAAAGAAAAATTATTAGAAAATATTTTACAGTCAAAAGCTGCAATAGTTGTGATGATAGGAGCTGGAGATATTGGAGAAATGGTAGAAAATATTAAAAATCAATTACTTAAAAGATGTTAAAAAAAATATTTACATACTTAAAAGCAATTTTTTTAGTGGCACTCGTTGTTTTTCTTTATGGTTTTGCAACCAATAGAAATGAACACAAAGAAGTAGCAGGTATTCTTATTGAATTTGAAAATGGAGAAAACCTTTATATGAATAGAAAAATGGTTGATAAGTTGTTAATACAAAATTCAAAAACTGTTTTAAAACAACCAAAATCTGTCATAGATTTACAAAGTTTGGAAAATGCCATTTTAAGGCATCCAATGGTTCAAGATGCACAAGTTTCTTTGACAATTGATGGGTTGATAAAAGCAAAAGTTAAACAAAGAAAACCAATTGCCCGAGTTGTTGTTGATGAAAAATCATATTATATTGATGCGCTAGGTAAAACAATGCCTTTATCAGAATTGCATTCTGCTAGGGTTCCAATTTTAACAGGAGAATCAATTAATGAAAATTTAAAAGACATTCATTTTTTGTTGCAAAAAATTATGAATAATGATTTCTTAAATAAAAATGTAATAGGAATTCATCGATATCAAACAAAAGAATATGAGCTGATTACCCGTGTTGGTGATCAAATCATTGAAATAGGAAACACCAGAGAATTAGATCTGAAAATTAAAAATTTGGAAGCGTTTTACAAAAAAGCACTTCAAGACAGTTTATTAGTAAATTATAAAAGAATTAATGTAAAATATTACAAACAAGTAGTTTGTACCAAAAAAGAACCCTATGGAGAATAATGAAATTTCGGTTGGATTAGATATTGGAACTACCAAAATTGTTGCGCTAATTGGTCGTAAAAACGAATACGGAAAAGTTGAGGTTTTAGGTATAGGAAAAGCCGTAAGTTTAGGCGTTCATCGCGGGGTTGTAAATAATATTACCCAAACAATACAATCAATTCAGCTTGCTGTTGACGAAGCGGTAACTGTTTCTGGGGTGAAAATTAAAAGCGCTGTAGTAGGAATTGCAGGACAACATATCCGCAGTATTCAACACAGCGATTATATTACGCGTCCAAAATCTGATGAAGTAATTACCGATTTAGATATCGAAAAATTGATTGATCAGGTTAAAAAACTTGTAATGCTTCCAGGCGAAGAAATTATTCATGTTTTACCTCAAGAATATAAAGTAGATAATCAACCAGAAATAAAAGAACCGATAGGTATGTTTGGCGGTAGAGTGGAAGCGCGTTTTCATGTGGTTTTAGGACAATCTGCCTCTATTCAAAATGTTGGAAAATGTATTAAAAGTGCCGGTATAGAATTGGCCGATATTACACTTGAGCCATTAGCTTCTGCAGATGCTGTGCTAAGTCAGGAAGAAAAAGAAGCCGGTGTTGCACTCATCGATATTGGTGGCGGTACTACAGATTTAGCAATTTTTAAAGACGGAATCATTCGTCATACAGCAGTCATCCCTTTTGGTGGAAATGTAATTACAGAAGACATCAAAGAAGGTTGTTCTATCATTGAAAAACAAGCAGAATTATTAAAAATAAAATTTGGTTCTGCGTGGCCAGGTGAAAATAAAGACAATGAAATAGTTTCAATTCCAGGTTTACGAGGTAGAGATCCAAAAGAAATCACCCTTAAAACACTTTCTAAAGTTATCCATTCTAGAGTGATGGAAATCATAGAAAAAGTGTATATCGAAATTAAAAATTACGGACATGATGAACCTAAAAAGAAACTCATCGCTGGAATTGTTTTAACCGGTGGCGGTGCGCAATTGAAACACATCAAACAATTGGTAGAATATGTTACCGGAATGGATACTAGAATTGGATATCCAAATGAACATTTGGCAGGCGATTCTGATGAAAGTTTATCCAGTCCAATTTATGCAACTTCTGTTGGACTTTTAATGAAAGGTTTAAACTCTAAAAAGAAATACTCAAGTGCATTTATAGAAATTAATGAAGTTGAAAATGAAAGTAAAAATGAAAAGCCCATTGAAATAGAATTTGAGAAAAAAGAAGCCGAAGTTGCCTTGGTAGCAGAAAAAAATGAACCTAAAATTCCAGATAATTCTAAAAAGAATTTTATGGACAGATGGTTTGATAAGTTTAAAGATTTTTTAGATAAAGCAGAATAAAACATAAAGATATGAATACAAATTTTAACAACATTAATTTTGATTTGCCCAAAAATAACTCAAACGTTATTAAGGTAATTGGCGTAGGAGGTGGCGGAAGCAATGCTGTAAATCATATGTTTACACAAGGTTTAATAGGCGTAGATTTTGTAGTTTGTAATACAGACGCACAAGCGCTTCAAAACAGCCCAGTGCCCAATAAAATTCAGTTAGGCGTTTCGCTAACCGAAGGATTAGGAGCAGGTGCAAATCCAGATGTTGGAGAAAAAGCGGCTTTAGAAAGCATCGAAGAAATTAAAACGCTATTGAGTTCCAATGCTAAAATGGTATTTATAACTGCCGGTATGGGTGGTGGAACTGGTACTGGAGCAGCGCCTGTAATTGCTCAAATGGCAAGAGAATTAGATTTGCTAACCATTGGTATCGTTACAATTCCGTTTAGTTTTGAAGGAAAAACAAGAATAGATCAAGCGCTTAAAGGAGTAGAAACTTTGCGTCAATATGTAGATTCGCTTATCATTATCAACAATAATAAATTAAGAGAAGTTTATGGAAATTTAGGTTTCAAAGCTGGTTTTTCTAAAGCTGATGAAGTTTTATCAACAGCTTCTCGTGGCATTGCCCAAGTTATAACACATCATTATACACAAAATATCGATTTAAGAGATGCTAAAACTGTTTTAGCAAATAGCGGAACGGCTATTATGGGTTCTGCATCTGCAGCAGGAAAAAACAGGTCGCAAACTTGTATTATGAAGGCCTTAGATTCTCCTTTATTAAATGATAATAAAATTACAGGAGCCAGAAATGTGTTGTTGTTAATTGTATCAGGTAGCAATGAAATAACCATTGATGAAATTGGAGAAATTAATGAATATATACAGGCAGAAGCCAAAAGTAATGTCAATATCATTATGGGTGTTGGCGAAGATGAAAGTTTAGGCGATGCTATTTCGGTTACCATTATTGCAACAGGTTTTAATAAAGACCAACAATCTGAAATTGTAAACGGTGAAACTTCAAAAATCATCCATATTTTAGAAAATGAACAAGAAAGTAAGCATATTTTAAAACCAAACGTATCAATTAAACCAATGTATGATTTGCCTTTAAAAAAGTTTTCTTTGGAAGATGAAATTGAAAGTGAGAAAAAAAAAGTAATTGAAATTGAAATTGATGATTTTCAAATAATACCTACCAATGAAATCATTAAAAATATGGATGTTTTTTATGAATTGATTGATGAAATTGATTCTATTTCAAGCGCTCAAGTATTTAATGATGACGAATCAACATATAAAATTATAGCTAAATTAGAAGACGTTGCCGTTGCAGAACCAACTGAAATATTTCCAGATGAAGTACAAACAAGTTTTATTTTTGATTTTCCAATAACACAAAATAATACTATTAAATTAGAAGCAGAAGAGCAGGCAAAAAGTATTGATGTTCAAGAATATGATGAAATTAAATCAACAGCAGAAAACGATACAGAAGTCATTCATTTTACGCTAGAAGATTATATAGAATTAGAAAAAGAGTTTGAAACATCAGAAAAACCAACATTAGATGATGGGTTTTCATTACAAATTAGAACAAATTTAGCGGCTGCTAATTTAGGAGATGAAAATGATTATAAAGATATTTCTCCTTTAAATTTAACCATTTTAGAGCTCCAAAAAAAAGCTAAAGATCGCAAAGAAAAAATGAAGGATTTTAATTATAAATTCAACAACTATCAATCTCAAAATGTTGAAGAGTTAGAAAAAGAACCCGCTTATAAACGAAGAGGTGTAGATATTGACACCAAACACTATTCGTTAGATTCGCTTCAAACCAATACTACTATTAGTTTAGATAGCAATGATGAAATTAAAATTAGAACAAACAATTCTTATTTACATGACAATGTAGATTAAACCAGAATTAATTTATTGCAGAACTCGGAAGAAACAACCACTTTCTTTCGAGTTCTTTTTTTATCTTTGCACCAATTAAATAAAGAAGTTATGAGTTTACAAGCAAAAGTGATGGAAGCCATGAAAGACGCCATGAGAGCTAAAGATAAAGTTGCTTTAGAATCTTTAAGAGCCATTAAATCTGGTATTTTATTAGCGCAAACAGAATCAGGCGCTTCGGTTGAATTAACCGCAGATGCAGAAATTAAACTATTACAAAGATTGGTAAAACAACGCAAAGAAAGTGCCGATGTTTATCTTAAACAAGGAAGAAATGATTTGGCAGAACCAGAATTGGCACAAGCTGTTGTTATTGAACAATTTTTGCCAGCTCAAATGGGAATTGATGAATTAAGAATATTAATTGCTGCTATTATCAAAACTACTGGTGCAAGTTCTATGCAAGATATGGGGAAAGTAATGGGAATAGCGTCACAGCAATTGGCAGGAAAAGCTGATGGAAAATCAATTTCAACAATTGTAAAAGAATTGTTGAGTTAGAAAATAATAAGGCCTCGTGGCGCAATTGAATAGCGCACTGGATTTCGGCTCCAGCGGTTGCAGGTTTGAATCCTGCCGGGGTCACGAATAAATACTATAATAAGAAAAAAATGCCAAGCTTGCTTGAGCATTTTTTTTGTTTATAGTATTTTCAAAGCGGAGCTTTGTCAGGAACAGCGTAGCTAATCCGTAAATCTTATTTTATTTTCCAAATCGCCAAGCTTGCTTGAGCATTTTTTTGTTTATAGTATTTTCAAAGCGGAGCAACTATGTTATAAAGTTATAATGTTGAAAGTTGTAATGTTGAAAGTTGTAATGTTGAAAGTTATAAAGTAATAATCTTTGAATCTTCCTGCCCTGAGCGGAGTCGAAGGGTCAATCTTTGAATCTTTGAATCTTTGAATTTTTACATCTTTACATCTTTACATTTTTCAATCTTTCAATCTTTGAATTTTTACATCTTTACATCTTTACATCTTTACATTTTTCAATCATTGAATCTTTGAATTTTTACATCTTTACATCTTTACATCTTTACATTTTTCAATCTTTCAATCTTTGAATTTTTACATCTTTACATCTTTACATTTTTCAATCTTTAAATCTTTGAATTTTTACATCTTTACATCTTTACATTTTTCAATCTTTGAATCTTTGAATTTTTACATCTTTACATCTTTACATTTTTCAATCTTTAAATCTTTCAATAATTTTAATCCTAGGATATTTTATTATTTTTCACTAACTTTAAGACGTTAATCAATAAAAGATTAGAATCATGAAAACGAATTTATTGGTAAAAGATATCATGACCAAAGAAGTAATTACACTTCAGCAAAGTGATAGTTTAGAATTGGCAGAAAAATTATTTAATCAGCATAAAATTAGACATTTACCAGTAGTTAGAAGCGGCGTTTTAATAGGGATGGTTAGCAAAACAGATTTACAACGGATAAGTTTTTTAGACACTTTAAGTGATACAGAATCTGCCGTAGATGAAGTAATTTATCAGTTATTTACCGTAGATCAAATCATGATAAAAAACATAAAAACGGTTAGTTATAATGCAAGTGTAAAAGAGGCAACAGAAATATTCATCGCAAAAGAATACCATTCTTTACCCGTTGTGGTTGATGATAAATTAGTGGGAATTATTACAACTACTGATATCTTAAAACATTTACTTGCCAATTGTAATTGTTAAATTACACTTGATTTTAATTTTAAATCGGCAATTGTTTGGGTTGGATTTTCACTGCCAAACACAAAATTTCCTGCAACAAAAGCATCAACACCTAAAGCAGATAATTGTTGAATATTAGCATCAGTTACGCCACCATCAACTTCAATTAAGGTCTTTGAATGGTTTTCAGTAATTAGTTTTTTAAGTTGTTCCACTTTTTTGTAAGTCGATTCAATAAAAGATTGTCCACCAAAACCTGGATTTACACTCATAATCAACACCAAATCCAAGTCTGCAATAACATGCTCTAAAACCGAAATAGGTGTATGCGGATTTAAAGAAACACCCACTTTCATTCCTTCCAATTTAATTTGTTGGATGGTTCGGTGTAAATGTGTACAAGCCTCATAATGAACGGTTAAAATATCGGCCCCTACTTTTTTAAATGCTGAAATGTATTGATCTGGATTTACAATCATTAAATGAACATCCAAGGGTTTTTTGGCGTGTTTTTTTATTGCTTTAATTACCGGCATCCCAAATGAAATATTCGGAACAAAAACGCCGTCCATCACATCAATATGAAACCAATCAGCTTCACTGTTGTTAATCATTTCGATGGCTGTTTGTAGGTTGGCAAAATCAGCAGAAAGTAAAGAAGGCGCAATAATTTTATTCATGATACAAATTTTTACAAAAGTAGTATAAAAAAGAAAACCCTCCGTTAAGAAGGGTTTATTTTGTTGATTTTAACCTAAATAAGTTAACAATATTTTACTTCTAGAGGTGTGTTTTAACCTGCGAATTGCTTTTTCTTTAATTTGTCTAACCCGTTCTCTGGTTAATAAAAAAGTTTCACCAATTTCTTCTAAAGTCATAGGATGTTGATCGCCCAAACCAAAATACAATCTAATAACATCCGATTCTCTTGGCGTTAAAGTCTCTAAAGCGCGTTCAATTTCAATTCTCAACGATTCGTGTAAAAGTGCTTTATCCGGATTTGGAGATTCACCAGAACGTAAAACATCGTATAAATTAGAATCTTCACCTTCAACTAAAGGCGCATCCATTGATACGTGGCGACCCGAATTTTTCATCGATTCTTTTACATCACTCACGGTCATATCCAATTTCTTGGCAATTTCTTCAGCCGATGGCGGACGCTCTTGTTCTTGCTCTAAGAAAGCGTACATTTTATTAATTTTGTTGATAGACCCAATTTTATTCAACGGCAAACGCACAATTCTAGATTGTTCTGCCAATGCCTGAAGAATTGATTGGCGAATCCACCAAACAGCATAGGATATAAATTTAAAACCACGCGTTTCATCAAAACGTTTGGCTGCTTTAATCAAACCAAGATTTCCTTCATTAATTAAATCTGGAAGCGTAAGTCCTTGATTTTGATATTGTTTAGCAACAGAAACCACAAATCTTAGATTTGCTTTTGTTAAACGTTCCAAAGCTCTGTGATCGCCGGCTTTAATTTTTTGGGCCAATTCTACCTCCATTTCGGCGGTAATTAATTCTACTTTACCAATTTCTTGCAAGTATTTATCTAACGATGCAGTTTCTCTATTGGTTACTTGCTTGGTAATTTTAAGTTGTCTCATGTAAAATTTTGCTTTATTAGTGTGTACAAATCTTTATACGTTTATAACAATTAAAATGTTACAAAACGATAAAAATATTTTTTATGATGCTACTTTAAATTTGTTGGGCATTACCACACAAAAGGTGTGGTCGGGCTGTACGCACTCGCTTTTTTGTTCCATTGCATTGCACAAAAAGAGCTCAAACAATTGCTTCCATCCCTAATGCAAAAAACAAAACAAAAAAAACAAGGGAGCATGCTCCCTTGTCAAAAAAAACTATTTTTTCTCTTCTCTAGGAGTTTTTAGTAGAATATTTTTAATGGATGTTTGTAATATAAGCTTAAAAATAAAAGAAATAATTTATATAAAAATGCTAACCTTAGTATGTTGATGAATGTTTTATTTTCAATTAGATTGCATACTTTAATTAGCAATGAAAAATAATTCAAAAATATTAATAAAATTCGGTGAACGAGTTAGAGATATCAGAACTCAAAAGGGGCTTTCTCAAGAACAGTTGGCTCATATTGTAAATGTTCATCGTACTTATATTGGAATGATTGAAAGAGCTGAAAAGAATATAACTCTTTTGAATATTGAAAAAATTGCTAATGGTTTTGAAATGAGTGTTCACGAATTATTAAAAAGTAATGGCTAAAATTCAAGAATTATTATCTGATAAAAATGATTTTATTTGCTACAACAAAATTCTTGAAGATAATTCTTGGATATCAAAAAGATATCAAAAATGTATTTTAAGTCCTGATAGCGATGGTTTATTATGTGGACTTTTTATGTCTCATTATCTAAATTGGGAAATTGTTGGGTTTTATGATGGTAAAGTTTGTATACTTAAGGATGGAATTTCAGTATTTGATGATGATGTTTGCTTTTTAGATATTGAAATATATAGAGAAGGTGTTAAAAGTATGGGACATCATATGCTTTCTATATACAACTCTTCAAAACCTGAAGATTGGACTAATAGATTTAAGAACTGTATTCAACCTAATTTAATGCGTGGTTATGATAGAAATAATTTTAGGTTAAAATATCCATTAGCAACAATTCACTTATTAATAGGGATTTTAGAAAGAGAGATTGATATTAAAGTAGAAGAAAGTGCAATTTTCCCTTTATTATTTGTTGATGGAACATTTAATGTAATGTTTTCTTATCCAGAAAATGTGTTGAATTGGTGGAAATATTTAAAAGTTGAAGATAATTCGAAATTATTAAAAAATATATTTCTAGGAGAAAATTACACAGTTTATAAATTAATGCTTGAAATGGATAATTTCTTTAGAGAAAGAGACAAAATTTCTGTAAAAGGCCAGAGAGGAGATAGATTAAAAATTTCAAGTAAGGATGGTTCTGCTTTCAATATTGAAAAAGAATATAATTTGTGGAAAATTAATCATGAAGCTAGTTCAAGATGTGAAAGTTTTTTAAAAATTCTTTCAGAACATACTAAATGGGGTTTTAAAAAAGAAAGTTGGAACTTTAATAATTTGAAATTAATGCAATTTACAAAGTCTGATTTCAAATCTAAAAATTGGACTATTAAAAAAGCAAATTATAATAAATTTATAAGTTTGAATCCACTCTCTTGGGCAATGACTTCTAGCGACAATATTGAATTTACTATAGAATTTCCCGATAAACTAATCTAATACAAATTTATATTGTTGTTTTTCAATATAAATTCTTTTGTTAGCTATATCAATATATTCCTGAGAAATATCAAAACCAATAAAGTTTCTATTTGTTTTTAAAGCCGCTACAGCTGTAGATCCTGATCCTATAAATGGATCTAATACAATTCCGTTAATTGGGCAAAATACTTGAATAAAATCTAAAGGAATTTTATCTGGAAAAACTGCTGGATGCATACGTTTTAATGGATTTTTATCTCCTGCCATTAAATAATCCCAAATTGTACCTGGACATTTTGTTTCATTTATTGGTCTAGTTATTGTTTGAGTAGTTTCTCCATTAGTTTTTCTATTTCCACTTCCAGTCATTACCTTTCCTCCATGTTTTGAAGGTATTTTAATTGGTTCTTTATCAAAAAACAAAGGTTTTTTTCCTTTTAGAAATATTGGCATATATTCATGATCTACTCTAAATCTTTTTGTCCACCAAGCACCTTCAGTACCATGTTTTCTATAAATAACTGTTTCGAATAACTTAAATCCAATATTGTCACACCAATCTAAAATTGTTCGAAATGATGTTAATGATTTACCAAAATCTTTTGTTTGATCTTGAATTACCATTACAGCAATCCCTCCTTCTTTTAAGACTCTAAATATTTCTTTACCAGTTTTATGTAAATCAAAAGAAAAGCCGTTATAATCTCTCAAACTATCATATGGAGGTGATGTAACAACTAAATCCACAGAATTATCAGGAATTTTTTTCATTGCCTCAACACAATCCATATTGTAAACATTATTTAACTCAAACTCTCCCAAAAACATAATTTTATTTGCTAATTATAGTATGCAAATATAGGTACAAATAATTTAATATAAAAATAAAGAAAGCTATTTAGTTTTACTTTATTTGTTTATTAACCAAAAATCCCAATTCAATATTTTGAATTGGGATTTTTATCATTTGGGTTCTTTCAAAAAAAACTATTTTTTCTCTTCTCTAGGAGGTCTTGGTAAAAGTGCCTTTCTAGAAACTTTTTCTTTTCTATTTTTAGGATCTATTCCTAGGTGTTTTACCATAAAAACATCGCCCATTTTAACTACATCGGTAACATTTTCTGTGCGTTCCCAAGCCAATTCTGAAACGTGGAGTAAAACTTCATTTCCAGGTGCTTGTGTGTATTCAACAACAGCACCAAAGTCAAGGAGTTTAATAACTTTAACTTCATAAGATTCGCCAACTTGTGGTTTAAAAATGATAGAATCAATTTTTGCCAATACTTTTGCAATTCCATCTGGGTCAGTTCCTAAAATTTCTACTTCACCTTTTTCATCTACTTCATTAATAACAATGGTACAACCCGTTGCTTTTTGTAATTCTTGAATTACTTTTCCACCAGGACCAATTAATGCGCCAATAAAGTTTCCAGGAATGGTAACTTTAATAATTTTTGGAGCATAAGTTTTAACATCAGCTTTTGGTTTATCAAGAACTTCGGTAAGTTTTCCTAAAATATGTAAACGACCATCACGTGCTTGCTCTAAAGCTTTTTCCATGATATCGTATGCCAATCCTTCAATTTTAATATCCATCTGACATGCAGTAATTCCATCTGCCGTTCCGGTTACTTTAAAATCCATATCGCCTAAATGATCTTCATCACCTAAAATATCGGATAATACCGCAAAACGATCTCCATCTGTAATCAATCCCATGGCAATACCCGAAACTGGTTTAGTTAATTGAACTCCAGCATCCATTAATGCCAAAGTACCCGCGCAAACAGTTGCCATTGAAGAGGAACCGTTAGATTCTAAAACTTCAGAAACAATTCGAATTGTATAAGGATTTTCAGCAGGTATCATGTTTTTTAAAGCACGTTGCGCTAAGTTTCCATGCCCAACTTCTCTTCTAGAGGTTCCTCTAAGTGGTTTGGCTTCACCTGTAGAAAAAGGAGGGAAGTTATAGTGCAAATAAAATTTTTCTTCTCCTTGTTCAGAAGGTGAATCAATTTGATTTGCTTCTCTTGAAGTTCCTAAAGTTACTGTTGCCAATGCCTGAGTTTCACCTCTGGTAAAAATAGCCGAACCATGAACTCGTGGTAAATAATCTACTTCGCACCAAATATCTCTAATTTCAGTCGTTTTTCTACCATCTAAACGCGTTCCTAAATCTAGTGTTACATTACGAACTGCTTCTTTATTGGTTTTGTAGAAATATTTAGAAACTAAATCGCCGTTTTCTGCCAATTCTTCTTCTGTAAACAAAGTTTTTACTGCTTCTTTTACCTCGGCAAATGCAGCGGTACGTTCTTGTTTAGAAGAACCAACTTTAGCAATAGCATAAATTTTATCATAAGAAGCCGCTTTTACTTTAGCGTAAATTGCTTCGTCTTCTCTTTCTTGTTCGTAAGTTCGCGTTTCTTTTTTACCGATTGCGGCAACCAATCTTTCTTGGGCAGCAATCTGAATTTTGATAGCTTCGTGTGCAAATTTAATGGCTTCAACCATTTCTTTTTCGGAAATTTCTTTCATTTCACCTTCAACCATTGCAATAGAATCTTTTGAGGCACCAATCATCATATCAATATCTGATAAATCTAATTGTGCTTTACTCGGATTGATGATGAATTTACCCTCAACTCTTGCCACTCTTACTTCTGAAATCAAGGTTGAAAATGGAATATCAGAAAGAGCTAAAACTGTAGATGCGGCTAAACCTGCCATGGCATCTGGCATCACATTTTCATCATGAGACATTAACTGAATCATTATTTGTGTTTCTGCATGATAATCATCTGGGAAAAGCGGACGCAAAACGCGGTCAACCAATCTCATGGTTAAAACTTCGCTATCGCTCGGTCTTGCTTCTCTTTTAAAGAATCCACCAGGAAATCTTCCTGCTGCTGCAAATTTTTCGCGATAATCTACCGTTAAAGGTAAAAAATCTACTGGGCTAGCTTTTTTTGCGGATACTACCGTTGCAAGCAACATAGAATCTCCCATTCTAACAACTACGGATCCATCCGCTTGTTTGGCTAATTTTCCTGTTTCTAATGAAATGGTTCTTCCATCTCCTAGATCAATAATTTCTTGGAATACTTTAGGAATCATAATTAAATTTTACTTATTAAACAATTGGTTTTGTTGTAGTTGTGTGTTTTACGGTTTCCAATGAAAAGTTTAATAGTACTTTTTTTAATAAAAAAGAGGCAAAATTTTGCCTCTTTTATGAGTTTCGAATTATTTTCTTAATCCTAATTCGGCAATAATTGCACGGTATCTGGTAATGTCAGTTTTGATTAAATAATCAAGTAAACCTCTTCTTTTACCTACTAACTTAACAAGGGATTTTTCAGTATTGAAATCCTTTTTGTTTTTTTGTAAATGTTTTGTTAAGTGGTTGATTCTAAATGTAAATAAAGCAATTTGACCTTCTGATGAACCCGTATTGGTTTCAGAATTTCCGTGTTTTTTGAAAATCTCTGTTTTCGTTTCTTTAGTTAAATACATGCTAACATTAAGTTATAAATTAATAATTTTTATGTATCGATGGTATATCGAGCGGCAAAGATATAATTATTATTTTGAAATACAATTGATTGTAATAAATAACTATTTTGATATATTCTAAATTTTTTTATAACTTTGGTTAAACCATTTGTATAAAATATGGTCTAAACAACATAAATATTCAAACTTAAACTCCAAAATTTATGAACAAAACAAAAATTACAATCGGAATTTTGTCTCTTTTCCTTTTAGTAGGATTGGTTTTTACAAACTGCCAGGGAGATGATGAAATTAACACATTTACTAAAGCGCCAATTTCTCTTGAAGATGCGCAAGTTGTTGCTGATGGTGATGAGGTAACGGAAGGAATTACTGATTTGGTTGATCAACTTTATCTTGAAGATGGTTTATTTGGTAATAGAATGGAATTTACCAGTTTCTTTCCTAATTGTGGTACGAGAACTGTAAAATGGGATGCCGCACAAATAATGAAAACGGTAACTGTTGATTTTGGTGATGGCTGTACGCTTCCTAATGGAAATACCGTTAAAGGAAAAATTATTATTGTATTCAATAAAAATAGAGATTTGTTAAAACATACTATTACTGTAACCTATGATAATTTTTATTTCAATGCTAAAAAAGTTGAAGGCACAACCTCTGTAGAACGTCTTTTAGCCAATGCAAATGGAAATCCGCAATCTACTGTAAAAATTAATATTAAAATCACTTTTGCTGATGGTCTTTTTATGGAGCGTTCAAGTGAAAGAGTTAGAGAAATGATTGCAGGAAAAGATACCTTAGGTATTTGGGGCGATAATGTATTTTTAATTACCGGTAAATGGACTACCGTTTTCCGCAATGGAGATATTCATAAAGGAGAAATTATCATACCATTAAGAAGAGAAATGAGTTGTAGATTTTTGGTGAAAGGAAGTATCAAAGTTCAAAAAAATACTAGATTCGGAACGCTTGATTTTGGAAATGGAGAATGTGATCATAAAGCAACATTTACCAATGAAAATGGCGAAGTTAAAGAAATACTATTAGGAAAAAGATAGGTATATTTTAAGTGAAAAGCCCCGATTAATCGGGGCTTTTTTATTTTCTAACGGGTATATTTTGAATTAAATCTATGTATAAATTTACCTGTTTCTTTAAATTTTTTCTTTCAATAATCTTATCTAGAAATCCGTGCTCTAACACAAACTCAGAGCGTTGAAAACCTTCTGGCAATTCTTTTCCTGTGGTGTCTTTTACAACTCTAGGTCCGGCAAAAGCAATTAAAGCATTGGGTTCTGCAATATTAATATCGCCTAACATGGCAAAAGAAGCAGTTGCGCCTCCTGTTGTTGGGTCGGTACATAAAGCGATATAAGGTAATTTAGCTTCAGAAAGTTGGGCTAATTTAGCAGATGTTTTTACCAATTGCATTAATGATAAGGATGCTTCCATCATTCTTGCTCCACCAGATTTTGAAACCAATAAAAAAGGTAGTTTTTTTCTGATGGCAAAATCAATAGCGCGCGCAATTTTTTCACCAACTACACTTCCCATTGAGCCGCCAATAAAGCTAAAATCCATAGCAGCAATAACAAGGTCTTTTCCAAGTGATTTTCCAACGGCAATTCTTACGGCATCTTTTAGATTGGTTTCTCTTTGAGCTTCCTCTAATCGATCTATATATTTTTTGCTATCAACAAAATTAAGGGTGTCTTTAGATGTTAAATTTGGAAATAACTCTTTAAATTTATTATCATCAAAAAAGATTTCAAAATATTCTTTACTACCAATTCTTACATGGTATCCATCTTCTGGACTAACATAAAAATTTTCTTTTAACTGCTCGGTATCAATAATTTTACCGGATGGAGATTTATACCACAATCCTTTAGGAACATCTTTTTTCTGTTCGGTTGGTGTGTTAATTCCTTTATCTTTTCTCTTGAACCAAAGTGTCATAACTTTCAATATTTATTAAACGGGGGCAATTTAGTAAAAATTATTAGAGATTTAACTCTTTTTAAAAATCGAATTATTTATAGGGTATTAATATTGTTTAAATCTTCAAATGAAGATTTTAAACGAGCTTTAAAAGTTAATTCTCCTTCACGAAGCCAAACTCTTGGGTCGTAATGTTTTTTGTTAGGCACATCGGCACCATCTGGGTTTCCAATTTGACCTTCTAAATAAGCTGCTTTATTTTTGAAATAATTTCTAATTCCTTCCATAAATGCATATTGTAAATCGGTATCAATATTCATTTTAATAACGCCATAAGAAATAGCTTCTCTAATTTCTTCTAGTGTTGAGCCAGAACCTCCGTGAAAAACAAAATCTACCGGATTTTTAGTAGTGTTAAATTTTTCTTCAATATACTTTTGAGAATTATCTAAAATCTTTGGCATCAATTTCACATTTCCAGGTTTGTAAACGCCATGAACATTGCCAAAAGAGGCCGCAATGGTAAACTGATTGCTAATTTTAGAAAGTTCTTCATAAGCATAAGCCACTTCTTCTGGTTGGGTGTAAAGTTTAGAATTGTCTACTTCAGTATTGTCAACGCCATCTTCTTCGCCGCCGGTTATTCCCAATTCTATTTCTAATGTCATCCCAATTTTATGCATTCTTTCTAAATATGATTTACATATTTCGATATTTTCTTCAATGGGTTCTTCCGATAAATCAATCATATGTGAGCTAAACAACGGTTTTCCATATGCTTTAAAATGATTTTCACTGGCAGTTAACAATCCATCAATCCATGGAAGTAATTTTTTTGCGCAATGATCGGTGTGTAATACAACGGGTACTCCGTATGCTTCTGCCATTAAATGAATATGCTTAGCACCTGCAATTGCTCCTGCTATTGCTGCTTTTTGATGGTCATTATTCAATCCTTTTCCCGCATTAAAATGCGCTCCTCCATTTGAAAATTGTATAATTGCTGGCGCATTTAATTCTTTAGAAGTTTCTAGAACTGCATTAATTGTATCTGATCCTGTTACGTTTACAGCTGGAAGTGCAAAATTATTTTCTTTTGCAAATTGAAACATGTTTTGAAGGTCTTTTCCAAATAAAACACCTGGCTTAAATGAATATTTCATAAATATGATTGGTTTAGTGGTAACAAATTTAAGAAAAAGATAAGTTTAAATGACATTTAAAATGGATAATTAATTCCGATGTTATAAACAGCATTCGTAAAATTATAATTAGAAAACCATTTTTTGTTTGCTAAATAGGGTTCATATGTTTTAAATCCAACATCTAAACGAAGGACTAAAAAGCTGAAATCATATCGCAATCCAAATCCACTTCCTACGGCTAATTCTTTAATTGATTTTAATCCGTTAAATTCAGATTTTGAAGTAGTTAAAGATGAATTTGTGATGTCCCAAATATTGCCAACATCAGTAAATAAAGCGCCTTTTACATTGTTTAAAATTTTAAATCGATATTCTAAACTGCTGATAAACTTTAGGTTTCCAACATTATATTCTAAACCACTTCTTTCTGTTCCAGGGCCTAATTCATAAACTTTCCAAGCACGCATATCATTAGGTCCGCCTGCAAAATAATTTCGGCTAAACGGTATTTGGGTAGAGTTACCATAAGGAATTGCAATTCCTAATTTTGTTCTAAATCCAATAATGTTTTCTGATGTTAGATCCCAGAATTTTTTATACTCAATATCTGTTCTAAAATATTGCGCAATTGGTAGTCCAAATAATTCTTTGGAAACAGTTCCTTCTTTTTTGGTGGTGAATAAATTAGCAATATTACCCGCTGCTGCTAATCTAATTTTGAAATAAGAAAAATCATGGTCGTTGTAACTTTCACTATTGTTGTAAGTAAAAGAATATGCAATGAGCGGAATCAAAACATTTTCGGTAATAATATCATATCGTTTTTTAATATTTCTGGCTATTTGATATTCCTCTGGATTTGTAATTTGAAAATCATCATCAATATTGTTGCTGTAAAATGAAATTGCTGTTAAAGGCGTAATTGTTTGATTGAATTGTTCTTGCGCAATGGTAGCGAGTTTTAAAAACTCTGAAGCATAAATATTAAAATAGGAACTCACGTTTAAATTTCGGATATATTGTGCATCTAACAATTCTAAATTATGCTTTTTAAAAGGAGTAGTTTCCCATGAATAATTTATAATTCCTGTAAATTTTTGAATATCCAATCCAATATTTTTTTGCAAACTTGTTCCTAAACTGATTTCTGTTTTTGGATACATACTTTTCGGAATTATATTTGAAGTTCTAAATGGTAACAGAAATTTAGGAATTTTAATAGAGGCATCAACTCCCGCTTCCCATGCATTAAAAAAATTATTATTGTTGCTGGCAACTCTTGAGGTATTTAAAAAAGACCCTTGTAGTGATAATTTAAAAATCTCTGCTCCTCTAAAAGTATTCCTGTTTAGCAAACTAATTTGACTAGAAATTCCCAATTGCCGAATATTAGAATGGGTAATTTCTGTATTTAATCCTAATGAATATTTTTTTAACGGACTTATATAAATAAAAGCGTCTAAGGTATTGTCCTCATTCTCACTGTATTTAATATCTACTAATTTAAAATTTTGTGTGCTTCTTAAATAATTTCTGGTTAAATCTCTGTTTGTATCGCTGTATAAATTGTTAGGTTCAATAAAAATAGAATTGGTCAAAAATTTTGCTGAAAAATTAATTTTATCAAAAGCATAAATATGAATTCCCTTATAAATTAAGCTGTCTTGATAATTTTTTTCTTTATTCAAAAAACTATAATCGGTATAGATAGATACTTTATTAATTTTAAACGGAACATAAGTTCTGGCATAAATACTGTCATTTTTTTCAATAATTTGATTCTCAATTTGCAATAATACATTGGTTTTGTAATTTGTGTTGGTAGAATCTAATTGATAAAACCCAATAGAATTTTCTGAAAAATTATAAATTCCAGAATTGCGAAATAACTTGGTTAATCGCTTAGATTCTTCTCTAAAATTTTGATCTCTAAAACGATCATTTTGTTTAAGAAATGATTGATGTTTTTCTGTTTTATAAAGGGAATCTAAAACATTAGATTGAATATTGACAAAAATACTATCCAATAAAAAAGGATTATTTTTGGTGATATTATAAGTGATACTTGCCTTTTTGTTTTTCTTATAATTTTCAATAACAGTAACTTTATTTTTAAAATAACCTTCATTAAGGAAATGAAGTCGTAATTTTTCTGCAGTAAATTTTGTTTTAATAGAATCTAAAATAACGGGTTCTTCTCCATTTTTTAAAAACCATTGATTAAGTCCTTTGAAAGTATTGCCAATACTTACCACTTGTTTTTCAGAAAAAACTTTGGCTAAAAATTGATGTGTTTTCGGATTTTTATTTAACCATTTTGTGTAAGTAGAATCATTACTTCTGTTTCCTAAATTGTATATATGAAGCGGTAAAGGTATGTTTAACACCAATTGATTGGGTCTTTGTACAATATAATCTGTTAAATTTTCATCTATACTTTTTTTATTATTAACTGTAATACTCGCTTTTTTGAGTAAAAATTTATCTTTCGGCACATATTTTACCGTATTGCAAGCGTTAAAGCTAATTAAAATTAACCCAGCCAAAATGAGTAGAAATGAATTGTTGATTTGCAATGTTTTTACTTTAAATTTGTTCAAAAGTAACCAATTGTATGCTATTAAAAAACAACCTAAAGTTAATTAAAAGCTTAGAACATAAAAAATATAGAAATCTACACCAATTATTTGTGGTTGAAGGTTTGAAAAATGTGGATGAGTTTTTAAAATCTGATTTTCTACTTGAAAAAATTTATACCGTAAATGCCAATTTTGAAGCTCCTGATCCCGATAAAATTGAAATAATTTCGGATGATGATTTAAATAAAATCAGTTTTTTAAAAACACCCAATCAGGTTTTAGCGGTATTTAAAATTCCGTCTGTACAAAAATTAACTACCTCAAATTTGGTTTTAGCTTTAGACAATATTAATGACCCTGGAAATTTAGGAACTATTATTCGTTTATGCGATTGGTTTGGGATTCAACAAATTATTTGTTCTGCTAATACCGTAGATTGTTACAATCCAAAAGTGGTACAAGCAAGCATGGGTTCTTTAACGCGTGTGCAGTTATTTTATACCAATTTAGCTGATTTTATTGCTACTTATGAGGATGCTGTTTTTGGAACTTTTATGAACGGAAAGTCTATTTATAATCTCAATTTACCAAATAAAGGAATAATAGTTATGGGCAATGAAGCGAACGGAATTAGTCCTGAAATAGAAAAATTAATAACGCATAAAATAACGATTCCTGCCTTTGGAAATCAACCAGAAACCGAAAGCTTAAATGTAGCAACAGCAACTGCCATTGTGTTAAGTGAGTTTAGAAGAAGCTAATTTTACTCAAAAGCAAAGTTGATAAAAATACCGCGTGTTCCAAAATAATCAACAGGTCCCGTCCATTTGCTATT
>CAMTWE010000196.1:0-5721 GCA_947085395.1 uncultured Bacteroidota bacterium | reverse complement strand
CCAATGGCGCCTAATTGCATCATTTTAGCTAATTCTTCTTTATTGCCAACACCACCGGCAGAAATTACCGGAATATTACAATGCTGAACCAATTGCGGAATTAACACTTCTGGTGATAAATCGCCCCGATGGCCACCCGCTAAATTATTCACTGCAATAATTGCATCTGCACCCAACGATTCTACTTTTTGGGCAAATTCTAAATTTACCACATCACAAAAAACTTTAATGCCTTTTTCTTTTGCTTTTTTGATGGTTTCTTCTGGACTTCCCAACGAAGTGATGATAAAATCGGCTCCATATTCACAAATTACCGCCAATTGCTCTTGGTATTTAATATTTGATTTGTTTACAATAAGATTAAATCCGAAAGCACCACCAACTGGTTTTGCAGCTTTTAAAGCTAAAATGGCTTCTTTTAACAAGTCTGTATTTCTGTAATTTAATGCCGGAATACATGTTGCAACGCCACTTTCCATCCCTGCAATAGACATTTTTACATTCGAAATTAAAAACATGGGCGCCATTATAATGGGATGTTGAATTTGTAAAAGTTCGGTTAAGTTTTGTTGCTTTGTGTTCATGTTGATTAAAGTTTTATAGTTTCAAATATAATAAATTTATTAGGCGCGCATAATATTATCATCTAAATTATTGAATTCAATTTTAAGATTATAAAATCATTAAAAAATGTAACTTTACGCCAGTTTTTTAAAGTATGACAGAAGATTTATTAAAAGCAATTCCTATTGGCATCAGTTTATCATTTATGATTGGGCCGGTGTTTTTTATGCTTTTACATACCAGTATTGTTAAAGGTATAAGAGCTGCAATTGTATTTAATTTAGGCGTGGTTTTAGGTGATGTGGTTTTTATATTAATGGCTTATTTTGGAAGCCATCAATTGTTAGTTAGACTTAAAGATGATCCCAATCTTTTTTTGTTGGGCGGTATGATTTTGTTTGTTTACGGACTTACCATGTACGTTAAAAAAGCAACCATAATTGTTCAGGATGAAGATTTGGTGATTCCTGAATCCAATAATTATCTGAGATTATTTATCAAAGGATTCCTGCTAAATTTTATCAATATTGGCGTTTTGGCATTTTGGCTGTTGTTATTAGTTGGATTTGGATCTGACCTTGAAATGGAAACAAGTCGAATTTTTAATTTCTTTTTATCAATTTTAGTTACTTATTTTATCGTTGATTTAGGAAAAATTGTACTGGCAAAACAACTTCAAAATAAATTAACCCCACCCATTATTTATAAAATAAAAAAAGGAATGGGGGTTTTATTAATGGTATTTGGTTTGCTAATGCTCTCTAAAGGACTGTTGCCAAAAGACTTTATTAATATTGATCAATTAATAAGGCACTTACATTTAAATTAATTTTTTGGATACACATTGTTATTTCTGTTGATGTCTGCCATCAACAAAGATTCATCAATTTCAATACTTTTAATCTTTTTTGATGTTTTAAAAGTATAAGTTGGATGCGCCCAAGTCCAATCTGGTAAAAGTGTTGCGGTTGTTGGTTTTTCTCCTCTCATTGACGATAATGGAATGTAAAAATACTCGATGCTTTTATCCTCATAAACCACTTTTAAATCTATAGGCATGGGCATTTTTCCAATTCTTTGTAAGGTAATTTGATTTTTATCAACCTCGGCAATTCCATAATCAATGGTGTTGGTGGTATAAATCCACTCTTGTAAATACCAGCCCAACTGAATGCCCGAAACTTTTTCGGCAATGCGTTTAAAATCATTGGGGTTTGGATGTTTAAATTTCCACTGCTCATAATAAATTGGAAGTATTTTCATCAAATTTTCTTTACCTAAAATATATTCTAGTTGCGATACAAAAATCAACCCTTTGTAATAACTTCCAACGGTAAATGCACCATTTAAATTAAAATGATCGGCATGGGTAGAAAGCGCTTCTTCTTTACCAGCTTCAACTAATTTAAAGTACCTTTCGTATTCATTATCAAAAATAAAATCTTGAGTATTAATAGGTTTATAAACATTGTGCGATGCTATACTTTCTATATAAGAGGCAAAACCTTCATCCATCCAAGAGTATTTTAACTCATTGTTTGCCAGCAAAAATTGAAACCACGAATGCGCCATTTCATGTATCGTAACGCCAACCAAACCATCTAAATTACCATTTCCGTTGATTAAAGTACACATGCCGTATTCCATGCCACCATCGCCACCTTGTATGATTGAATATTGTTGATAAGGATATTCTCCAATTGTTTTATTGAAAAATTCCATTGCCTTAACCGAATATCCTTGTAAAGTTTTCCAATTATCTTTGATTTCCGGTTTGTTTTTGTACAGAAAATGCAAGGTAGTCCCGTTGCTCATTTTTTGAATATCATGCACATAATCTGGGTCTGCAGCCCAAGTAAAATCGTGTACATTGGGCGCTTTAAAATGCCATTTTAGCTTGTTACCTTTGGGTAAATTTAAGGGTTTTGATTTGTCTTCATAACCGTGACCAATTTCTTGCGGATTTTGCAAATACCCGGTTCCGCCAATCGTATATTTTTTATCGATGAGAATGCTAACCTCAAAATTACCCCAAACGCCGTAAAATTCACGACCAATATATGGATCGGCATGCCACCCTTCTTCATCATATTCTGCCATTTTTGGATACCATTGCGCCATTGATAACGCAACGTCCTCACGATTGTTTCTACCAGAACGACGAATTTGTACCGGAACTTGCGCTGCAAATTCGAGTTCAAAAAGCGTTTCAGTATTTGGGTTGATAGGTGTATTTAATACAACTTCTAAAATAGTTCCTTGTACTTTATATTTAAGCGGAATTCCGTTTTGTTTTAAAGATGTTACATTGGTATAGCCAATTTCATTGGGTTTTAAATTAAAAATTCTATCGCGCACTCTTCGGTCTGGATCTTCCATAGTTCTTGATCTGATATCCATTTCAGAATTGGGCTGAAAAGCATTGTTGTAGAGATGAAAATAAACTTTATCTAATACATCTGGTGAATTGTTGGTGTAAACCAACTGTTGTTTTCCGGTGTATTGATAGGTTTTAACATCCATCTCAATCTCCATTTTATAATCAACCTTTTGTTGCCAATAATTTGGACGCGAATTGCCAATATTTTGACTATAACTAGAATATATGATGAAATTTATCAGTAAAAACAACTGGAATTTTAAGGTCATTTTAAAAATTTTATTTTGTTATATTTTTATTTTGATTGTTGTTGTGCCATTAATACCGCATTGTATGCATTTAAAACTTTCCCAGAAACGGATAAACTGCTAAACGAAACTTTTGCTCTAGCACCTGGAAGAATAACGTTAAAAGGAACTTCTATACCAGAGTTCATCAAAATTTGTTTTACTTCTTTGGCGCTTAATGCTGGATAATAAGAACGTATTAAAGCGGCAACTCCCGCTACTTCGGGTGATGCCATTGAGGTACCTTGAATAGATTCGTAATTGTTATTTGGTGTGGTTGAATAAATTTCTAAACCGGGTGCAAATAAATCTACATTTTTTTTGCCGTAGTTAGAAAAATCGGCTACTATATTCTCGTTAAACTGTCGTGTCATGGCGCCAATTGTAATAACATTATCGGCAAATTCAGTGATTTTATCATCAGAATCATTGGGATAATTATCTGCTTTATCAATATTTTTAGCATCATTTCCGGCGGCGTGCACTATTAAAACATCTTTGCTGGCGGCGTATTTGATGGCATCATAAACCCATTCTTTTTGTGGTGAATACGATTTTCCAAAACTCATATTGATAACTTTTGCGCCATTATCTACTGCATAACGAATGGCTAAAGCAATATCTTTATCGTACTCATCGCCATCTGGAACAGCGCGGATAGCCATTATTTTAACATTATTGGTAACGCCATTCATACCAATTGAATTGTTGCGTTTCGCAGCTACAATTCCGGTTACATGGGTTCCGTGTATTTCATCTTCAACTACTGGTAATACAGATGGATTTCCATAGTTTCTATCGTTAAAATCATTTGGATTATCGCCCACAATGGCTCTTCCATCAAAATTGATATCGTAATTGGGCGAGGTATATTGCTTGTCGAAATAACTAATTCCCTCTTCTAAAAATTTAAAAGCAACTGCAACAGAACCCTCGGTATCAACAATTCTCATCAAAATATATAAATCTGCTTGCATATCTTCATGAGCTGTTCCTAAAGAATCTAACTCTGCCAAGGTATAATTTTCCTTTTTTAATAAACTACTTACTTTTAAATGGGTTTCTTGTATTGAATTATAGTAGTTTTCATACTGCATTTTACTTTCATATGCTTTTGCTTTTCGGTCTTTAATTTCATTAGATAATTTAACGAATAAAGTATATTCTGTTAAATCTTTAGCATCTATTTGAGCGGGAAGTTTACCCTCAAATTTAGGTGTTAATTTTTTTACCATTCGCGTCATTTCTAGCTGTTCGGCATAAGCGTTTCCTTTTTTACTTCCTAAAAAATTCCATCCATTGAGATCATCAACATAACCATTTTTGTCATCATCTTTTCCGTTATTCGGAATTTCCTTGGTGTTAACCCATATCATATCTTTTAAATCTTCATGGTTGATATCAATTCCAGAATCAATAATGGCAACGATTACTTTTTCGCCTTTTTTATCGGCCAAAAAATCATACGCTTTTTGAAGACTCATGCCTGGAACAGAATCTTTGAGGATGTCCATATGAGGCCAATTTCTAACTTCTTCTTCGGTCATTAAACCTTTTTTAGCCACTACTCCATTAGATTTAATGAAAGTTGGAACCGATTTAGTAACCGTTTGTTTTGTTTGAGAAAATCCATTGTTAATGAAAAAAATGGATACCATTAAAATTGCGTAATACTTTAAATTTTTCATAGGTAATTTTATTAATTAAAAAACGTCGTTAAATTTAAATATTTCTTTTAACTGAAAGCCCTTTTCGGTTTGTTGAACGGTACAAAGTTCGTTAACCGGGTCGTGTTCAAAGAAAATATAATATTCATTTTGGGCTGCTAACTGCAAGAATTTTTCTTTTTCATCCATGGTTAGCAAAGGTCTGGTATCGTATCCCATCACATAAGGCAAGGGAATATGACCAATTGTAGGCAATAAATCTGCAGCATAAACAATTGTTTTTCCTTGATATTGGATATGTGGTATCATTTGTTTATCGGTGTGACCATCCACAAAAAGGACGTCAAAACCAGCTGCTGAATTAGTTAAAAAATCAGTCTTAGGAATTTCTATCATTTTTAATTGTCCGCTTTCTGCAATCGGATTGATATTTTCTTTCAAAAATGATGCCTTTTCTCTTTTATTGGGAACAGTTGCCCATTGCCAATGATCTTTATTAGACCAAAAAGTAGCATTTTTAAACGCTGGTTCAAAACTGGTTTTGTCTTTATTAAACTGAATACTTCCGCCACAATGATCAAAATGAAGATGTGTTAAAAAAACATCGGTGATATCATTTTTATGAAAACCAATTTTTTGAAGGGATGTTTCCAAGGTAAAATCGCCATATAAGTGATAATGACTGTAAAATTTTTCTGATTGTTTGTTGCCTAAACCAGCATCAATTAAAGTAAGCCGATTGCCATCTTCTATAAGCATACATCTAATGCTCATGTCAATTAAATTATTGCTATCTGCCGGGTTGGTGCGTTGCCAAATTGTT
>CAMTWE010000195.1:0-17152 GCA_947085395.1 uncultured Bacteroidota bacterium | reverse complement strand
TCTTTTATGGCTAAAATAATTTCATCGAAGTGCATTATAACGCTCTTTTTAATGTAAATATATGAATACTTTTCATAAATACAAGCAAAAGAGCCATAAAGTGCACTATACAATGTATTTATCAGTGTGCGCAGCTAAAAACACTTTAAAAGTGCTTTATATGGCACTATTTGTAGTAATAATTACCCCGCTAATGGCCAATTAGCAGCTTGTTCGATGACTTCTTTCAGTAGGTGGTCAATGCAATAAAAACAGCAGTAAAGAGTGTGATTACAAAGGTTTAAAGACACAAAAAAGACCTACAATTGCTTGTAAGTCTTTTTTTGCTCCCCCTCTAGGACTTGAACCTAGGACCCTCTGATTAACAGTCAGATGCTCTAACCAACTGAGCTAAGGAGGAATCTCCTTGTTTTAGGTGTGCAAATATAATAGTTTTTAAACACTCAGCAAATATTTTTTTAAAAAATAAATAACAGTTTCAATATGCTATTTTTACAAACTCACAAGTGGCTCATTTACAATTTCTTTAAATACAATCTACTTTTATCATAATCAATAATAGCGCTTCCTTTATCTAATAAATCGGCTCCTAAAATTCCATCTACTTTTTCATCTAAATGAATTTTTAACGCCTCATTAACGTGACTTAAATCTATTATAACGACATCAATATGGGTTTTCCACCATCCAATTTTAACAGAAATCTCAACGGCTTTAAGCGTTTCCATATCCATTGCGCCGGCACCGGTTGCTTTAATATCAGAAATTTCAGTTTTCAGTAAAAATTTATCAATTCCGTCTAATCCGATACAAGTATTAGAAGCTCCAGTATCTACAATAAAATCGCCCTCAATACCATTTAATTTCATCTTAATTTTAAAATGGTTGGATTGAATTTTTATTAAATCAAATACTTTATAATCTTTTTCTTTAAGGAATTGCTTAAGACTTGCCATAGATTGTTATTTTTGTAAAAATACTCAAATCAATGATTATTACCGATACGCACACCCATATTTATAGTGAACTTTTTGAAGAGGATAGAATTTTGATGATGAATAGGGCAATAGAAAAAGGCGTAAAACGCTTTTTTGTTCCTGCAATAGATTCAACTTATACGGATGCGATGTTCGAAATTGAACATCAATTTCCTGAAAATGTTTTTTTGATGATGGGTTTACATCCTACACATGTGAAAGAAAATTACTTGGAAGAATTAGCGCATGTTAAGTATTGGTTAGATAAAAGAAAATTTTATGGTGTTGGCGAAACGGGCATCGATTTGTTTTGGGATAAAAGTTTTTTGAAACAACAACAAGACGCTTTTAAAATTCAAATTGAATGGGCTAAAGAAAAAAAAATACCTGTAATTATTCATATTCGTGATTCTTTTGACCAAGTTTTTGAAGTCTTAGAGGATGTAAAAGACGATCAACTCTTCGGAATTTTTCATTGTTTTACGGGCACAAAATTACAAGCAGAAAAAGCACTTTCTTTTAATATGAAATTAGGAATTGGCGGAGTGGTAACTTTTAAAAACGGAAAAATAGACCAATTTTTACAGGAAATTGATTTAAAACACATCGTTTTAGAAACAGATGCGCCTTATTTAGCGCCTGTTCCATATCGCGGGAAACGAAATGAAAGTAGTTTTTTACCTTTAATTGTTGATAAATTAGCGCAAATTTATGATTTATCACCCAAAGAAATTGCCACTATTACAACTCAAAATTCTAAAGATGTTTTTGGTATTTAAATGTTGAAAAAAAAATTCCAAATTATTGAAGGTTGTAAAGTTGTAAAGTTGTAAAGTTTTTAAGCGGTTTAAATCTAAATAAGAATGATTGAACTTATCACTAAATTATTATTGCACGTTTTAAAATTTTACTTTAGTGCTTATTTTCAAATTATCTCATTTTCAAATTTTCAAATTAGAATACTTAAAAAATATTAATCTGATGAAAAAACACATCCTTTTTTTCTTTCTTTTAGTCGGATTGATAACGAATGCTCAATTGGTTTCTAAAAATTTTAGAACCAAAGTTTTTTATCCCAAAAATGAGACTTTAATTATTGACAGCTTAAGTATTTATCCTTATAATTTCAAAATTTTTGATGCTAATCTGCAAGAAATTGATGCCGTAAATTATTCCATCAATTTTGAAAAATCTTTGCTTATTTTACATAAAAAATATGAGTCAATAGTTGTAAATTATGAAGTTTATCCGTCATTTTTAACCACAAAATACAGCAATTTAGACCCTAAAATTATAGCACCATTTGTAACTCAAAATCCAACTCTTTATATTTTTGATAAAAAAGAAACGCCCTATAAAAAACCATTTGACGGACTCCAAACTTCTGGCAGTTTAATTAGGGGAATAACCGTTGGAAACAATCAAAACGCGGTGTTAAACTCTTCACTGGATTTACAAATTTCTGGAAAATTTTCTGAAAATATCACCTTAAAAGCAGCAATTTCAGACACAAGTGTTCCTATCCAGCAAAATGGATATACGCAAAACCTACAACAATTTGACAATGTTTATATAGAATTAACGAGCCAGCATTGGCAATTAAAAGGGGGCGATATTAACCTGAAAAACAACACAACAGAATTGCTAAATTTCAATAAAAAAGTTTCTGGAGTAGCATTAAACACAGAATTCAACTTAAATAACAGCTTGTTAAAAACAAGTATTTCTGGCGCAATTGTTCAGGGAATATTTGTTTCCAATCAATTTATGGGTCAAAACGGCAATCAAGGACCTTATAAATTAAAAGGCAATCAAAATGAAACATTTATCCTTATTGTTCCGGGTAGTGAAACTGTTTTTGTAAATGGATTTCCTTTGAAAAGTGGCGTTGAAAATGATTATATTATTGATTATCAAACAGCAGAAATTACGTTTAACACAACTTATCCTATCAATTCAGATTTGCGAATTACAGTCGAATTTCAATTTAAACAAAGCAATTACACCCGATTTATTACTTATAATGCAAGTACTTTAAAAAAAGAAAAATGGGAAATTAGCGGTAATTATTACAAAGAAAGTGATTTAAAAAATCAGCCGATTCAAAATGATTTAAGCCCAGAACAACTGTCTATTTTGGCTGATGCTGGAAATGATTTATCAAAAATGTTTGCGTCATCTGCAGTAATTTCAACTTTTGATAACACTAAAATTTTGTATCGAAAAATACTTCAAGGAAACAATGAAATTTACGAGTTTTCAACTAATTCTTCTGATATTTTATACCAAGTTAATTTTAGTTTTGTAGGAATCAATCTAGGAAGTTATCGTTTAAAAAACACCATCGCATTTGGAAAAATATTTGAATTTGTGGGTAATAATTTAGGAAATTATGAACCAATTATTCAACTTAAAGCGCCAGATTTATTAGAAATAATCGCTATAAACGGTCAATTTAAACCATCAGGAAAAACTACATTATGGGGCGAAATTGCCCTGAGTAATCGTGATTTAAATCTTTTTTCACCCATTGATGACCCTCAAAATAAAGGAATTGCAACTAAAATTCAATGGAGTCAACTGTTGATTGATAGCGCTTGGAAATTGAAAAGCAACTTCAATTATAGAATGGTTCAAAAAGAATTTACATCGGTAGAGAAAATAAATCCGATTGAATTTAATCGCGATTGGAATTTAGAAACATTTAATCAAAATCAACAATTATTAAAAGGTTTGTTAACTTTATCAAATCATAATTTTGGTGATACATCCTACGGAATTGAAAAACTAAGTTTTGGCTCCCAATTTTATGACGGAACAAGACAAACTTTAAAAAGCAATCTTAATTGGAAAAAATTTCAAATAAACACCGATTATAACTTACTCAATTTTAACGCTTTATCAGAAAATGGAAGTTTTGTAAGATTGTTTAACAATTTAAAATATCAACAAAAAAATTATTGGATTGGAACTGCTACCGAAACCGAAAAAAATCATAGAAAAAACAAAATTACCCAATATTTTACTTCACAAAGTTTTGAGTACAACTCAGCTAAAATATATGCCGGATTGGGAAATATTGAAAAAATATACTTAGAAATTGGCTATACCAAAAGTGAAAATGACAGCATCAGAAATTTTAATTTAATAAAAGTACATGAGGCAGATACCTATTATCTTAAATCGCAAGTATTTAAAAATGAGCAAACTGAACTCTCTATTTTCGCAAATTACAGAAATAACCAACAATTAAATAGCGCAAATGATGGCGCTTTAAATTCACAAATTCAATATTCTAAAAAACTATTTAATGGATTTTTTCAAAGCCAAACACTTTATGAAACACTTGCTGGAAACACACCGCAACAGGCCTATACTTACTTTAAAACAGAACCCGGAAACGGCTATTTTACGTGGAATGATTACAACCAAAACGGTATTCAGGAACTCAATGAGTTTGAAATTGCAAAATTTAAAGATGAGGCCTCTTACCTCAGAATTGCCTTGCCAAATGTGCAATATTTAAGCACACATCAGGCAAAAATAAGTCAAACTTTAACGATTAATCCAGCGCAATGGCAAGCCAAAAAAGGAATTCAGCAAATTTTATCGCACTTTTACAATCAATCTCATTTACTAATTGAAAATAAAAAATTAAAAAATAACCAACAATTAAATTTGAATCCGTTTGAAACTTCGCATCCAGATTTAATGGGTTTAACCTATCATTTTAAAAATAGTTTTTACCTAAATCGCGGTAAAAATCGATTTACAACCTCCTATCATTTTACAGAAGGAAAACAAAAATCCTTATTTATTTTTGAAAATTTATCAAATCAGTTCGTCACACATCAATTGCAATTTATGCATCAACTCAATGATTTTTGGTTGATTGAATTGGCAGGAAAAAAAGGAAATCAAGAGCGATTTTCATCTACCTTTTTAGAGCGCAATTTTAAATTGGATGAAAAGGAATTTTTTCCCAAACTTAGCTTAACGATAAACCCGCAATCTAAGGCCGATTTTTTTTATACTTATACGCATCAAAAAAATGAAATTGGTTTAAATGAAGCCCTCAAAAAACAGGTTTTAGGACTTGCATTTCAATTTTTAAACGAGCAAGGACAAAGTTTAAAAACAGAATTTCAATTTATTGACAATATATTTGAAGGTGAAGAAAATTCTGCAGTTGCCTATCAAATGTTAGCGGGTTTAAGAACAGGAAACAATTATACTTGGCTGTTGTTGGCGCAACAAAAACTTACCGATTATTTGTATTTAAACCTCAATTATTCGGGTCGGAAAAGTGAAGCAACCCAAGCAATTCATACCGGCAGTGTGCAATTGCGAATTAATTTTTAAATATCAATTTCTATTCCTATATTTGGTGTAAATAAAAAAAACCATGAAAAAAACAATTGTATTAATTCTAATTTTAGTATCGGCCGTATCGTATAGCCAAACTAAAAATGTATCTATTTTTGAACGCAAACACGAACTAAAAGTGGGCGCTATTAAATTATTAGCCGGTCCTGTTTTGGAGGGCACTTATGAATATATAAAATCGAAAGATTTTACTTACGGAGCTTCTCTTTTAGTAAATCTAAACAGTGGTAATTATTATGGAGAAAATTTCTCTATCACGCCCTTTGCCCGTTTTTATTTTCAAGAAACGAAAGAATACGGTGCCTACGGATTTTTTGTAGAAGGATTTGCTAAATACTCAACAGGCGATTCTATTTGGGACAATTACAATGACCAAAGCTACAATGCGGTTTCTTTAGGATTATCTATTGGAAGAAAATGGATTAACGCTTCTGGATTTGTTTTTGAACCATTATTTGGGGTAGGCAGAACTTTAGGAAACGGTGATAATGCACCTGAAGCTTTTATAAGAGGAGATTTATTTATCGGATACCGTTTTTAATTTTTAGTTTATAGTGTAAACGGTAATTTTTTGAATTCCAAAAAAATGGCTTCCCAAAAAGAAGCCATTTTTACTTTAAAAGTGTTATTCGGATTTTTTAAGCCATTTTCTGATGGAAACTTCCTCATTGATGATGGATCTTAAAGCATCGATTGGCACTCTTTTTTGTTCCATAGAATCGCGAAAACGAATGGTTACCGCTTTATCGTCTAAAGTATCGTGGTCAACCGTAATACAAAACGGTGTTCCGATGGCATCTTGACGGCGATATCTGCGTCCGATGGCATCTTTTTCATCATAATCAACATTGAAATCCCATTTTAAATCTGCCAAAATTTCTTTGGCAATTTCGGGTAATCCATCTTTTTTTACCAATGGCAAAACGGCTGCTTTGATGGGTGCTAATACAGATGGTAATTTTAAAACCGTTCTAACAGATCCATCTGCTAAAGTTTCATCTTGTAAAGCAGCGGAAAACATGGCTAAAAACATACGATCTAATCCGATAGAAGTTTCTACCACATAAGGTACATAACTTTCATTGAGTTCTGGATCAAAATACTGTAATTTTCTGCCAGAGAATTTTTCGTGGCTACTTAAATCAAAATCGGTTCGGGAATGAATTCCTTCTAATTCTTTAAATCCGAAGGGGAATTTAAATTCGATATCTGCGGCAGCATCGGCATAATGCGCTAATTTTTCATGGTTGTGAAAGCGGTAATTTTCTGCGCCTAATCCCAAAGAAAGATGCCATTTTAAACGGGTTTCTTTCCATTGTTCGTACCATTTTTTTTGTTCACCTGGGCGTACAAAAAACTGCATTTCCATCTGTTCAAATTCGCGCATGCGGAAAATAAATTGACGCGCCACAATTTCATTTCTAAAGGCCTTTCCGGTTTGTGCAATTCCGAACGGGATTTTCATCCGACCCGATTTTTGCACATTTAAGAAATTGACAAATATTCCTTGAGCCGTTTCCGGGCGTAAATACAAATCCATTGCAGATTCTGCAGAAGCGCCAAGTTTGGTTCCAAACATTAAGTTAAATTGTTTTACATCAGTCCAATTTTTAGAGCCAGAAACCGGACAAACAATTTCCAATTCTTCAATTAAAGATTTTACATCGGCTAAATCTTCTTTTTCCAAAGATTTTGCCATTCTGCTTAAAATTGCTTCCTTTTTTTGGTTGTATTCAACAACACGTTGATTGGCAGTAACAAACTCATTTAAGTTAAATTGCTCACCAAAACGTTTTTCGGCTTTTGCAAGTTCTTTATCAACTTTATCTTCAATTTTTGCTACATAATCTTCAATCAGCACATCGGCTCGGTAGCGTTTTTTGGAATCTTTATTATCGATGAGTGGGTCGTTAAACGCATCCACATGACCAGATGCTTTCCAAGTAGTTGGATGCATCAATATTGCGGCATCAATACCTACAATATTATCGTGCATTTGCACCATCGCTTTCCACCAGTAATTTCTGATGTTGTTTTTGAGTTCAACTCCGTTTTGAGCGTAATCGTACACTGCGCTCAATCCGTCATAAATTTCACTGGAAGGAAAAATAAACCCATATTCCTTGGCGTGTGAAATTACTTTTTTAAAATGTTCTTCTTGTATTGCCATATGACAAAAGTACTAAAGGATTTGATGATAGAAAAAACTCTTTTGATAAAACACAAAAAAAAGCAGCAATAAAATCATCGCTGCTTTTAAGATTGATTAAAACGTGTCTTTTATAATCCTAAAAAAGAATTTTTCAAAACTACAGAAGTAGTTCCTACATAATAATTATCGAGGTAAACATCAATATTATAAGTGCCAGGTTTCATTTTAGATTTATCTACATTAACGATGGCTATAACTTCTAATTGTTTGTTGTCATAGCTTGCGGTAGTCTTATCTGAAAAAGCCAAAACTTGATTGTTTTCTACGGTAAAGTTTCCGGAGTTGTTAATTAAATTTCCGGCAGGATCATTAATTACATAATAAACATTTCGGTTACCTTTAGTGGTAATTCTGTTTTCTGCAATTTTAAAACTAATTCTGAAAGCATCTGTTTTGTTATAACTGGTAGTTTCTGCTAATTTATCTTTAGAACGAAGTCTCATAGCAGTTGCCTTTACTTCATTTACAATTAAAACGGAACCAACATTTACAACATTTGATAATTCAATGTTTTTACTTTCTAACTCTGTATTAATAACTGTTTGTTCAACTATTTTTTGTTGTGCAGTTTTTACTTCTAAGCTAAGAAATGCATTTGCGCCTTTTAAAGAATCGGTTAAGAAAAATAAACGCTTGTTTTTAGCTTCCATTTCATTTAATCTAACTTTGTATTTAGATAAAATACTTCTGTTTACATTTGATAAACCAGCAACTGAATCTCTAAGTTGGATAATTTTTGCTCTTTCAGCGATAAGTTCTGCGGTCATTGTAGTGTTTTCTGCAATTGCAGTATCATATTTAGCAATCATTTCATTCAATTCAGTTTGAATAGTTGCTTTTTCTGATGTTAAATTTTCTTCAGTTTCTACGTGACTGCTGTGATTGTAAAAAGTATAAGCAGCTAACATAACTAGCAAAGCAGCTAACACCCAAATAATTGTTTTGTTTTGAGAATTTTTGTTATCTTCCATGATGATTTTAAAATTTTTTGCAAAGTTAGGGTTTTTAAACAGTTTTTAACAAAATTTTAAGAAATTATTAGGTGCTAAAAATTGCTCATATTTGGTATAACGGATTTTTATTGAAAATGGTATGTGAGAAGTTAGAATTGAGTATTGAGAATTTAGTATTTAGAAATAAGATATTAGACAATAATGTTAAATGTGGGCAACTTTATTTAGGCATCGACAAACTTTAAACTTTAAACATTAAACATTCAAAACAATAAACTGCTGATGAAAATATTAAAAGAGGTTATCAACATACTGTTTCCAGATTTATGTGTAGTTTGTGAAAAACCGCTTTCATTTAATGAACCTATTTTGTGTACTTTTTGTAGGGTTGATTTGCCTTTTACGTATTTCAGCGCTGAACCAAACAATATAGCCGAAAGAGCTTTTCATGGCAGAATAAGGGTTGAAGCTGTTACTTCATTGTTGTTTTACAGAAAAAAAGGGAAAGCTCAACGATTGATTCATCAATTAAAATATAAAAATCAGCAAAAAATTGGCATATTAACCGGACAAATGTTGGCTGATGAAATGAAAAATAGTGCTCGTTTTAAAAATTTAGACGGAATTATCATTGTGCCGATGCATCCCAAAAAACAGCGAAAACGCGGATACAATCAAGTTTCAACTTTTGGAAAAACCTTAGCAACAGCATTAAATTTGCCCTTTTTAGAAAATATTTTAATTAAATCAACCGCTACAAAATCGCAAACCATCAAAAGTAGGTTGCAAAGATTTCAAGATTTTGAGGGAAAATTTTATTTAAACAATCAAACATCATTAGAAAATAAACACATTCTTTTGGTTGATGATGTAATTACAACTGGCGCTACATTAGAATCTTGTTGTGTAGAATTGTTTAAAACTAAAAACTTAAAAATTAGCATCGCTACAATTGCCTATACAGACTAATCTATTTTACTGCTGTTTTATCACATTAAAAAATATCGTTTCTTTGTAAAAAAAATCAGGCAATTGGTATGAAGCGTTTATTATTATTTTTAATGGTTTTAGCCATCTCACAATTTTTTTTTCAAAATTGCGCTAAACGCGGAAGACCAACTGGCGGCGCAAAAGACACTATTCCGCCAACGGTAGTTTTGATAAATCCTCTTAATAAAACTACAAAATTTAACAGCAACAAAATAAAAATTAAATTTGATGAATATGTGCTTTTTAAAGATCTTGCTACCCAATTAGTGGTATCTCCTCCTTTAAAAACACTCCCTCAAATAACGCCAATGGGCGCTAGTAAAGATTTTGTTTTAACTTTAAATGACACTTTAAAACCCAATACAACTTACACTTTTGATTTTGGAAATAGCATCACAGATTTTAATGAAGGCAATAAATTAGAACGCTTTAAATATGTATTTTCTACGGGCACTTTTATTGATTCTCTTACTTTAAAAGGCACTGTTTCAGATGCTTTTGAACAAAAAACAGCCAACAATATTTCCGTTTTATTATATGAAGCAAATGAAACTTTTAATGATTCTATTATTTTTAGAAAAAAACCAAATTATATTGCCAGTACTTTAGACAGCACTATATTTTCTTTAAACAATTTAAAATCTGGAAAATATTTAATGATTGCGCTTAAAGAAAAAAACACCAATTATATTTTTGATCCTAAAACCGATAAAATTGGATTTGTTCCTCATTTAATTACCCTTCCAACAGATAGTGTTTACCACATTAAGATATATAAAGAATATGTTGCCTTTAAAGCAAACAAACCAACTGAGTTTAAAAAAGGACAAATTATTTTTGGTTTTGAAGGAAATAAGGAAAATATGAACCTCAAATTATTGACCAAAACGCCAGAATCTTTTAAATCTCATATCAGTTTTGACAAGAAAAAAGACTCTTTGTACTTTTGGCATTCGCCTATTAAATCAGATTCTCTGAGTTTTGAAGTTACCAATCAAGATTATAAAAAAACCTTTTCTGTTAAAATTGGCAGAGCCAAAAAAGATTCATTGCTAATTGGAAGTATTGGTAGCGGTATGTTACATTTAAGAGATCAGTTTAAACTCACTTCCAATATTCCGATTGATAAGGTTGATTTATCTAAAATTAAATTGTTCGAAAAAGACACCATCAAAACGCAATATACAGCGCAGATTTCTGACAATAAAGAAGAAGTTATTTTTGATTTTAATAAAAAACAATTTACCGGTTATAAACTTAAAATTTATCCAAAATCTATTGTAGATATCTTAGGAAACAGCAATAAAGACACTATTAATTATCAATTTATAACCAGTCAGACCGAAAATTACGGCAATCTTGCCATCAATTTAAGCAATGTAAAATCAACTATTATTGTAGAATTATTAACAGAAAACGGACAAGTTGTTACACAAGTTTTCGTTAGCAATAATCAAAGTATAGAATTTAAAAATATTGTGCCTGCAAAATACCTCATCCGTTTTATAGAAGATCAAAACAATAATAAAAAATGGGACACCGGTAATTACCTAAAAAAAATACAACCCGAAAATATAAGCTATTTTCCTAATATTATTGAAGTGCGCGCCAATTGGGATATAGTAGAAAATTTTTCACTACTTTAGATTTTATTCTTGAAAGCCAAAAATTTGAAAACCCATAAATACATATATTTTTTTGTTATTACTTTTATAACAATTGCAATTCATGGGCAAACTAGAGGGTCTCATGAAGTTGGATTTTTTATTGGTTCACCCTCTTTTCAAACAGATTACGGACAACGCAATCATTTTATGAGCAATGTAGGCGGTAATATAGGTGCTGGTTTTGGAATTATACACTATTACCAATTTTCAAATTATAAATATAGATGGTTTGAGCGCGGTAATTTTTTTAGCGAACACTTTAAATTACGCACCGAAGTTTCCTATACCAAAGCCAATTTAAAACACTATGGCAAATGGGTAGAACCAAGTAGAACTGGAGTTTCAGCTGATCAATTAAGAGCAATGACCGGCACTACAAGCGTTTTAAATGTGGGCACTCAACTAGAGTTTTACTATAAAGATGTGATTGATTTTGGATTGCGATATTATGATATGAAATTTAATCCTTATGGCGGATTGGGCGTTCAAGTTAATTTATACAAACCTACTTTTATGGTGGGTGATAAAAAATATGGAACCGATGTTATAAACCCTAATGATATTTATTACCGATGGAGACCCGCAGGAGCCATCAATGTAGATAAAGGAACTACTTTTTCTGTAACTTTAAATTTGGGTACTCGTTATGCAATTGGCGAAAATTCTGATATTTTTATAGATGCGCGTTGGCACTATTTTATGACCAATTATATTGATGGACTCAACGCTCCAGACAATGATAATAATAAATACAATGATTGGATGCTTTTATTGCAATTTGGTTACATTTATAGCTTTAACTAATCTTTTTTTAAAACTTTAACACAACAATCTTTGCCAAAGTTTAAAACTTTGACAAAGATGCTTATTAAATTAATTCCGAATTAAACATTTGAGTTAAATCATCTGTAAAGCAGCGTCTAAATCGGCAATTAAATCATCAATATCTTCAATACCAACACTTAATCTGATAAGAGAATCTACCAATCCGTTTTTGATTCTTTCTTCTCTTGGTATGGATGCGTGCGTCATAGATGCTGGATGTCCGCTCAATGATTCAACACCTCCCAACGATTCTGCCAGTGTAAAAATCTTTAAATTTTCTACTATTTTAATAGCGTCATCCAATCGGTCGCCTTTGGTTGAAAAAGAAATCATGCCACCAAAATCTTTCATTTGTTTTTTGGCTACTGCATGATTAGGATGCGATTCAAAACCTGGCCAATAAACATTCCCAACTTTTGGATGATTGGCTAAAAATAGCGCCACCGCTTTTCCGTTTTCACAATGACGTTGTACTCTAACGTGCAAAGTTTTGATGCCTCTTAACACTAAAAAACTATCCATCGGACCACAAACCGCGCCCGAAGCATTTTGTATAAAATAAAGTTTGTCTGCCAAATCTTTATCTTTTACCACCAAAGCGCCCATTACCACATCAGAATGTCCGCCCAAATATTTTGTGGCAGAATGCATAATAATATCTGCACCCAAATCTAATGGTTGTTGCAAATAAGGCGTTGCAAACGTATTATCAACTGCTAATAATAGCTGATGTTGCTTAGCAATTTTTGAAACAGCTTCAATATCGATAATATTCATCATCGGATTAGTAGGCGTTTCTACCCAAATGAGTTTGGTATTTTGGTTGATGTATTTTTCAATATCAGCGGCATTTCCCATACCAATAAAATGAAATTTAATGCCATATTTCTCAAATATTTTAGTAAATATTCGATACGTTCCACCGTAAAGATCATTGGTAGAAATGACTTCATCTCCCGGATTTAACAATTTTATTACTGCATCAATCGCAGCTAAACCAGACCCAAACGCCAATCCGAAGTTTCCGTTTTCAATGCTCGCCAACATATTTTCCAAAGCCGTTCTGGTCGGATTCGCAGTGCGCGAATATTCATATCCTTTATGATCACCTGGCGATTTTTGTGCATAAGTAGAAGTTTGATAAATAGGCGTCATTACTGCTCCGGTTGATGGATCATGCTGTTGGTTTCCGTGGATAGTTTTAGTGTTGAATTTCATTTTCTTATAGATTTGAGTGTTAAGAATGGAGTATTGAGATAGTACACTTTCGATTTGTATGGTTTTTTATTTATCAATAAGTTTCATCATAGAAAGTATAATTCCCAAATGAATTCCTTCATGATAGGCCATAAACGGAATACTTTCATCAATAGAATTGAGTTCTAATCCCATACTTGTTTTATAATGATTAAAAGTTGCAAATTTATGGTCTTGATAATCTCTTTCAAAATCTAGCATTGTATCCAAAAATAATTTTTTTATGGCTTGTATCTCATCCTTTGAAACAGTTTGTGGCGCAGAAGTGTTTTTTCGATAGCGATTAATTAATTCTTTATCAATTGTAAATGGAATATTTGACAAACCATAACTCAACAATTGTTGCGTAACTAAAATATGACCGATATTCCAAATGATATTGTTGTTAAACCCATTCGGTATTTTACAAAGTTGTTCTTCATTTAAATCAGCAATCAAAGAAAGTAAAATTCTGCGATGATTATTAATGATTTTTAATTGATTTTCCATAGAAATATTTAAAAAAACAAAGATATTATAATTTTTTAGATTGATGTTTGATAATATCATTAAATCTATAAATCATAATTACACTATTCATAATATTTTTTTTATTTTTTTATTTTTATGATATTTTATTTTTTGCAAAACAGCTAATAAACAAAGTTTTTGTATAAAAAAATTATTGATTCAATAATTTTTTTATAAGTTTGCTTAATTAACATTTAACTTAATTTATTATGAAAAAACTTTTAATATTTATTTTCGCAATTGTTGCAACGAACGCATCTGCTCAATATTACGTAGGAGTTGGTGGCGGTTTTGCAATGCCTTCTGCTACAACTTTAATGGGTACTGAATTAAACGGTACAACTTTAACCACAGAATACGGTAGTTTTGGTGAAGGAATGAATTTTTCTTTACAAGCAGGCTACTTTTTTAACGAGAAATTTGGTGTTGAATTAAAAGCTAGTTTCTTAAATGGTTCTGACCAAGTAAGAGATACTTACAAAACTGGCGATGTTATAGACGCAATCGCTTTTGGGCGTGTTTTAAGAGTTGCTCCTACTTTAGTTTACAATATTACCGATAAAGTTTATGGTAAATTTGGAGCTATAGTACCTGTTAGTGGAAAAACAGCTGCTGAATTGACAAGAAAAACTACCACTCCATTTGGACCAATTGTATCAACTGGAAAAATTGACTATAAAGGAAAATTTGGTGCAGGTGTTACCGGAACTTTAGGTTACAAATATAATTTAGGTAACAACTTAAATTTATTTGCAGAATTAGAATACATCGGATTAAGTATTGATAGAGATAAATCTACCTTTACTGCACTTACAATTGTTGCGCCTGCTGTTCCTGTTAATGCTTTAGGAGCTGGACATCCAGGGTTTGCTGCTTATACTTGGAATTTAGGACAAGCTCCTTATGTTCACCCAGTTTACGGAACTCTTTATGCTCCAACTACTACTACTTATGTTGATACTTTACCAACTACCAATACAGATCCATCTAAAGTTTTAGGTGAAACTGCTCCTTACTCATCATTTGGAATTAACTTGGGTATTACTTATACTTTTGGAAAATAATTGAAAAAATATGATTAGATAAAAGAAAATAGACAAAAGATTAAAGACCGTTTTATAAAAAATCAATAATTAATCCTATTTTTTTAGCTAAAAATAACTTTCAATTTTCTATAAACTAAAACGCTCCACTAAAAAATGGAGCGTTTTTTTATAAAATTATCAAAGTAAAATTAACATCAAAAGATATTTTAAAAATCTAAAGTGATTTATTTGATATTGCTTTTTTCATTTAATAACCGGATACCAACCGCTACCAATGGTATTTTTTCGATAATACATTTCTTCATCTGATACAAACGTCGGATTTTCATACCAAGGTAAATGCCTGGCTAAATACTTACCCGCTGTTCTAATTGATTTTCCCCATTGTTGATTTACAGAAAATGCTCTATAAAGCGCAAAGGTGGTATCTATATCTGCTTTAAACAGGTTCTTGGCAATAGGTTTTTCCCAATATTTTGATTCCCATTTAATTACATTGGCTTTATGTGGATAAAAATCAGGAATATCATCAATTTTCAATCCTAAACCAACTTTGTTAATATCTTGGTGGTTGTTTAAAATTTCTTGAAAATATTTAACAACATCCAAAGGACATTCCTCTACAGGAAGTATATCTGGGTCTGTATATATATAAGGCAATCCTTTAAACCAAGTGTCAATAGCGGTATCCCAAAGCGCTTTATACCCAATATTTGCATTAAGTTTTATAACGGTATGTTGGGTGGTTTTATAAAAATCTAAAAGAATTGGATACGTAGAGGCATTGTCAATTATATATAAATGACGCATTTCTGCTTTTTCAAGCCATTCTATTAATTTAAGTAAATGATCAATTCTATTGTAATTATTTATGATTACAGGAATATCTCTATAATCAATTTCCGCCCCATTTAAATGGAGCAATAACTTTCTTTTCGCAAAGGGTCTTTTTATTTTCTGAGCAACTTTTGAATAAGCACGCGCAATTTTTCGATAGTTAGAAAATGGTATGTTATAGTGGATTATCATGTAAATTTATTTTTTGTGAAAATAATTAAAATATGTAAATATTTGCCAAAATAGTATATAATTTTCTGATTTGGTAACTCTACAAACCACCTGGCGCTCATTGTTTAAAAATATAATCTTTTAAAAACTTTTTTTAAAAAAACTATTCTATTTATTTTAAACACATAAATTCAATGACTAAAGAGATGAACGTTTATAAAAGTTTAAATTTTAGTACTTTTGTTAAAAATAAAATTATGGCACAAGCAATTGTAATTACTCCGGTAAAAGATTCTTTAGTAAGCACTCTTGAAACAATCAAAGCAATTACATCCAATCAAATTAATGTTGAATACATTGTTTACAATGATTTTAGCACCTTAGAAACTAAAACTGCCCTTGAAGAAAGTACAAAAACATTAAATTTTCAATTAATCAATTTAGAAGATATTACCCAAACACCCTCACCTAATTATAAACTGGTGTTGCAATTGGCGCAAAAAAAAGCACTAGAAAAAAATCTTCCTTTAATTATTGTAGAATCTGATGTAACTATTGAGCCCGATACTTTTGCTAAAATGATACAATTTAAAGAAGTGCATAAAAATGTTGGAATGATAGGCGCTATAACGGTTGATACCGATAAAAAAGTTAATTTTCCTTATTTGAAATTTAAAAATAACCAAGAACAATTTATAGAAACCCAAAGAAGTCTCAGTTTTTGTTGCACCTTATTAACCGTAGATTATTTAAAAGCATTTGATTTTAAACAATTAGACCACACTAAAGATTGGTATGATACCGTAATTTCTAAAAAAGCGATTGAATTAGGGTTTAAAAACTATGTGTTAATGGATACGCCCGTAATTCATAAACCACACAGCAGCAGACCTTGGAAACAATTAAAATATAAAAATCCGATTAAATATTATATCCTAAAATTTTTGAACAGAAAAGATAAAATTTAGATTTATACAACAATAAACTACCATAAAACTTTTCTAAATGTTTAAAATTTATTTTTTTGATTGATTAAAAAATAATTCATGACTAATTTTCCTAGCATCAAGGTTTTTGTCTATTATTACAAAGAAGGAGCTGTGTTAAATATTGATTCCATTTACCAACCTATCATGGCTGGAAAAGCGCTAATTCCTGAAAAATCTAGTATTTTGGGTGATGATACCGGCGAAAATATTTCTATAAAAAATAGGTATTACAGCGAATTAACAGGCATTTATTGGGTTTGGAAAAACACTTTTCAGGATATTACAGGAAGCTGTCATTATCGTCGATTTTTTACGGCAAAACCAGAACCTTT
>CAMTWE010000194.1:0-1062 GCA_947085395.1 uncultured Bacteroidota bacterium | reverse complement strand
GTAATACTATTGGAAGAAACCATATAAATAAATCCATCAGAAAGTGCATCAATCATTTGAACTCTGGCATTATTTGTTTCCGGGGTGATGAGCAGAATATTAGATAATCCATTTTTTCGGAAAAGATTTTTAAGATGGGCTTCATAATAATCTACCGGTAAATCTGGAATGATGACTCCATCAATGCCAACTTCAGCACATTTTTCAACAAATATTTCAACGCCAAATTGTAAAACCGGATTGAGATAACCCATCAAAATAATGGGAATATTGGTTTGTTGCCTGATATTTTTAAGTTGTTCAAAAAGCAATTTCAACGTCATTCCATTTTTAATCGCTTTTTGACTGCTTTGCTGGATGACAGGACCATCTGCCAATGGATCAGAAAAAGGAAAACCTATTTCAATTAAATCGACTCCGGCATCCGCTAAATTTTGGATGATTTCTATGGTGTCATTTAATGTTGGATATCCGGCGGTAAAATAAATTGAAAGGATTTTTCGGTTCTTTTTGCTGAAAAGTTGCTGAATTCTAGTGCTCATCATTCATGAATTTTTGATAAGTGCTCATATCTTTATCTCCTCTGCCCGATAAGTTTACGATGACAACATCATCCGATTTGAATTTCATTTTTTTTAAGTAAGCCAAGGCATGTGCTGATTCTAATGCTGGAATTATTCCATCTTTTCTAGATAAATAAAAAGCAGCTTCTATTGCTTCAAGATCTGTAATATTTACAACGGTTGCTTTACCTGTATCGTGTAAATAAGCATGAATTGGACCAATTCCTGGATAATCCAATCCTGCAGAAATGGAATGTGGTTCAATAATTTGCCCATCTTCAGTTTGAATCAGATACGTTTTACTGCCGTGGATAATTCCCTTTTTACCGAGTGCGATAGTCGCGGCAGTTTTGCCCGAATTGATGCCTTCTCCGCCTGCTTCAACAGCAATGAGTTTTGTTTTTCCATTATCGATAAAATGATAGAAAGCGCCAATGGCATTACTTCCGCCTCCTATGCATGCAATGATATAATCCGGATTTTCATCTCCTGTTTTTTC
>CAMTWE010000193.1:0-9168 GCA_947085395.1 uncultured Bacteroidota bacterium | reverse complement strand
TAACTCTTACATATACGCAACTTTAAAAGTTGAAATATATGTAAAAATCTGTTTTTTAGTTATTTAATTACGACAACACAAAAATACGCAATGCGCTTTGCTGTGTTGTTGTAACGTTTTTTATTAACTTGTTCGAAAATAAAGAAAAATTTATTATAAATGGTCTAATGGACTAATTATTTTTCTAAGACTTTTGTCGTTCACTTGAGTATAAATTAAAGTGGTTTTGATATCATTGTGCCCCAAAAGTTCTTGTATAAAACGTATGTCGGTTCCTTGTTCCAATAAATGGGTGGCAAAACTATGTCGCAAACTGTGAATACCCACGGTTTTATTAATTTTTGATTTCTGCATCGCATTTTTAAAAACCTGTTGGGCACTTCTACTGCTATATTGTCCGCCATATTGCCCTTCGAATAAATATAGTTTTGGCTTGTATTCGATAAAATAGGTGCGAAGTTGTCCCAAAATACTTTCGGGTAAATTAACATAACGGTCTTTTTTGCCTTTGGCACGTTCTATGAAAACTTGCATCGATTTGCTGTCGATATCCGTGATTTTAAGACTCACAATTTCCGAAACTCTTAATCCCAATCCATAACAAAGTTTGAGCATTGTATTGTGTTTTATATTGGGAGTGGCTTCAAACAGCTTTTTGATATCGGCAGGAGCAATGACCTTAGGCAATTTTAAAGGTTTTTTTGGTCTAGGAATTTCTAACAAAAACCCTTCTCTTCTTAAAACTTGCTCATAATAAAATTTGATGGCATTGATACGGCTATGAACCGTGGCTTCGGATAGTTTTAGTTCGTTGATACAATACAAAATATAGTTGCGAATATCCTCTACAGTACAGCTTTCTGCTGGGATTTCTTTTAGATAATTTAAAAAAATGCCAAATTCATTGCGATAGGTTTTTAAGGTAGAACCGCTGTAAGCCTTTAGTTGAATTTGTTCTATAAAACGTTTCAAAACCAATTGATTGCCAATCTCAATTTGTGACAATACCGATTTTCCTTCATACAGCGATATCTTAAACCTTATCCTGTTTTCCTCTGTGTCGGGAATATGCCAAACGCGTTTAGATTGACTCCATCTTGCATCCTCAAATTGTTTGATGCGAGCAATGAGTGCAGCATTTTTTTCAAAATAAACAGCAATTCTGCTTTCACCGTGATGTGTTTTAATTTTAGCTTCCCAATTCATAAACAATCTTTTTATAGCAAATGATATAAAATGTTACAATTTATGATAAATTAAATCAAAATTTAAATATTAGGAAGATAAAATTTAATAAAATAGTTTAAAACTGTGGTTATCAATAAATTTTTCTCACCAGTTTCTCATATGTTCTCGATACTATTTTAAAGCAAAAATTCAGCAATAAATAATTAAATTTAAACAGCTTTAAAATCACTCGAACAGACGTAAAAAATAATAATTTAAGCAAACAATCTTCCGTCCGTTCGAGTGATTTTCGATAGAAAATAGTATCGAGAACCGAGTGATTTTCGATAGAATAAAAATAGCACTAACTTTTTTAAAACGATATTAATTGTTTGGCTTTTAGCTATTTACTACAACTCATAAGCTGTTTTTACTCCCCCGGATGGTAAGTTTTGACAGCGTTTTTGAGCACCTCTTTTTGATAAAATAACACCTCTTTAAATTGCCCTTGACTAAACATCAAGCCCTGATCAAAAAAATGCGGTGAGTTTGGATTGCCACTCTGACCGCCCGCTAACAGCGATTTTGCTTTAATTTCTTTGCCAAATTCAACCACTGCAACAAAACTATTACCGCTGAAACCATATCTTTTTTGGGTGTTTAGAAATGTTCTGCTGTTAAAAGATGGTAACATACCCCAAGTTGAGGATACAAAACTTACCGGATAACTGTCTTTGCGGTCATCAAATTGATATTCAATAGCAGATGATATGCGTTGCATACGGTTGATGGTTCCCCATTCAACTTCCCATTTTCCATATCTTTTTTGTAAATCATGCACAACTTCCAATAAAGGATTCAACAATTCTTTAGCAGTTGCATTTTTGGTAAAATAAGTTGTTTTGCCAACAATATCATTGTCCATTTCTGCGGATACTTTTATTTTATTGATGCTTGGCATCAGTTTTTCGCCCCATTCAATAGCTAAAGTAGTAGCAACAGAATTTTCTCCAACGCTATAATCCCATTTTTTTAATAGGTTGATGGGTGCTGTTAATTCTGAATAGGAGGGATAATCACTGACAATATTTTTTTCAAAAGCGCTAATCAGAGGCGGAATTAACATTTCAAATGCCGTTAATCGGGTGTCATAACCTGCTTTTATCACTTTGTCGAGGGTGTAATTTTTTTCTTCATCCAAAACCCTTACGGCATTTAGACCTCTAAAATTTTCTCCATCGGGTGCTAAATAACTGTGATAATCTGTTTTTTTCGGACTGTATTTTCCTGCCACCGTAAAAGGAGTGGCATTGCAATTTTGTAACCAGCCATTTTCTGGATTGTAAAGATGAACCGATTCACTTACCGGATGAAATCCTTGCCATTCTGTAGCTTTGATTGATCCATCAACCGGTTTACTCCAATCATAAATTGGATTTCTTTTTGGCAAAAAGTTTCCATGCCAATAGGCAATATTTCCTTCGGCATCTGCATAAACTGTATTGTTAGATGGATTGGCGCCCATATCCATGGTTTTTTTAAAATCAACAAAACTGCTTGATTTTGTGCGAATCCAACTTTGAATAAACCCATTCATATCCCTATTGTTGTGTCGCAAACTTAAATATTGCCCCGCTCTTTTGGTCATAATTGGTCCATGATGTGTAAAAAGTGTCTCGAAAGTTTTGGATACTAATTGCGCGTCTTTTTTGTATTTTATGGTGATATTTTTTACCGTAACTTTTCGCAGTTTGCCTTCGTATTCATAAAACCAGTTATTGCTTTTTTTGTGCAACTTTTCAATATAAGCATCAGAAATATCCGCCATACTGCTGGTGTGCATCCATCCGCAATATTCATTAAATCCTTGATAAATAAATGGCTGACCCCAAGTAACTGCGCCATAAGCATTCAGTCCTTCTTCGCTAATCATATGTACTTCGGGTCTGAAATAAAAAGTAACATGCGGATTGATGTATAAAATGGCATTGCCAGATGCTGTTATTTTGGGCGAAAATGCAAAGCCGTTGGATCCGTTAAATTTTTCTTCTTCAAAGGCAACTTGTGCAATAGGTTCTTCCTTTTTTGAATAAAAACTTTTCAATTCATTGATAGAAATTCCTGCGGTACTAATAGCGCCAATGCTACCATCTGTCCACATTAATGGATACCAAGCTTGAAATTTGGTTAACAATGCCGGTTTTATATGCGGATTTTTATACAAATAAAAATTGATGCCATCGGCATAGCCGTTTAGAATTTTTTTTAACCAAACTGGCGCTTTTTTGTAGTCATTTTTGGCAGCTATGGTATCAATTACCAAACGGTTTAATAAATCTTGATATAAATCATTTTCACCATTTATTTCTGCCATTCTTCCCAGTTTTTCTACATAATTCATTTCTACCCGTTTAAAATCATCTTCGCACTGCGCGTACAACAATCCAAAAACGGCATCGGCATCGGTTTTTCCGTAAATATGTGGAATTCCCCATTGATCTCTTATAATGGTAATATTTTTGGCTTGTTTTTCCCAGCTGATAATTTCTTTTGAAGTGAAATTTTGTGCAAAAAATTGAAGTGGGATTAACAATAATAATAATAATAATATTTTTTTCATCTGATATTTTTTAAGGGTGTGATTTGAAAATATGTAAAATATTCCATAAAGAAACTTTTTAATAATTATTTTTTAGGATGCTAAAATCTGACATCAGTTGCCGGGTGATGTTTCCTATTTTTCCTTGGTTGATAAGTATTGCATCAATATAAGTAATGGGCATAATTTCGCGGGTGGTGCTGCTTACAAATACTTCATCGGCCAATAATAATTCAGCCAAACTAATTTCCTTTTCTTCAAAATTAAAATTATTTTGTTGTATCAAATCGATGACAATACTGCGCGTAATTCCTTTTAAAACAGCTGTTTTTGGGGTGTAAATGATGTTGTTTTTGACCATAAAAATATTGCTGCGCGATGTTTCTCTGATGTAATCAGAATCAAAGTACAAAACATCGATGGCTTGTTGTTTTAAAACTTCATTTTCCCAATATATAAAAGCGGTATAGTTGGTAGTTTTGGCTTCGGGTAAAAATCGACTGTATGCTTTTAGTAATAATTTTGCGCCAGTTTTAGCAGTAATAGTTTCTTTAATGGGATTGATAATCGGGAAAATAAATAAATCACCCTTAAAAAAATCATATGCAGCATCAGGTTCTGGAATCACAAAAATTTTATAGGAAATATTTTCCGTCGGATTTTTATGGAGGAGTTGCTGTATGATAGTTGTCAATTCAATTTCATCATAATCTAACTGAATTCTCAATATTTTAAGTGTTTGAAACAATCGGTTTAAATGCCTGTCTAAATAAAATGCTTTGTGATTTACCATCGTAAAAAACTCAAAAGCTGCATAACCTCTGTTGATGGTGGTAGCAGTTATAGGAAGTGTTAATTGATTAATATCGCTATATTTTCCGTTGAAAAAACCAATCATAAAATCAATGTTTTAACAAATATAGACAGAATCGATTAAATCATATTTAAAAAGTGAGTTTTATCATATTTAATAATATTTAATTTAGTTAATTTTACATCCGTTAATAAATAAACTTAAAAAATGAAAAAAATAATTTTATGGAGCGTAGCAGGTTTTGTTGCGCTATTGTCATTGGTGCAATGTAAATCTAAAACCGAAAATTACGAACCAATTAAGGAAGTTGTCAATTCAAATTTACATCATGTTACGGTTAAAGAGATTTTGAATGCTAATATTTATACGTATCTTTTTGTTACAGAAGGTGATAGAGAATATTGGATGGCCATTCCAACTACCGAAGTTGAGGTTGGTAAAACCTATACGTATGAAAATGGGATGGAAATGAAAAATTTCGAGAGCAAAGATTTAAAAAGAACTTTTGAAACAATTTATTTTGTAGAAGCTTTATTAGATGCGAATGCGCCTGTAAAAGAAGAAACCCAAGTGGTTGAATCTCCTCATGGGATGAATCAGAAAAAAGTTGAAGGTGGTGCAACTTCTACCAAATTAATGGACGGAATTACCCTTGCTAAAGGGGCTATTTCTTTACATGATTTATTTGCTGGTAAAGATAAATTTGCCGGAAAATCTGTTATTTTAACAGGTAAAGTGGTGAAGTTTAATGCAGATATCATGTCTAAAAACTGGATTCATTTACAAGACGGAACTAGTTTTAACGGATTGAATGATATTTTAGTGACTACATTAGCTAAATTTAAAGTAGATGAAATTGTGACTATAAAAGGTACCGTTGTTTTAAATAAAGATTTAGGATCTGGTTATAAATACGACATTCTTGTGGAAGATGCCGTTGTGGTAAAATAAGTTAAAAACTCCGATTCGTCGGAGTTTTTTTTTGAATTGATTTTATCTACAAGCTCTTTCTTAGTTTTTTTGTCTTTTTTCTTTTATCTAACATCTCACATCTCACATCTCAATACTCAATACTCAATACTCACATCTACATTTTAGTTGCACAAAGAAGCCACAAAAAGCACGAAGGTTTTTGTTTGCCATTTTTCGTCTCACCTCTGAACCCTGAGCGGAGCCGAAGGGCACGTCTCAATACTCAATACTCAATACTCAATTCTCAATACTCAATTCTCACAACGCCTCCAGCGCTTTTTCAATAGTTGTGAATTTGAAAATAAATCCGTTTGAAAGTAGTTTTTCGCAACTTATTCTATTGCCATTTAATACAATTGTTGCCATTTCTCCCAACATAATTTTTAAGATAAATCCCGGAATTTTAGGCAACCAAATCTTTTTATTTAATTTTTGGGCAAGTAATAATGTGAGTTCTTCGTTGGTAATATGTTGCGGAGCAACGGCATTATAAACACCTTGCATAGCATTGTTTTCTATGGAGAAAATCAACAATTTACACAAATCATCGATATGAATCCACGGCATGTATTGTTGTCCGTTTCCTAAAATAGCGCCAAATCCCATTTTTATGGGTGCGGTCATTTTTTGTAAGGCCCCACCGTTAGCGTCTAAAACCACTCCAAACCGCAATTTAACAATTCTTGTATTTTTTAAAGTGGCAAAATGCTCAACTTCTTGTTCCCATTTTACACAAACATTTGCTAAAAAATCGGTTCCATTAGGAGATTTTTCAGTAAAAAGCCGGTCGCTTTTAGCAGTTCCGTAATAACCAACTGCAGAGCTGCTTATAAAGGTTTTTAAAGCAATTTTTAAGGATGTAATTTTATGAAAAAGTAGTTGCGTACTTTTAATCCGACTGTCTAAAATTATTTTTTTCTGATTGCTTGTCCAGCGCTTTTCACTGATATTGGCGCCTGCTAAATGAATAATATGATCCACATCTTTTAGCGCATCGGGATCTATAAATCCTTCCTCAATATTCCAAATAAATTGATTTGGGGCTTTTTTAGTGCGACTTAAAAACCGTACTTCATACCCTTTTTGAAATAACAATACTGCAAGATTTTTGGCAACCATTCCAGATCCTCCTGTAATTAAAACAATTTCTTTTACATTCATTTTTTTTGTGATTAATTTTGCGTTTATTTTTTATTAAATTTACAAATTATAATAGAATTTAAAATAACAATATAATATATTTTAAGATGGAAATTGTTTTAGTAACAATCGTTGCATTTGGAGCCGCCATGCTCACTTTTTTTTCTGGATTTGGATTGGGCACGATTCTTTTACCTGTTTTTGCACTTTTTTTTCCAATAGAAATTGCCATTGCAATGACAGCTATTGTGCATTTGCTTAACAATGTGTTTAAACTCTTTTTAATTTGGGGTCATATTGATAAAAATATCGTGGTAAAATTTGCTATTTCAGCGGCTGTTTTTGCGTTTTTGGGCGCTTTGGTTTTAAAAATAATGAGTGCAGATGCCGTTTTTTATACCTTTAAATTATTCAACCATCAATTTAATGGCACTTTATTGAAATTGATTATCGGGTTTTTGATGATTATTTTTGCCTTTATAGAATTAAATAAAAAATTACAAAACATCAGCTTTCCTAAAAAATACTTACCAATTGGTGGCGCTTTATCTGGTTTTTTTGGTGGATTATCGGGTCATCAAGGCGCTTTGCGTTCGATGTTTTTAATTAGATCTGGACTTACCAAAGAAGCTTTTATCGCAACGGGTATCGCTACTGCCGTCATTATTGATATTTCCAGATTAACGGTTTACGGAACCTCTTTTTTTACAAAACACACCTCTTTCATAATGCATCCGCAGGCAACTCAAATGATTGTCTTTGCCTGTTTATCGGCATTTTTAGGATCGTACATCGGACAAAAACTCCTCAAAAAAGTCACCTTAGAAATCGTCAATAAAGTAGTCGGAATCATGATTTTATTAACGGCATTTTTGTTGATTTTTGGGATTATTTAAAAATTTAATTTCTCATCTATTCTCGATACTATTTTAAAGCAAAAATTCAGCAATAAATAATTAAATTTGAACAGCTTTAAAATCACTCGAACAAACGTAAAAAATAATAATTTAAGCAAACAATCTTCCGTTAGTTAGAGTGATTTTTTTTGCGTTAGTGATTGTAGTGGAAATCCTTTTTTAATTGGCCCTTTGGCCAAATAAAAAAGATTGAAACGAAAAGCACGACCGCTTTTGCGGGAACGCCCAAAATATTTTTTTAATTGGTAATTGATGGGTGTGAAATTTAACGCAAAATTGTATTTTTTTGGTTTTGAAAGTAAAATATTTTATTGTAAATTTGTTGTTTATTAAAAGAGAATGATTCTCTAATAAGTATAAATCTTATGAGTACATTGATGCAAGAAATGAAGCAAAAACTTTTTGAAAAGGGCTTAAAAGTAACGCCTCAAAGATTGGCAATTTTACAGGCGTTGATGTCTCATAAAAATCATCCAACCGCAGAAATGATTATGGAGTATATTAGGGTTAATCATCCCAATATTGCAACTGGTACGGTTTATAAAATATTAGAGGTGTTGGTTGATAATCAGATTATTAGAAAAGTACAAACCGAAAATGATGTGATGCGATATGATGCTATAATGGACAAGCATCATCATTTATATTGTTCAGATTCAGCTAGAATTGAAGATTATGTAGATCCGGCTTTAGATGATTTGTTGCAAACCTATTTCATTAATAAAGGTATTCCTGATTTTAAAATTGAAGACATCCAAATTCATTTTAATGGTAGGTTTTTGAATGTTGAAAAGTGATTTAAACTATCAAAATAAATTTTTGGTAAAGAATCATAATAAGAATGAATTTAATAATTAAGGGTAAGTAAAAAAAAGACCCTTAATTTATTTTAAGAATATTAAATAGACAGTTTATATTGAAACAACAACTGTTTTTTTAAATTTATTGAAACATTACAGCGATGTTTTAGATGTAAAATATAGGGAAAAGAAATGTAATAAATTATTTACCGTCTTTTATCTTTTATCTAGCATCTTTTGTCTGTTTAAAAATTGAAATAATAATTAATAAATACCAATAATTATGGCTGCAAAGAAAAAAATTACAACCAATGGTGGTAGTCCGGTTAACCATTATGAGGATTCTCAATCGGTAGGAGCAAGAGGTCCGTTATTATTGCAAGATTATTTCTTGCACGAAAAATTAGCGCAATTTAACAGAGAGCGAATTCCTGAAAGGATAGTACACGCAAAAGGTTCTGGAGCATTTGGAAAATTTACGGTTACCCATGATATTTCTAAATATACACGCGCTAAATTATTTGATACCATTGGTAAAGAAACAAAAGTTTTTGTTCGTTTTTCTACAGTTGGTGGCGAAAAAGGTTCGGCAGATACAGAACGCGATCCACGTGGTTTTGCAGTTAAATTTTACACCGAAGATGGAAATTGGGATTTAGTAGGCAACAATACGCCGGTTTTCTTTATTAAAGATCCCAAAAAATTCCCTGATTTCATTCACACTCAAAAAAGAGACCCCAAAACAAATTGTAAAAGTCC
>CAMTWE010000192.1:0-1649 GCA_947085395.1 uncultured Bacteroidota bacterium | reverse complement strand
GTAGAGTTATTGTTGACCAATTATCCACCGGATAAAATTTATCCACCATCAGATAAAAAACCAACCGAGTTTCAAAAAGTGATTGCCGCCATCGGAATTCCGGAAGTGCGATATCCCGAAGGAAAAAATTATTTTGAAACCGAAAAAGACAGTTCACATCCGTACATCAAATCCGATTTATCACAGTGTATCAATTGCTATCGATGTGTGCGAGCGTGTGAAGAAATTCAGGGAGAAATGGTGTTGGGCATGTCTGGTCGCGGATTTGCATCGCAAATTATCAAAGGTTTTAATACTTCGTTTGATTTGTCAAAATGTGTTTCTTGTGGAGCTTGTGTGCAAACGTGCCCTACAGAAGCGTTGACCGATAAATACGAAACCAAAACCCTTCAGCCAGATGAAATTATTCGCACAACTTGTACTTATTGTGGTGTTGGTTGTCAATTAGACATCAATGTTATCAATGGTGAAATTAAAGGAATTCAGGCGCCAGAAACAGCCGAAGTTAATTTGGGTCACACCTGTATCAAAGGGCGTTTTGCGTTTCAGTTTTACAATCATCCCGACAGATTGAAAGAACCCTTAATCAAACGAAATGGTAAATTTGAAGTAGTTTCTTGGAAGGAAGCGTATCAATTTATAACAGATAAACTGACAGAAATCAAACATAAATACGGCGCCGATGCTATTGGCGGAATTTCCTCCTCACGCGCCACTAACGAAGAAAATTATTTGATGCAAAAAATGATGCGCGCCGTTATCGGAACCAATAATATTGATGGTTGCGCTCGCGTTTGTCATGCACCAACTGCTTACGGAATGCAAAAATCTTTTGGAACAGGAGCGGCTACCAACTCTATCAATGATTTAGATTTTACCGATGCTATTTTAATGGTTGGCGCCAATCCGACCGAAGCGCATCCAGTTACTGGTGCCAAAATGAAGCAGTTGTTTATGAAGGGAATTACCTCGATTGTGGTTGATCCGGTTAAAACAACTTTAGCCAATTTAGCGACTTATCATTTGCAATTGCGCCCCGGAACCAATGTAGCTTTGTTAAATATGATGGCACATTACATTATCCAAGAAAATTTGGTTTCAACATCTTTTATCCAAAATAGAACAGAAGATTTTGAGCAATTTAAAAATCATGTGATGAGTTTGGATATGGATGCCTTGTCAGAATTGACCGGAGTTTCCAAAGAATTGGTAAAAAAAGCAGCCATAGCGTATGCATCTGCCAACAATGCGATGGAATTCCACGGATTGGGAGTTACCGAACATTATCAGGGCAGTAAAACGGTGATGTTGTTGGCTAATTTGGCGATGATGACCGGAAATATTGGAAGAAACGGTGTTGGATTGAATCCGTTACGCGGACAGAATAACGTGCAAGGCGCAGCAGATATGGGCGTTCAACCGCATCAAGGAGCTGGATATTTAGAAATTGATGACCCTAAAATTCAGCAGTATTTTGCCGAAAAATACGGTGTTTCAACCATGCCAACATCCGAAGGATTAAAAATCCCTGAAATGTTAGAGCAAGCTATTTCTGGAAAATTCAAAGCACTTTGGATTATGGGTGAAGATACGTTGATGACCGATCCCAATACACATCACATTCGCAAAGCGATGGAAAAATTAGAGTT
>CAMTWE010000191.1:0-2227 GCA_947085395.1 uncultured Bacteroidota bacterium | reverse complement strand
TTTAAAGTTTAAATATTTAAAGTTTTCCTCATCAATTTTAAGCTTTTTTACTGTTTAAAACATACCACTTACTGCAACTGCTTACTACTTACTCCTCACACTTATAGTATTTTTAACAACTGCCGCAATTTTTCTAGCTTCTGAAACCGATTCATTTACAATGGTAACATGTCCCATTTTACGAAAAGGTCGTGTTTGTTTTTTTCCGTAAATATGTGGTGTTACGCCATCAATTTTCATAATTTCATCCATATTTTGATAAACAACATCGCCATAAAATCCTTCGCTTCCAACCAAATTTACCATAATTCCGGCTAATTTACTAGCGGTATTTCCAAGTGGAAGATTTAAAATGGCTCTTAAATGCTGTTCAAACTGATTGGTATAAGACGCCTCAATGCTGTAATGTCCGCTGTTGTGAGGTCTCGGTGCAACTTCATTTACCAATAATTCATTATCATTTGTCAAGAACATTTCAACGGCTAACAATCCTATATGTTGAAATGATTCAGAAACCTGCAACGCAATTTTTGTTGCTTTTTGTGCAATTTCATTTGAAATTCTGGCCGGACAAATAACATATTCTACCTGATTGGCTTCTGGATGAAATTCCATTTCTACCACAGGATACGTTTTTACTTGCTTATGTTGATTGCGGGCAACAATAACTGCCAATTCCATTTTAAAAGGAATCATTTCTTCGGTGATGCACGCAACATTTGGTAAATTTTGTAAATCATGATGATTTCTGATTGTTTTAACGCCCATACCATCATAGCCAAATTGAGCCGATTTCCATATAAAAGGAAAATTTTGAGGATCATTTTTTAACGCATCAACAGTATTAAATCTTTTAAAATGAGCTGTCGGAATTTGATTTTTTTGATAAAAATCTTTTTGTTTTCCTTTATGTTGAATAATTTCTAACACTTCGGGTTGCGGGTAAATTGTTAAACCTTCACTTTTTAGCTGATAAAGTGCCCCAATATTAATGTGTTCAATTTCAATGGTTAATAAATCAACCGTTTTTCCAAATTGATAAACGGTGTCAAAATCCATCAAATCGCCTTTCATAAATTGATGCGCTATTAAAGCACAAGGCGCCTCATCCGAAGGATCTAGAACAGCCGTAAAAACATCGAACTTTTGGGTTTCTGTAAGTAGCATCTTGCCAAGCTGTCCGCCACCAAGTATCCCTAATTTAAATTGAGAAGAAAAATAATTTTCCACAAGATTAGTTTAAAGCAAAAATACAGATCTCATTTAAGTAAATCTAAAAATTTGTGATTTTTAATCTGTTGGCATTGATAATTGTTACTTTATATTCTTTTGTAACATAATTGATATTGGCTGTAAGTGGCGATCCGTTTAAAATATTAAATTCACTTTGATCGCAAGGACATTTCATTTTAAAACTTTGCTCAACAGTCATTCTAGTACAAGCAGATGGCACTAAGTGCGGACAACTTCTTTCGTAAGCTTTAAATGTTGTTGAATTGAGATTGTAAATAATAATTCCTTTAATTCCTCCATTGGCATATGCCCAACCTCCAGGAACTTGTAAATTAATAAACTCTGGATTGGCAAGGTTTATGGTTTCATTGACCAATACATACGGCAATAAATTATTTTGATCATCTTGCTCGCAACTAACAAACCAAAAAAATATTAGTAAAATGACTGATAATTTATTTATCATGAATTTTAAAATGTTAAATTTATTCTGTATTGCAATTTACAATTTTTTTGTATATTTGTGAAAGAGGTCTCAATCTGAATTTATCAGAATTGAGATTTTTGTATTTTTAATAAAAGAATGAGTAAAAAAATATACTTGTTTGATAAAGACAACTACTAGGCACTCACTTAATGATAAATTAAATTGAAAGTGAGCAAAACCAAGTAAAACAACAAATAATATTATGAATAAAATAGCCTATTATACGCCAGAAGGTTTTAAGAAATTAAAAGATGAGTTGGAGCATTTAGAAAGTATAGAAAGACCAAAGGCCTCACAAGCAATAGCTGATGCCAGAGATAAAGGTGATTTATCTGAAAATGCAGAATACGATGCCGCAAAAGAAGCACAAGGAATGCTAGAATTAAAGATATCCAAGTTAAAAGAAGTTGTTTCTACTGCCAGAATAATTGATGAATCTCAATTAGATACTTCTAAAGTTTTGGTTTTATCTACCGTGAAAATCAAAAATTTAAACAATAAAATGGA
>CAMTWE010000190.1:0-8308 GCA_947085395.1 uncultured Bacteroidota bacterium | reverse complement strand
AGTTTGTAATGAAGTATAATTATAATGAAATTGAGGCCAAATGGCAAAAATATTGGGCAGAAAACCAAACTTTTAAGGCAGTAAATAATTCGGAAAAACCAAAATTTTATGTACTGGATATGTTTCCCTATCCTTCTGGTGCTGGTTTGCATGTTGGTCATCCATTAGGATATATTGCTTCCGATATTTATGCGCGTTACAAGCGTTTAAAAGGATTTAATGTTTTACATCCGCAAGGATATGATTCCTTCGGATTACCAGCTGAACAATACGCAATACAAACAGGGCAACATCCCGCCATTACTACCGAAGAAAATATAAAAACATACCGCCGTCAATTAGATAAAATAGGATTTTCTTTTGATTGGTCGCGTGAAGTTAGAACTTCAAATCCAGATTATTACAAATGGACACAATGGATTTTTATCCAATTGTACAACGCTTATTATTGTAAAGATGACAATAAAGCAAGACCCATTTCCGAATTGGTTACAGTTTTTGAATTAGAAGGAAATCAAAAAATTAATGCTGTTTGCGATGATGATATTTCAATTTTTGATGAAAAAGCATGGAAATTCTTTTCCAAAAAGGAACAAGAACTCATTTTAGCAAAATATCGATTAACCTATTTATCAGAATCAGAAGTCAACTGGTGTCCTGCTTTAGGAACCGTTTTAGCCAATGATGAAATTGTAAATGGGGTTTCAGAACGAGGCGGACATCCGGTAATTCGTAAAAAAATGATGCAGTGGAGTATGCGAATTTCTGCATATGCCCAACGATTGTTAGACGGATTGCAAACCATCGATTGGCCACAACCGCTCAAAGATTCACAAACCAATTGGATTGGGCGTTCAGAAGGAGCGATGGTGGAGTTTGAAATCCTCACCCCAACCCTCTCCAATGGAGAGGGGGTAAATAAGGGCTATTTAACAGGCGATTCTCAAACGGCATCAACATTATTACCTCACGCTAAAGAAATGCGAAAAGAACCAACTTTGGAAGAAGCTTTGTTATGGGATTCTTTGCGAAACAGTAAACTTGAAGCTAAATTTAGAAGACAACATCTTATTGGGAAATATATAGTTGATTTTGTTTGTCTTGAAAAAAAGTTAGTAATAGAAGTCGATGGTGAATATCATAATAACAAAGAACAAATTGAACTAGACCAAGAAAGAACTTTAGAATTAGAACAAAAACATTTTTTCAAAGTAATTCGATTTACAAATGAAGAAGTGAAATTTGAAATTAGTAAAGTTTTATCAACAATAAAACAAGTATTAAGTTCTAGAAATACTATTACACAAAGCAATCAAGAGACTTCTCCCGCTCCTTTGGAGAGGGTTGGGGTGAGGATATTTACCACCCGTCCTGATACTATTTTCGGAGTTTCCTTTATGACTTTAGCGCCAGAACACGAATTGGTTTCTGCAATTACTACTGATGAATATCGAGAAAAAGTTCAAGAATACATCACCAAAACGGCTGGCAGAAGTGAACGCGAAAGAATGGCAGATGTCAAAACCATTTCGGGTCAATTTACCGGCGCTTATGCCATTCATCCTTTTACCGATGAAAAAATTCCGATTTGGATTGGCGATTATGTGTTGGCATCTTATGGAACCGGAGCGGTAATGTCTGTTCCTTGCGGTGACCAGCGCGATTATGATTTTGCAAAATATTTTGATATCCCGATTCCGAATATTTTTGCTGATATTGATATTTCAAATGAAGCTTTTTCGGATAAAGAAAATACGATTATTGCCAATTCGGATTTTCTGAACGGACTCAATTATAAAGAAGCCACTCAAAAAGTAATAGAACAATTAGAAGCTAAAGAAATTGGAAATCGCAAAATAAATTACCGTTTACGCGATGCCGTTTTTTCGCGTCAGCGTTATTGGGGTGAGCCGTTTCCGGTGTATTATGTTGATGAGTTGCCGCAGATGATTGAGGAGAAACACTTGCCTATTATTTTGCCAGAAGTGGAGCATTATTTACCAACCGAAGATGGAAGACCGCCTTTAGGAAATGCCACTCACTGGGCTTGGGATGTTGAAAAGTTGTCAGTTGTGAGTTGTGAGTTGATTAATAATACCACTATATTTCCTTTAGAATTAAACACGATGCCGGGTTGGGCGGGTTCTTCTTGGTATTTTAATAGATATATGGATGCTAACAATCTAACTGAATTTGCCAGTAAAGAAGCCATGAATTACTGGAAAGAAGTTGATTTGTATATTGGTGGCTCTGAACATGCCACCGGGCATTTATTATATGCGCGTTTTTGGCAAAAATTCTTGTTTGATTTGGGCTATGTTCCGGTCGATGAATTCGCCAAAAAACTCATCAACCAAGGGATGATTTTGGGGATGAGTGCTTTTGTGTATAGAGTTGATGGAACCAATCAATTTGTATCAAAAAATTTAAAAGATAATTATAGTACTCAGTCAATCCACGTTGATGTATCCTTGGTAAACACTTCCGATGAATTAGATATTGAGGCGTTTAAAAATTCTAGAGAAGAGTATAAAAACTCAGAATTTATTTTAGAAAACGGAAAATATATTGTAGGTCGCGAAGTCGAAAAAATGTCGAAATCAAAATACAATGTAGTCAGTCCGGATGAAATTTGTGAACAACATGGAGCCGATTCTTTGCGTTTATTCGAAATGTTTTTAGGGCCGTTAGAACAATCAAAACCTTGGAATACAGCAGGAATTACCGGAGTTGATGGTTTCCTTAAAAAACTTTGGAAATTGTATGTGCCAAATGAAAATATAGAAATTACAGATGAAACCCCCACGGCAGAAGAGTATAAAACCTTGCATAAAACCATCAAAAAAGTAGCAGAAGATATTGAGAGTTTTTCATTCAATACATCCGTAAGTACTTTTATGATTGCCGTTAATGAATTGACAGCATTAAAATGTAATAAACGCGCAATTTTAGAACCTTTATTAATAGTAATGGCACCTTATGCTCCTCATATAACAGAAGAATTATGGAGTTTATTGGGCAACAAAGAATCAATTTCAAAAGCAGTATTTCCTAAATTTGAAGAAAAATATTTAGTAGAAAGCACTAAAAATTATCCAGTTTCATTTAATGGTAAAATGAAATTTACACTAGAATTATCTTTAGATTTATCCAAAGATGAAATTCAACAGGAAGTGATGCATCACCCAAAAACAATTCAATTTTTAGAAGGAAAAACACCCAAAACCATCATCATAGTACCCGGAAAAATTGTAAATATTGTGGTATAGTACTTGATAAAAAATAACTATAAAATGCTAAAAAATCTATCATTGCGCAAACGTATTTTTATATCGATGATTTTGTTAATCGTTCTTACTTCGGTATTAAACGCATTGATGACGATTTATCAATACAAAGAGCAGGCAATAGATTATCATTTAAGCAAATTAGGCAGAAAAGAAGATGCTGTAAAATCTGCCATTAACTATGAGTTAACCCGCAAAACAACCTTTTCTGTAGAAACTAAAAATTTACCCCTTATTTTTAAGGAAGAAATTTATCAAATTGCCGATATTCATAAATTAGACATCAACATTTATGATTTAGAAGGGAAATTGTTAAAAAGTTCTCGCGGAAGTTTTGTTAAAGACACCATTTTTAATGATATTTCTAAAGAAATATTGAGAGAAATGGCCAGAGATTATGACCATAGAGTGGTAGATGAAAAAATGCAAGATAATGAAGCCCTAATTTCTTCTTATACATACATTTCTGATAATAAATTTAAGCCCATTGGGATTTTAAATTTACAGTATTATCCAGATAATACTTTTCAAGAAAAGGAATTAAAAGAATTTTTATCGCGATTAGGAGCTGTTTATTTTATGATGTTACTCATAGCCATCATCACCGCTTATTTTATATCGAGTTATATCACAGGACCGCTACAAAAAGTAAGTGATAAAATTAGTCAGACAAGATTAACCAAAAAAAATCAAAAAATAATTGTTGAAAATACCAGTGAAGAAATTGGGAATTTAATCCACTCCTACAATTTAATGGTGGACGCTTTAGAAGATAGCGCAGATAAATTGGCGAAGAGCGAACGAGAACACGCTTGGAGAGAAATGGCAAAACAAGTGGCGCACGAGATTAAAAATCCGTTAACACCCATGCGTTTGTCATTGCAGAATTTTGAACAGAAATTTGACCCGAAAGACCCTAAAATTCAAGAAAAAGTAAAAGATTTTAGCATCATTATGATTCAGCAAATTGATTTAATGAGCTCTATTGCTTCTGCTTTTTCTGATTTTGCCAAAATGCCAACACAGCAAAAAGAATCATTGGATTTAGTAGAAGTGATAAAACATGCCGTTGAAATTTATTCAGAACCCTATATTTCATTTCAAACCGATATCAATTATCTGGAAGTAGAATTGGATAAAAATCAATTGACCAGAATCATCACCAATTTATTGAATAATGCTTTATACGCAGTTCAAGAAGTTGAAAATCCCGCTATATTTATACATGTTTCAAAAGGTGATAGACAGATAATTATCACCATTTCTGATAATGGAAAAGGAATTGAGGATACTTTTAAAGATAAAGTTTTTGAGCCAAAATTTACCACCAAAACAAGCGGTATGGGATTGGGTTTGCCCATGGTGAAAAATATTGTTGAAACCTATAATGGAACCATTTCATTTACCTCATCAATTCATAAAGGAACTACATTTATCATAACATTACCGATATAAAATTAATCAACATGAACTATCAAAATATTTTAATCAACCAAGAAGGCGCTATTGCAACCATCACCATCAATAGACCAACAAAATTAAACGCTTTAAATAAAGCTACTATTGAAGAATTACATCAAGTATTTAAAATAGCGGAAGAAGACAAATCAATTCGTGTAATTATTTTAACCGGAAGCGAAACAAAAGCATTTGTTGCCGGCGCAGATATTTCTGAATTTGCCGATTTTGATTCTAATAAAGGAGGTGATTTAGCCCGTAAAGGTCAAGAAATTTTATTCGATTTTGTCGAGAATTTATCAAAACCAGTTATTGCGGCCATCAACGGTTTTGCTTTAGGTGGCGGCTTAGAATTGGCCATGTCGGCGCATTTTAGAGTAGCAGCTGCCAATGCCAAAATGGGTTTGCCAGAAGTTTCATTAGGTGTTATTCCAGGATATGGCGGCACACAACGTTTGCCTCAATTAGTAGGAAAAGGAAAAGCTATGGAAATGATTATGACTGCTGGGATGTTAAATGCCGAAGAAGCACTCAACTATAAATTGGTAAATTATGTGGTTGAACAAGAAGAATTACTTCCGTTTTGCGCAAAATTAGCCAGTAAAATTTGCAACAATTCAGCTACTGCAATTGCATCTGCTATAAAAGCTATTAACGCCGGATTTAAAAATGATACCAACGGTTTTGAAATAGAAATTAATGAATTTGGAAATTGTTTTGGAACCCCAGATTTTATTGAAGGAACTACTGCTTTTTTAGAAAAAAGAAAACCAAATTTTTAAAGACTTCCATTCCACTCCTCATAAAATTGCTGTAGATAGATTTCCATAAATTGATGTCTTTTTGCAGCAATTTTTTTTCCGGTTTCGGTGTTCATGTTATCTTTTAACAACAATAACTTTTCATAAAAATGATTGATGGTTGGCGCGTTATTGTTTTTATAAACTTCTTTAGTTTGATGTAAATTTGGTTTGATATCTGGATGATAAAGCAATCTGTTTTTAAATCCGCCATAATTAAAAGCCCTGGCAATTCCAACCGCTCCTATGGCATCTAAACGGTCTGCATCTTGTATCACTTCTAGTTCTTTAGAAAAAAAAGTAGGTTTAAAATTACCACCTTTAAAAGAAATATTTTCGATTATTTTTTCAATATGAATGATGATGTTCTCCTCAACATCAATACTTTCTAAAAATTTACGGGCTATTTTTGGCCCAATAGTTTCATCACCTTGATGAAATTTAGAATCGGCAATATCGTGTAATAAGGCGCCTAATTCTACCACAAAAAAATCAACTTTTTCGTTTTTGGCAATTAATTTGGCGTTGTTCCAAACGCGTTCTATATGAAACCAATCGTGTCCACCTTCGGCATCTGCCAGTGTAGTTTTTACAAAATCAGCCGTTTTCTGAATTATTACTGAATTTTCCATTCATCAAAAATAAATAAACCTCAGCGATTACCGAGGTTTAATTTATCAATTGTTATAAACAGCTACGCATTTATTGTTGATACAATCTACTCTAATGGGCGGACTAACAAACATACAATCAGAAGTGATATTCCATTTTTGGTTGTATTGGTTTTCTTTTAAATTATAAATAGCAACTTGTTCTCGTAAAAGCCGAGTATCCATTGAGGAAGGGTATGCTAAATAAGACCAAGGACCACCACAAGGTTTGCTGCCAAGTGCTAAATATTCGCATTGGCTATTAGTTGTGCAGGAAGTACTTGCTACTAAGGATAAAATATATTCTTTATGAGCAATTAACTCGCTTAAATCTTCTTGTTGAGTTTTGTTATTATCACTTTCTAACATTTCACAAGAGATTGTGAAAAATTGAAATAAAAGAACGCTAAGAATCATTATTTTTTTCATTAAAAAAGTAAATTATAAAAATTTATCATTGTTGTAAATTTACAATTTCAACGCAAATAAATCAATTATTTTTTACAATAATTGGTCGTAAGCATCAATTAAATTAGCGGCAATAACTTCTGCTGGTCTTCCCTCTATATGATGACGCTCTAACATATGAACCAATTCGCCATCATTAAACAATGCGATACAAGGAGATGAGGGCGGAAAAGGCACCATAAATTCGCGTGCTTTTGAAACCGCTTCTTGGTCAACACCTGCAAAAACAGTTACTAAATGATGTGGTTTTTTTTCATTATTGATAGACATAATAGCGCCTGGTCTGGCTGTTCCTGCTGCACATCCACATACAGAATTAACCATTACTAAGGTTACTCCTTTTTTACGCAGTGTTTCTTCAACTTCATCAGCAGTTTTTAAAGCGTTGAAACCTGCATTAATTAATGCCGCTTCCATTGGTTTTATAAGTTCATCTGGATACATACTTTTTGGTTTTTTTGTTTATGCAAAATTAAATATTATTTACCTCAGTTTCATTTTAGTAGGATAAATAAAATCTATGCTTATAAATAATATTGTTAATAGATGCACCATTTATTTTTTTTTTTATAGATTTACACTATAACAGGTGTTTTTCGAATGTTTAGGTTAAAAATTAAAAAAGTTTAAAAATTATCTGATTAGCGTATCTATAAAAGTCTTGATTGCAAAATATCAATGATAATCAGATAGATAATTCCCAACTTAAATTTTTTTAAGGTAATAGATTTTGAACTAAGCAATAATTAGCGATTTATGGAAAAAAATGACACATTTAAAATGATTATTGCAAAACATATTTATTTTACGGCTTATAAAATAATCAAACTATTTGTTTATTTACTTTTTATAAGTTATTCTTTTGGAGGTGTTTACGCTAATTCAGTTAATTTTTACAATAGCAATAAATTTATTTCCAACAATTATAATAAATTAGATGATAATAGCATTATCAGTCCGCCAATTGCACGTAATGATTTATTTATCATTTATCAAAATCAATCATTAAGTGCCAATTTGTTTGTTAATAATGGCTTTGGAGCAGATGATTTAGGAACTACTCCTACATTTCTCTCTGCCATTACCTTTCCTATTGCTGGATTTTTAAACAATATTAATAGTAGTGGTAATTTTACTTACACGCCTTTTTTAAATTTTTTCGGAATTGACACTTTTACCTACACTATTAAAGATGATAATGGTTTTGAAAGTACCGCTACTGTCACAATTATTGTTATCAAAGTTCCAATTGCTAGGAACGATAATTTTACCATATTAGAAGATACTTTTTTAAATGGAAATGTTTTAGGAAATAATGGAAATGGAATCGATGAGTTAGGCGTTACTCCAACTACGGTAACCTCAAATACCAATCCATCAAACGGAACAGTAGTTATGAATTCCAATGGTACTTTTCTGTACACACCCAATCCAAATTTTAATGGTATAGATACTTTTACCTATACCATAACAGATGATAATGGAAATAGTAGCACAGCAACAGTTACCATAACAGTAACACCAGTTAACGATTTGCCAATTATCACATCACCACCAAATTACACCACTTTAGAAGACACGCCTTTAACCGCAACCGTTGTTGCAACGGATGTTGATGGCAATACTTTAACTTTTACGGTAACTT
>CAMTWE010000189.1:0-11474 GCA_947085395.1 uncultured Bacteroidota bacterium | reverse complement strand
GAAACATTTTTTATTTTTTTATTAAAGCCTATATAAAATAATAATGCTGAAGGCGCAAATGTCTTTTTGCTCCAATATTTTTCTGAATACATTCTGTATTGAGAATCTAATAAAGTTTCGGAATGATGATAATCAGCACCGCTTACAACAATATCTGCAGCAATAAATTCATTATTAACATGAACACCTTTTATATATCCATTATCAACAACAATTTTCTGAACATTTTGATTTGTATCAATTTTAACACCTAAGCTTTGTGCTAAAGTGACAAAAGCCTTAACCACCTCAAACATTCCACCTTTTGGATGCCAAGTACCCAAACCAAAATCGGCATAATTCATAAAATTATAAAAACTGGGTGTATTTGATGGTTTTGCACCTAAAAACAAAACTGGAAACTCTAAAATTTGAATGAGTTTTTTACTCTTAATATTTTTTCGAATTTCGGCACTTATGTTTTGGAAAAACTGATTTGCTTTTTGTATAGTTGCAAATGTAATTAATTCGATAATTGATTCTCCTGGATTATAAACCAAGTCATTTATTGCAACTTCGTAATTATACTTCGCAGCTTTTAAAAAATTTTTTAGATATGCTGAACTCCCTTTTTCTTCAGCTTCAAAAACTGCATAAATTTCATCAATTTCATCTGAAATAATTAAAGATTCTAACCTATTAAAATAAACTTGGTAAGCTGGAGCTAATTTTTCTAAATCATAAAACTCTGAAGGTTTTTTATCAAAATCTTTGAAGAATTTTTCAAAAACATCAGGCATCCAATACCAAGTTGGACCAATATCAAATTTAAAACCTTCTTTTAAAAGCAACCGAGCTCTACCACCCACACTGCTGTTTTTTTCCAGAATTGTAACATCATATCCCGCTTGCGCTAAATAACATGAAGCTGAAAGGGATGAAAACCCAGAACCTATTATTATAATTTTATTTTTCATTTTGTTTAACAAATATACAAAATATTTAAACAAAACAAAATTATTTAAAAAAATTACAACAACTTTAACAAATCATCCATTGTAGTAAATAGTTTTACATTAGATTTTGATGTTGTAAAATTAGCGTCTAATGTTTTTTTACCTAATAACCACAATTCATTGCTTGTATTTTTTAAAATTTCATCAGATACTAAATCGATATACTCATTAACTGAAATTTTAGATGGTTCAACAGTTAAATAAGTTATAAAACAGCAATTATCATGTACTTTAAGTACATCAGTCAAATTATCTACGGGCACACTTTGACCTAAGTAAACCGATTTATAGCCGTGTAAAAGTAATTCATAATGCAAATACAACAAACCTAATTCATGAATTTCATTTAAAGGCAGATACAACACAAACAATTTACTGTTATTAGTATGCTCTGTTAATTGTGCAGCCTCAATATTTACATAAATTTTTTGCTTGATTAAATTGGTAATAAAATGCTCATGTGCAGGTGTTATAGAACTTACTTGCCACAACAATCCAATTTCATTTAAAAAAGGTACCAATATCTTTTTAAAAATTTCTCTAAATGACATATTTGCAAGCAAACCATTGAAAGTTTTAGTAAATAGAACTTCATCAAAATTTAACATTGCTAGCTTAAACATGTTTGCGCTTTGACTCTCTACTCCATTTTTATAAACAAGCTCCCTAACATTAGCTAGAATTTGAGAAGCAGATAAATCTGCTATTTTGGAAATTTTAAGACCATTACTATTTAACAGCGTAATGTTCAAAAGTTTCTGTAAATTTTCAATGTCGTAATACCTAATATTTGAGTCGGTTCTATTAGGCTCTAAAAGATTATATCTTTTTTCCCAAATTCGAATAGTATGCGCTTTGATTCCAGAAAAACTTTCTAGGTCTTTTATAGTAAATTCAGTTTTAATATTGTTCAATTTATAATTATTTTAATTAAACAAATATATATATTTTTATTTATTCAAATACATTTTACGTCTTGAGTATAATTCATAAAACTGATCATCTTTTAAATTATCAATAAAAAGAATACTTTCTCCTGTTGATTTCATTTCTGGACCTAATTTTTTATTCACATTAGGGAATTTATTAAATGAAAAAACAGGTTGTTTAATGGCAAAACCTTTGAGTTGCGGATTAAAGGTAAAATCTAAAACTTTATTGTGACCCAACATTACTTTGGTTGCATAATTTACATAAGGTTCTTGGTATGCTTTACAAATAAATGGAACCGTTCTAGACGCTCTTGGATTGGCTTCAATTATATAAACAATATCGTCTTTAATGGCAAACTGAATATTGATTAAACCAACAGTATTAAGCGCTAAAGCAATTTTTTTGGTATGATCTTTAATTTGTTGCATCACAAACGCGCCTATATTAAACGGTGGCAGCGTGGCGTTTGAATCGCCAGAATGAATGCCACAAGGTTCTATATGTTCCATAATTCCTATAATATAAACATCGGTTCCATCGCAAATAGCATCGGCTTCGGCTTCAATTGCGCCATCTAAATAATGGTCTAATAAAAGTTTATTATTTGGAATTGAGCGCAATAAATCAATCACATGTTCTTCTAATTCTTTTTTATTGATGACAATTTTCATGCCTTGTCCGCCCAATACATAAGAAGGTCTTACCAATAATGGAAAATCTAATTTATCAGACACTTTAATGGCTTCTTCTGCGGATGTTGCTATATCAAATGGTGGATAGGGAATTTCTAATTCTTTTAGCAATTCTGAAAATCGGCCTCTATCTTCTGCTAAATCCAATGATTTAAAATCTGTTCCGATTATTTTGATACCGTATTTATCTAGTTTTTCTGCTAATTTAAGGGCCGTTTGACCGCCTAATTGAACGATTACTCCAATTGGATTTTCATGTAAAATGATGTCGTAAATATGTTCCCAAAAAACAGGTTCAAAATAAAGTTTATCGGAAGTATCAAAATCTGTTGAAACCGTTTCTGGGTTGCAATTAATCATAATAGTTTCATAACCACACTCTTTTGCTGCTAAAACTCCATGTACACAACTGTAATCAAATTCAATTCCTTGCCCAATTCTGTTGGGTCCAGAACCTAAAACAACCACTTTTTTCTTATCGCTAGAAATGCTGTCATTTTTTGGAAAAGATTGATTTTTTAAACTCATATTATTCTCAAAAGTAGAATAATAATAGGGCGTTTGTGCTTCAAACTCTGCTGCACAAGAATCAACTAATTTATAAATACGTTTTATATTGAGTGTAGAACGCTTATTATAAACCTCACTTTCCAAACAATTGAGCATAAATGCAATTTGGCGGTCTGCAAAACCTTTTTGTTTGGCTTCAAGCAATAAATCTTTTGGAAGTGTATCTAAAGAAAGAGAAGTTATTTTTTTCTCAATCAAATACAATTCTTCATATTGTTTTAAAAACCACCAATCAATTTTAGTAATTTCATGAATGGTACTTAAAGGTATGCCAAACTGAATTGCATCATAAATAACAAAAACTCTATCCCAACTTGGATTTTGTAATTTCTCAATAATTACATCATAATTTTTATAACTTTTTCCATCGGCTCCAAGTCCGTTTCTTTTAATTTCAAGTGATTGTGTAGCTTTTTGAATAGCTTCTTGAAAAGAACGACCAATTCCCATTACCTCACCAACTGATTTCATTTGCAAACCAAGTGTTCTATCTGCACCTTCAAATTTATCAAAATTCCAGCGCGGAATTTTCACAATTACATAATCTAAAGTGGGCTCAAATAAAGCTGAAGTTGTTTTGGTAATCTGATTTTTTAATTCATCCAAATGATAACCAATTGCTAATTTTGTAGCCACTTTTGCAATGGGATAACCCGTTGCTTTGGATGCTAAAGCTGAGGAACGAGAAACTCTCGGGTTGATTTCAATAGCAACTATATCTTCATTTGTATCTGGACTTACCGCAAATTGAACATTACAACCACCCGCAAAATTTCCTATGGAACGCATCATATGCATCGCCATATCGCGCATTTTCTGATAAGTAGTATCACTTAAAGTCATGGCCGGACAAACGGTAATAGAATCTCCGGTATGAATTCCCATCGGATCCATATTTTCTATTGATGCAATGATAATTACATTGTCATTTTGATCTCTTAACAATTCTAATTCAAATTCTTTCCAGCCCAATAAAGCTTTATCAATCATAACTTCATGAATAGGAGATGCTTCTAAACCTCTGGTTAAAAGTTCATCAAAATCTTCTTTTTTATACACCACAGAAGCACCAGTTCCGCCCAAAGTAAAGGAAGGTCTGATTACCAATGGAAAACCAAACTCTTGCGCAATTTCTTTTCCTTTTAAATAAGAAGCTGCAATTTGTGAAGGCGCCATGGGAATTCCAATTTCAAGCATCAATTTTCTAAACAGTTCTCTATCTTCTGTAATATTGATGGCATCGATATCAACCCCAATTAACTTTACATTAAAATCATCCCAAATTCCTTTTTCTTGTGCTTCAATACAAAGATTAAGCGCAGTTTGACCACCCATTGTTGGCAATACAGCATCAATTTGATGCTTTTGTAAAATTTCTACAATAGATTTTGTGGTAAGTGGTTTTAAATACACATAATCTGCCATGGAAGGATCTGTCATAATAGTTGCCGGATTTGAATTGATGAGTATCACTTCAATTCCTTCTTCTTTTAAAGATCTAACAGACTGTGATCCAGCATAGTCAAATTCACATGCTTGACCAATTACAATGGGACCTGAGCCAATAATTAAAACCGATTTTAGCTGATTGCTTTTAGGCATTTGCGTATTTTTTAATTGGGTTATTAAGTTAAAAAAAAAGGTGTTACTAAATTAGTAACACCTTTATATTTTATGATTAAATATCATTATTTTTTTGGTCTAGGATCTGAAGAAACTGTTAATCTCTTTCTACCTTTAGCTCTTCTTCTGGCTAATACTTTTCTACCGTTGGCAGTTGCCATTCTTTCTCTAAAGCCGTGCTTATTTCTTTTTTTTCTTTTCGATGGTTGATAAGTTCTTTTCATTTCAAAATATCGTTATAATCTTCTGTAAGTTGATTGTTAAATTCAAATGTGCATTCCTTTGCCAAAAGCGTTGGCAAATATACAACTACTTTTGTGTTTAACAAATAGAATTTTGTAAAAAATTAATTTTCATTTCATTGTTTTATAAGTATTTCATTGTTAAATAATTATGATGTAAAATTTATATTTTAATATTTTGATGCACCTAAAAAAATCCAATACATTTTAAAATTTTGGTTTGTCAACTTACATAAATGTTCGTACTTTTGGCAAAACCTAGCAACATGAAAAATACCAAATATATTTTTGTTACTGGTGGGGTAAGTTCTTCGTTAGGAAAAGGAATCATTGCCGCCTCATTAGCCAAATTACTCCAAGAAAGAGGTTACACTGTAACTATCCAAAAATTAGATCCTTATATCAATATTGATCCTGGCACATTGAATCCATACGAACATGGCGAATGTTTTGTAACCGAAGATGGCGCCGAAACTGATTTGGATTTGGGGCATTACGAGCGTTTTTTGAACATCAGAACTTCACAAGCCAACAATGTTACCACTGGCAAAATTTATCAAGCAGTCATTGAAAAAGAGCGCAGAGGCGAGTTTTTAGGAAAAACGGTGCAAGTAATTCCGCATATCACCAATGAAATTAAAGACCGAATTAAAATTTTAGGCAATACAGGTGAATTTGATATTGTGATTACTGAAATTGGCGGAACCGTTGGCGATATAGAATCGTTACCATATATAGAAGCGGTTAGGCAGTTAAAATGGGAATTGGGATCGACCAATATTATTGTCATCCATTTAACTTTGATTCCTTATTTAGCTGCTGCCAAAGAACTTAAAACAAAACCAACCCAACATTCGGTAAAATTATTGATGGAAAGCGGTATCAGTCCGAATATTTTGGTTTGCCGAACAGAACATCATTTAAATGAAAACCTCAAAGAAAAATTGGCCTTGTTTTGTAACGTTCATAAAGAAGATGTAATAGAAGCCATCGATGCCAAAACAATTTACGAAGTTCCAAACTTGATGTTAAAAGAAGGTTTAGACAAAGTTGTTTTAGAAAAATTGGAGTTATCTACTGAAAATCAACCTACATTAACCCAATGGAATATCTTTTTGGATAAACTTAAAAATCCAAAAAATACCGTAGAAATTGGATTGGTTGGTAAATATGTTGAATTACAAGATGCTTACAAATCTATTGTTGAATCTTTTATACATGCGGGAGCTAAAAATGAAATCAAAGTCAACATCAAATGGATACATTCTGAATCATTAACAGCTAAAAATGTTGCAATAAAATTGCAAGGATTAAGCGGAATTTTAGTAGCACCCGGTTTTGGCGAACGCGGTATTGAAGGCAAAATAACAGCCATTCAATTTGCGCGCGAAAATAAGATTCCTTTTTTAGGAATTTGCTTAGGAATGCAAATGGCTGTGATTGAATTTGCCAGAAATGTACTTGGATTAAAAGATGCCAATTCTACCGAAATGAATCCAACTACCAAAAATCCTGTTATTAATTTGATGGAAAGTCAAAAAAATATTACCGACAAAGGCGGAACTATGCGTTTGGGCGCTTGGAAATGTGAACTTAAAACCGATTCAAAATCATTTAAGGCCTATCAAACGGAAACAATTCATGAGCGTCATCGCCATAGATATGAATTTAACAATGATTATTTAGCTCAAATTACCGATGCTGGCATGATAGCAACGGGCATCAACCCTGAAACTAATTTGGTGGAAATTGTTGAAATTCCATCTCATCCTTGGTTTGTTGGAGTTCAATACCATCCAGAATATAAAAGTACGGTCTTGAATCCGCATCCATTATTTGTCGATTTTGTGAAAGCCGCGTTAAAATATCAACAAAATCAACAATAAAGTCAATCGAATCTATCCCATCAAAAATAGATTGATTAAATTTGCCCGATTTTAAAATCTCAAACCTGAAAATAAAATATTCAATATAAATGGAAGAAAAAAAATTTGACCTCAATTCTTTAATCGGATTTCTCCTTTTGGGATTGATTATGCTTTGGTATTTCTACACCAATCAACCAACACCAGAAACACAAACGCCACAACAAGAAAAAGCGGTACAGAACACCAATCAAAAATCTGATGATACTACAAAATCATCATCAGAAGTTACCACTTTACAACCAACAGACTCTACTGCAATTGCAAAAAATCTAAGCAAATTAGGTGCTTTTTCTTACGCCGCATCTTTGCCAAGTGCTAAAGAAAACACAACGGTACTAGAAAATGAGTTGGTGAAATTAACCATTGCCAATAAGGGCGGACAAATAATAGAGGCACAACTTAAAAAGTTTAGAACACATGATTCGCTGCCTTTGTTTTTAGTTAAAGATAACAATGCGCTGTTTAATCTTAATTTCACAACGGCAGATAATAGGGTTTTAAATACTAAAGATTTATTTTTTGAGCCATCGATTACTAAAAACACCGATTCTCAAATTTTATCGATGAAATTAAAAATTAATGAAGATAAATTTATTGAATATCGCTATGAAATAAAAACCAATGATTATATGGTTGATTTTGCCATAAAATCTATTGGAATTAATGAGATGATTAATACTGCCCAAGAAGTTAAATTAACGTGGGATTTAAAAAGTAGAAGTCAGGAAAAAAGCAAGAAATATGAAAATCAATATTCTACCTTGCGTTGGCTACACAATGGCGAAGAATTTGATAAATTTAACGCTATGAGTGATGATGAAGAAACAGTTGATAATGTAAATTGGATTGCATACAAACAACAATTTTTCTCCTCCATTTTAATTACAGAAACCCCATTTAAAAATGCAAAATTAGGCGTAACAAATCTAATAAAAGACGACCAAATTGACACACTTTTTACCAAACAATACAGCACTTCTATCCCTTTAGAAATTAAAAATGGCGAAATGAATTATGCTATGAATTGGTATTATGGCCCATCCGATTATCATATTTTAACCAGTTATGAGGGTAAAAATTTAGACAATGTTATCAATTTGGGCTGGGGAATTTTTGGTTGGTTAAACAAATATTTGTTCTTAAATGTATTTTATGGTTTGAGCAAAATCATGTCCAATTTTGGATGGATTATTATTTTAATGACTATTGTAGTTCGAATTTTTATGTCGCCTTTGGTGTATAAATCGTACTTATCGAGTGCTAAAATGAAGGTTTTAAAACCAGAAATGGAAGAACTAAACGCACGGCTTCCTGGCAAAGAAAACTCGATGAAACGCCAACAAGAAATGATGCAAATTTACAACAAAGCTGGTGTAAATCCGATGGCTGGTTGTATGCCTGCCTTATTACAAATGCCGATTTTCTTTGCATTATTCCAATTTTTCCCTGCAATGATTGCCTTGCGTCAAGAAGGGTTTTTATGGGCAGATGATTTATCATCTTATGACAGTATCTACAAATTGCCATTTTACATTCCATTTTATGGAGATCACGTAAGTTTATTTCCAATTTTGGCATCGGTAGCCATTTTCTTTTATATGAAAATGACCCAAAGTCAGCAAATGGGAATGCAACAACCAGCACAAGAAGGAATGCCAGATATGCAACAAATGATGAAAATCATGATGTATTTATCGCCAATTATGATGTTGTTTTTCTTTAATATGTATGGAAGCGGATTGAGTTTGTACTATTTTGTATCTAACTTATTAACCATCGCAATTATGTTAGTAATCAAACATTTTATTGTTGATGAAGAAAAAATTCATGCTCAAATTCAGGAAAATAAAAAGAAACCACAAAAGGTGAGTAAGTTCCGTCAAAAATTAGGCGATGCTATGAAACAAGCGCAAGAACAACAAGCAAGTAAAGCTAAAAAGAAATAAATTTTACCCAATGTATTATTTTAAATCCCGAGTAAAATCGGGATTTTTTTTTTGCTAATTTCAACAAACTGACATAAATCAACTCCTAATTTAAAAGAGAGTTGTAATTTTGAATGCTTTTAATCAAAATATCTAAAATAAGCATTCTTAAATCATCAAAAAATGGAAAAAATTGTATTGTTATATCACACCACAGACGGACATACCGTTGAAATATGTGAAGCTATTAAACAAGAAATTGACACTGATAAAAATGAAATTACCATCGTTTCATTATTAAAACAACCCAATTTTGATATTTCATCTTTTGATAAAGTTGTGATTGGCGCTTCTATTCGATACGGTTATCATCATAAAGTTGTTTTTGATTTTATCAAGAAAAATCAAGATTTATTAGATCAAAAGAAAAACGCTTTTTTCTCTGTGAATGTTGTGGCGCGTAAACCAGAAAAAAATACGGCAGAAACCAATCCATATTTGCAAAAATTTCTGGGTAAAATTACTTGGAAACCAAAATTATTAGATGTTTTTGCTGGCAAAATTGAATATCCAAAATATGGTTTATTTGACAGGGTGATGATTCAGCTTATTATGAGAATGACCAAAGGTCCAACCGATAAGACACAAACTTATGAGTTTACTGATTGGAATCGTGTAAAATCTTTTGGTAAAAAAATAAGTGAACTATAATTTCTAATGCAGAATATAGCTTTTTAAAAACCCGGTTCCGTATCCTAAAAATTGTATCAAAGTGGTAAAAATACTTAAAAAACCAATTTTTATACTCTTATTTTGAATGGATGAATCTATGAAAATTAAGATAAAATAGATTTTAAAGAAAAGCAATAATTGCCAAAATCCACAAAAAAAAGCAATTACTGAAAGTAAAAAGCCAATCATAAAAAGCGATGGAAACCAATAAGTAATTTTGGCAGTTTGAGGAAATTTTCTGTTTAAAACCGGACGAGCCGTTCCGAAATTATAGGTTTGTTGCAAAAATTGTTTAAAAGTTGAGCGTCTTTTGTGATAGACAAATGCTTTTTCTATTAGTTGACTTTTAAATCCCAATTCTAACAATCTAAGAGACAAATCAATATCTTCTCCGTATTTCATGTTGGAAAAACCATTTGTTGCATCAAATGCTTTTTTAGAAATTCCCATATTAAAACTGCGTGGCTGAAATTGTCCAACAGCTTTCTTTTTACCTCTAATACCGCCCGTTGTTAGCAAAGAAGTCATGCTGTAATTAATCGCTTTTTGAATGGGGGTAAAAGATTCATGTGCTGCATCGGGACCACCAAAAGCATCGGTAAAGTTATTTGTTAAGGTTTTTTGAACTTCCGCTAAATAATGATTAGGCAAAATTACATCAGAATCTAAAATGATAAAATAATTTCCAGCAGCTTGTTGCATTCCAAAATTTCTACTGTCTCCTGCCCCACTATTTGCTTTAAAATAATAATTGATATGGAGTTGATTTTTAAATTTTTCAACTGCAACATCCGATTTTAAAGTAGAGCCATCTTCTACAATAATAATTTCAAAATCATTTTTAAAAGACTGTAAGGTACAACTTTGTAAAAGTTCGTCAATTTCTTTCGGACGATTGTAAACAGGAATAATTAAAGAGAATTTTAGTTCCAAAACAAGTATTTTTCTTTGATTCAAAAGTAATAAAAAAAGCGCCTAAAATGGAGCGCTTTGAATTTATAATGCTAAAATATTTATAGTTAATCTCTCAAATAATCATTAACAATGGCATCGCTAATTCCCATATTAGAGAATCCGCCATCGTGTAATAAATTTTGAAGTGTTACTTTTTTTGTTAAATCTGAGAATAAAGTAATGGTATAATCTGCACATTCTAAAGCGGTTGCATTTCCTAATGGAGACATTTTTTCTGCAAAAGACAAAAAGTCACCAAAACCTTTTACGCCGGTTCCGGCAGTAGTTGGTGTTGGAGATTGTGAAATAGTATTTACACGCACTTTAAAATCGCGTCCGAAGAAATAGCCAAAACTACGCGCAACAGACTCTAAATATGCTTTATTATCAGCCATATCATTATAATCAGGAAAAACACGTTGTGCAGCCATATAAGAGAGTGCTACAATACTTCCCCACTCATTCATTGCTTTATTTTTGTACAAAACATTCATCACTTTATGAAATGATAAAGCAGATACATCAAAACCTTTATGAGTATAATCGTAATTTTGCTCGGTATAATGATTTCCTTTTCTAACATTGATAGACATTCCGATTGAATGTAACACAAAGTCTAATTTACCCCCTAAAATCTCCACTGATTGCGTTACTAAATTCTCCAAATCTTCCATAGAAGTTGCATCAGCAGGAATCACTTGAGAGCCCGTTTTCTCGGCTAATATATTGATTTCTCCAAATCGCATAGCAATTGGTGCATTGGTAAGTACAAAAATAGCGCCTTCTTCATGCGCGCGTTCTGCCACTTTCCATGCAATTGAATTTTGATCTAAAGCTCCAAAAATAATCCCTCTTTTTCCTTTGAGTAAATTGTACATAG
>CAMTWE010000188.1:0-6002 GCA_947085395.1 uncultured Bacteroidota bacterium | reverse complement strand
TGCTTACTGCTTACATCTTACCGCTCAATTTCCCTTAGATTTTCCATTTTTTTAAGTTCTAAAAATCCTTTGATATCTTCAAAATGTTCTTTTACACGTTGGTGTCCAAATTCAAAAACTTTTGCTGCCAATCCGTCTAGGAAATCACGATCATGGGAAACAAGAATTAAAGTTCCGTCGAAGTTTTTTAGTGCTTCTTTAATAATATCTTTTGTTTTCATGTCTAAATGATTGGTGGGCTCATCCAGAATTAAAACGTTTACTGGTTCTAACAACAATTTAATCATCGCCAAACGCGTTTTTTCACCACCCGAAAGTACTTTTACTTTTTTAGTAGTATCATCGCCACCAAACATAAAAGCGCCCAATAAATTTTTGATTTGCGTTCTAATTTCTCCAACCGCAATTTGATCAATCGTTTCAAAAACCGTTAAACTTTCGTCTAACAAAGAAGCTTGATTTTGAGCAAAATAACCAATTTGTACATTGTGGCCAATTTCCAATTTACCATCAAAGTCAATTTCGCCCATAATGGCTTTAATCATGGTAGATTTTCCTTCGCCGTTTTTTCCAACAAAAGCCACTTTTTGTCCGCGTTCTATAACCATATTGGCATTTTTAAATACCACATGTTGGTCGTATTTTTTAGATAAATCAGTTACCACAATCGGATATTGTCCACTTCGCACTGCGGGCGGAAACTTTAATTTTAAGGCAGAATTGTCCACTTCATCCACTTCAACCATCACCAATTTTTCCAACATTTTAACGCGCGATTGTACCTGATTTGTTTTGGAGTATGTACCTTTAAATCGGTCTATAAAATCTTGGTTATCTGCAATCATTTTTTGTTGCTCTTCGTATGCTTTTTGCTGATGCACCCTGCGGTCTTTTCTCAATTCTAAGTAATGAGAATATTTCGCTTTATAATCGTAAATTCTACCCATAGTAACCTCAATAGTTCTATTGGTGATATTGTCAACAAAAGCCCTATCGTGCGAAATTACAATCACCGCTTTTGCCGAATTGATTAAAAAATCTTCTAACCACTGAATGCTCTCAATATCGATATGATTGGTGGGCTCATCCAACAAAATTAAATCGGGTTTTTGCAATAATATTTTAGCCAATTCAATGCGCATACGCCATCCGCCAGAAAATTCTGCAGTCGGACGGTTAAAATCTTCCCGTTCAAAACCCAATCCTTTCAGTACTTTTTCTACTTCCGACTCAAAATTGATTTCTTCAATAGCGTAATATTTTTCACTCAAAGTAGCAACATCTTCAATGAGTTTCATATACGCATCGCTTTCATAATCAGTTCTGATGGTTAATTGCTCATTTATGGCATCAATTTCAGCTTTCATTTTATAGATATCGGCAAATGCCTTAGCAGTTTCTTCAAAAACGGTTGCGTTGTCTTTTGCTAATAAATGTTGCGGTAAATAAGCCACAATTGCATCTTTGGGAACAGAAATTACCCCAGATGAAGCTTTGTTTACACCCGCAATAATTTTTAATAAGGTAGATTTTCCGGCGCCATTTTTGCCCATTAAAGCAATTTTATCATTTTCATTGATGGCGAAAGACACCTCACTAAAAAGCGTTGTGCCTCCAAATTGAACCGAAATTTCGTTAACTGTAATCATGTTGTTAGTATTTAGAATTGAGTATTTAGAATTGAGTATTTAGAATTTAGAATTTAGAATTGAGAATTGCCCTTCGGCTCCGCTCAGGATTCAGTATAATATATATTTTTTAAAAGTTGCAAAGATAGTTATTTATCAGCAAGTGAAATAATGGAAATTGGAAATGAAAAAAAGAGTTTAATGTTTAATGTTTAGCTGCTTACCGCATACCGCTTACTGCTTAACGCTTAACGCTTACTGCTTACAGCTTACTGCCTTTTGCTTATTGCTTATTGCTTATTGCTTAAAACTTTATAACTTTACAACTTTACAACTTTACAACTTTACAACTTTACAACTTTTAACTTTATAACTTTATAACTTTTAAACTTTTAAAATCCATGAAAAAGACCTTATTGATTATTTTGTTAATTTTTATCGGAATACAATTTATCAGACCCGATCAAAATAATTCAGATAATTTAATTGAAAACGATATCACATCAGTAATTGCGGTGCCATTAGAAATTCAGGAAATTTTAAAATCGTCTTGTTATGATTGTCATTCCAACAAAACATCCTATCCTTGGTACAATCAAATAGTGCCTTTTTCATGGATCATTGCAAACCATGTGAACGACGGAAAAAAGAATGTCAATTTTTCTGAATGGAAACAGTATAATTTCAATCAGAAAAGTCATATATTAGATGAATTAGAAGAGGTTTTAATAAATAATGAAATGCCTTTAAAGTCTTATTTATTAATGCATCACGATGGAAATATTACCCAACAAGAGCGCCAATGGCTGTTAGAATGGATTGCTTTAGAAAAATTTTCAATTTATAATAATAGATGAAAAAAGGATTGTTTTTATGGATTTTTTTGATGGCGATACAACTCAGTTTCGCACAAGAAATATGGAATCAGTTAGATGCAAAAGGAAATCGACATGGCAAATGGATGAAGTATTATGATAATGGATCCATCCGTTATCAAGGTGAATTTTTACACGGAAAAGAAATCGGTATCTTCAAGTTTTATACCGAAGAAAACGCCAAAACACCCGATTTTACTAAAGAATTTGCCACAAACTCAAATCTTGTCAAGATTAAATACTTTTATGCTGATGGAAAGTTAAAAAGTGAAGGTCAGATGAAAGAAAAAGACAGAATCGGACAATGGATTTACTTTTTCAAAGATGGTAAAACAAAATTATCTGAAGAAACCTATCAAAATGGAGTTTTAACAGCCGATTATAAAATATACTATTCAAACGGAAAATTAACAGAATGGTCTATCTATAAAAATGGCTTGTTAAACGGAACCAGTAAACGCTATACCGAAGAAGGTATATTAGTTGAAGAAATTAATTATTCCGACGGAAAACTAAACGGCGAAGCACGTTATTTTAACAATAATGGTGAACTAATTTTAAAAGGCACTTATTTAAATGATGTTAGCGTGGGCGCTTGGGAAGCATATGAAAACGGAAAATTAAAAGAAACAACCTTTCCGAATAAGAAGCAGTAAGCTGGTATCAGGTATCAGGTATCAAGTATCAGGTATCAAGTATCAGGTATTAAGTATCAAGTATCAAGTATTTAGTATCATGTACAGTTTAACAATTTTAAACTATTGGAAAACTGCCCACTGCGACTGCATACTGCCTACTGCTTACTTTTTTCACTTTTCACTTCTAATTTTTCACTCTTCACTTTTCACTTTTCACTTTTAGTTTTTAACTTTTAACTTCTAACTTTTCACTTTTCACTTTTCACTTCTCACTTCTCACTTCTCACTTCTCATTTCTCACTGCAAAATGCCTACATCAAAAAGTATGTAAAAAAAAGTAACTTATGGATCAATAATATGAAAAAAAGTTATATTTTTGATTACCTTTCAATTTAAGATAAACCCCATATATACGGTTTTTCTATAAACAATTAGTAATGGCAAAAGGCACCTATATTTCAGAAAACACGACGCAAAAACAGATTAACTTTATGTTAATGTTGGATGACTATGAATTAGACATTTTTACACTAGAAGAGGTTAAAATGATAGCCTTAGACAAGTTTATAAATATCAATGAAATAGTAGAAAATCTGGTTCAAAAAAAACTTTTATCTCGTATAGAAAGAGGTAAATACTGTCGGTACAAATTCAGAGATGAGAATGTAATTGGATGCAAATTAATAAATGATGGTGCTATCGCTTATTGGTCAGCACTCAACAAACATGGTTACACAGAGCAATTCCCGAATTCAATTTTTATTCAAACTACAAAAACAAAAAAAGAGAAATTAGTGTTTGGGGTAAATTATAAATTTATTCATATTGCTACATCCAAAAGAACAGGATTGGAGAAAATGGGACATGGAAACTATAGTTATTTCATGACAGATATTGAAAAAACATTGATAGACTGTTTCGATTTACCACAATATTCGGGGGGTTATGCTGAATTAATAAGGGCTTTCAGTCAAGCACCACTCAACGGTGAAAAAATGATAACCTATTGTAAGGCAATGAATAATAAAGCAATTATTAAAAGAATGGCCTACTTAGCAGAACTGTTAAATAAAAAAGGAATGAATTCATTTGTAAATTTTGCATTAAAAGAAGTGAATGTAAAATACAATTTATTTGATCCGTTTGGTCTTGAAGAAGGAGAATTTATCAATAAATGGAGATTGCGTTTAAATATAAGTAAAGAAGAAATAGCAGACATCTGCAACAATCAATATTAATGATTTTACAAAAAGAAATAGCCACCATTTCTGAACAATTAGGTATATCAAAATCAGTAATTGATAAGGATTGGATGTTAGGGCATTTTATTGCAGCTATATACAATGAACCAGAGTTAAAAGAAATATTAATTTTTAAGGGAGGAACATGCCTAAAAAAATGTTATTTTTCTGATTATCGATTTTCAGAAGATCTTGATTTTACCTCAAAGTCAAAAGAATTTAAGCTCACACAGCATCACTTAAAATTCATCACCAATCATATTGAGATTCAGACCGATGTAAAAACACATATAGTTTCAACAAGAGAACTGCAATTTCAAAATAGGCTAATGGGGTTCGAAGTCATCATAAAATTTTGGGGCGCAGACCATTCTCGTAATATACCGCCACCGCCACCACAGCGATGGCAATCTAAAATAAAAATCGAAATTATTCTGTTTGAAGAAATGATTTTTGAAGTATTAAACTGTAAGGTAAGCCATCCTTATTCTGATCATTTAAATGGCATAGGATTAATTCCTTGTTATAAAATTGAAGAGGTAATGGCTGAAAAAATGAGAGCATTAATACAGCGTTCTTATACGGCCCCAAGAGATTATTATGACATTTGGTATTTATCCAATAATTTTCCAGATTTAGACTGGATTCAGATTGTAGACGCTTTTTACAAGAAAATGAAATTTAAAAAAATGGAATTCAAGGGTGTAGAACAATTCATTAATTCAAAAAATGATAAAATACTAAAAGTAGCTTGGAAAAATAGTTTAGCACATCAAATCCAACCAGAAAAATTACCCAATTACGAAATAGTAAGAGAATATCTTTTAATATTATTTGAAAGAATATTTCAATAATTAATATACCCCATATTAATTTGGTAGTAAGAAATATTGATTCATTGCCAACTACCCACTGCCACTGCCCAATGAAAACTGTCAACTACTACTGCTAACTGCTACTGCCTACTGCTTACTTTTTTAACTTTTAACTTCTAACTTTTCACTTCTCACTTCTCACTGCCCACTGCGACTGCTAACTTTTTTCAACTTTTCACTTTTCACTTTTAACTTCTCACTGCTAACTGCCCACTGCCCAATGTATGCTTTTCATGATCAATTTTCAATTATCAATTGTCAATTGAATGAAGTTTCCATTCGCAAATTTTTTTCAACAGTTTGTGTTATAAATCGTGTCAATGGCAAATTAAAAGCTGTTTTAGCCGCTAAAAATGAGTGTGTTAGTTATATCAATGTATTTTGAATCTAAAAATAACTTAATTTTGAATTACTAGAATTGCTAAAAAGTTATTATTTCACCGATTTAATGATTTGATGTTTTGCTGTGGGTTTTGTTGTATGCATAATTCATGGTTGTAAAAGTATCGTACTCCCCTAAAGAAGTCAGCTGTTTAAAGTTAGATTTTAATTTATTTCCCCTTATTGATAAAATGAATTGTTCAGATCGTATTTGAATAATTTGATGTTGTTATAGTAAATAATTAATTATTAAACATATAATCAAATGATTAATAGCACCAATAAAATAACAATTGAATTGAAATGGAATAGTTTCTCTCTCAATTCTCAATACTCAATTCTCAATACTAATTAACGAATCAAC
>CAMTWE010000187.1:0-3860 GCA_947085395.1 uncultured Bacteroidota bacterium | reverse complement strand
CTTTTGAAGATGGATTGAAATTAGTTTCTACCCGAGCTTTAGCCATGCAAAAAGCATGTGAATTACAACCCTCAACTATGGCGGCCGTTTTAGGTTTGGATGATCAAATTGTTGTTGATACTTGTGCAGAAATTGACGGAATTGTAGTAGCCGCAAATTTTAATTGTCCGGGTCAATTGGTAATTTCTGGCACTGTTCTCGCTGTTGAAAAAGCTTGTGAATTGTTAAAAGAAAAAGGCGCAAAGCGTGCTTTAATGTTACCAGTAGGCGGTGCTTTCCATTCTCCTTTAATGGAACCGGCGCGAGAAGAGTTGGCTGCAGCCATTGAAAATACCACTTTTAAAAATCCTATCTGCCCGATTTATCAAAATGTAACTGCCAAGGCGGTAACAAATCCAACAGAAATTAAAAAGAATTTAATTACGCAATTAACCGCTCCTGTTCGTTGGACACAATCAGTACAACAAATGATAATCGATGGCGCCACCGAATTTGTAGAAGTTGGACCAGGAAACGTACTACAAGGTTTGGTTAAGAAAATTGATAGAAATGCACAAACGAGTGCAGCTGTGATTTAGGTTTCAGTAATGGAACCCTGAGCGGAGCCGAAGGGCAGTATTCAGTAGTAGTTTACAGTCGAAGTTTTCGGGCAAGAAAAATATTTTAAAATTAGTACAACTACTTTTTTACGGTATTGAAAAAACTGCTAACTGTGACTGCCCACTTACAATTGTAATTGCCAATTCCAAGCAGCAAGTAAAGCATCTTCCAATGTCAATTTAGCTTTCCAGTTAAGTTCTTTGTTGGCTAAAGTAGTGTCTGCATAGGCTGCTGTAATATCACCTTCTCGTCGTCCCACAATTTTATAGTTAAGTTTTGTATTACTTACTTTTTCAAAAGCGTTGATAACTTCCAACACCGAACTGCCTTTGCCAGTTCCTACATTAAAAACCTCATAATTGCTTTTTTGCTGATTTTTCAACAGCCGATTTAAAGCGGCAATATGCGCTTTGGCTAAATCAACCACATGAATATAATCTCGAACTGCGGTGCCGTCAATAGTTGGATAATCACTTCCAAAAACTGATAATTCTTGTCGAATGCCGATTGCTGTTTGGGTAATAAACGGAATTAAATTTTGCGGAACACCAATCGGTAATTCTCCGATTTTAGCGGATAAATGAGCACCAATCGGGTTGAAATAACGCAATGAAATAGCTTTTAAATTATGAGCTTTTACAGCGTCTGCAATAATTTCTTCATTGATTTTTTTGGTATTTCCGTAAGGAGATTCGGCTGGTTTTATAGAAGCATCTTCGGTAATTGGCAATTTATCTGCCTGACCATAAACCGTACAAGAAGAACTGAAAATTAAATTATTAAAATTTCTTTGTGTCATTTCTTGTAAAATATTAGTCAAAGAAATGAGGTTGTTTTCATAATAATCTAACGGTTTTAGTACGCTTTCACCTACAGCTTTATAAGCCGCAAAATGGATAATTCCATCAACAGAATTAGTGATAAAAAAATCTTGAACCGCTTTTTTATCCTTTAAATCAATATTAAAAAAAGTGGGTTTTATATTAGTAATAGAAGTGATTTTATCAAGTACATCAATGGTTGTGTTAGAAAGATTGTCGATGATGATCACTTCAAAACCTTTGTTTTGTAACTCAACCACCGTATGAGAACCAATAAATCCTAATCCGCCTGTAACTAATATCTTTTTCATGTATTGCAATTATTTATTAAAGAAATCTATAACTGTTTGAGTGATATATTTCAATTGTTCTTCTTCAAATTCGGTGTGCATTGGTAAAGAAATGACTGTTTCAACTAGTTCATTTGTTACTTTGAAACTTTCCTCTTCATATCGTTTATCTGCATAGGCTTTCTGTGAATGTAGTGGAACAGGGTAATAAATGGCATTCGGAATTTGATTATCTAATAAATGTTGATGTAAAGCATTTCTATCTACATCAATAATTCTCAGCGTATATTGATGAAAAACATGGGTAGAAAAACTACTGATGGTTGGCGTAATAATATTGGAATGATTCAAAAATGCTTGATTATAAAATTCGGCAGCTTTTATTCTGGCATCACAATACGCATCTAAAAAAGGCAATTTTACGCGCAAAATAGCGGCCTGAACACTGTCTAAACGAGAGTTTACCCCAACTACATCATGGTAATAGCGTTTATACATTCCGTGGTTTACGATTCCTCTAAGTTTGTGCGCCAATTCATCATCGTTGGTAAAAATAGCGCCACCATCGCCATAACATCCTAAATTTTTAGAAGGAAAAAAAGAAGTTGTTCCTGCAATTCCCATCGTTCCTGCTTTCATTTTAGTGCCATCAGCAAAAGTATAATCAGCGCCAATAGCTTGTGCATTGTCTTCAATAACATACAAATTATGTTCTTTGGCTAATTGCAAAAGTGGCTCCATATCGGCACATTGACCAAACAAATGTACAGGAACTATGGCTTTTGTTTTTGGTGTAATTGCTTTTTTTATGGCTTCTATATTGATGTTAAAAGTATCGGGATAAACATCTACCAAAACGGGTGTAAGTTGTAGTAAAGCAATTACTTCTACAGTTGCAGCAAAAGTAAAATCGGAAGTAATTACTTCATCACCTGGTTTTAAATCCAATCCCATCATGGCAATTTGAAGCGCATCGGTTCCGTTTGCACACGGAATTACATGTTTTACTTGAAGGTAATCTTCTAAGTCTTTTTGAAATTCTTTTACTTCGGGTCCGTTAATATAAGCAGTAGTTTCAAATACGTTGATAACAGCTACATCAATTTGCGTTTTTATGGAATTGTATTGACTTTTAAGGTCAACCATTTGAATTTTTTTCATCGAAATTAATTTAATATGGAAACAAAAATACTATTTAAAATTGATAAAATATCTTACCATTTTTTGTAAACTTCTTCAAAGGGAATTCTAAATCTGGGGCCAGTTACACCTGCTGGTTTTCTAATTCCACAAGAAATTACCATATTTATTTCAGCTCCATTGGGCAAGTTTAATAATTTTTTAATCCGAAGCGAATCAATTCCTTCCATCGGACAAGTATCATATCCTTCAACAGCCATTCCTAACATAAAAGTTTGGGCAGCTAATGCCGTACTTTTATGCGCTACCACTCTAATATCTTTACTTCTTGCTTCGCGATAAATGGGTCTAAACAAGCCAATTGTCCAATAAATTACATATTTAAAAAATCCTAAAATACCCAAAAAATCGAAATAAGTTAAAGGAACTAATTTTTGATAATAATTGAGTGCAAATTTTTCTCTTTTAGAATATTCAGCCATGGGTTTTTCTCCAAAAATACTTTTGAAAAATTGAATATTAGACTGCGCTCTCTTTTTCCATAAATCTTTTCGAACTACAAAAACAACCATTTCTTGAGCAGTTTTTGCAGCACCTTGGTCAAAACAATAGGCAGCTAATTTTTGATTGATATCTTTAGAAACAATGTGATGAAATTCCCACAATTGCAAATTACTACTACTCGGCGCAAAAGTTGATTGCGCAATACATTTTTTTACGATGGCAGAATCAATTGGTTTTTCGGCATCATAAGCTCTAATTGCTCTTCTAAAATGAAGGGCTTCTTCAAAAGTTTTAGTCATCTTTTTTACGATAAATATTTAAAAAATAGTTTTAAAAATTTTAATTTTCCTTTATAGGGCGCGTATCTGATTGGCACATCTAACCAAGTAAATCTGTTTACAATTGATTTTGAATGCGAAAAGGTGTTGAACGAATGTTTTCCGTGATAAGCGCCTTGTCCGCTATGACCCACACCGCCAAATGGCAATCGGTGATTGGCAAAATG
>CAMTWE010000186.1:0-12914 GCA_947085395.1 uncultured Bacteroidota bacterium | reverse complement strand
ATTTTAGTTTACAACAAATTTAATTTAGTTAATATAATTTTAGTTAATTTATTAGAAAAAATGCACATTTAATTTAATACCAACGTTTCTTATTTTTTTTAGAGGCATCAGATTTTCTTCCTTTTTTCTGAACAGAACCTGCTTTTTTATGAACTTCTGGCTTAGCTTTTGGATCTAAAGGATAAGGATGTGAATCTTCTATTGGAATAATTTTATCAATTAATTTTTGGATTTGTACAATATAACTTCTTTCATCAGCAGCACAAAAAGAGTAAGAAGTTCCTATTTCATTAGCTCTACCGGTTCTACCAATTCTGTGTACATAAGTTTCAGACACGTTTGGAATATCAAAATTAATTACAGCATCCAGGTTTTTAATATCAAGTCCGCGTGCAGCAATATCAGTTGCAATAAGAATATTTACTTCGCCGTTTCTAAATTTATTTAAAGATTCTTCTCGTATATTCTGAGTTTTAGCGCCATGAATACTTGCAACATTATAACCATTATTAAGCAAAGTACTTTCTAATTTATCAACGCCATATTTGGTGCGTCTAAAAATTAAAATATTTCCTTTGATGGTATTTCTTAAAAGATGTAAACACAATTCTATTTTTTTAGTTTTAGGCACATAATACAGCAGTTGATTTACATTTTTTGCTGCGGAAGAAGTTGGACTTACCTCCACTTTTTCTGGATTTCTTAAAATAGTTTTAGCTAAAAAAACTACTTTTTCGGGCATGGTTGCAGAAAACAATAAAATTTGTTTTTTATCTGGACAAATTTGTACAATTTTAAGAACATCTTCAATAAAACCCATATCAAGCATCATATCGGCTTCATCTAACACTAAAATCTCGATATTGTTTAAATTTAGAATTTCTTGTTTGTATAAATCCAATAACCTGCCAGGAGTTGCAATTAAAATATCTACTCCTTTATTAAGTACATCTGTTTGCTGGTCAATAGATGTACCGCCATAAACTACGGTTGTTCTTAAATTGGTATAAGTACTATAAGTATTAAAATTTTCCTCAATTTGTAGGGCTAATTCCCTAGTTGGACTTACAATTAGTGCTCTAATTTTTTTTCCTTTTTTAGGTGCATCTTGCTTATCATAAAGCAGTTGTAAAATAGGCAAAGCAAAAGCGGCGGTTTTTCCGGTACCCGTTTGAGCTGATGCAATTACATCTTTTTTAGCCAATATTAAGGGTATTGTTTTTAATTGTATTGGAGTAGGATTTTCGTAGAATTTTTCTGCGATTGCTCTTAAAATTGGTTTATTTAACTGTAAATCTTTAAATTGCATTGAAAATATATTTAATTAATTTTTCGGCAAAGATAGTTCAAATTTTTAAGCACTTTAGTAATGATTAATTTGATGCTAAATTGGGTTTTCATCTATTTTTTGATGCATATAATTTTTACCGATAAGTGAATATAAAGAGGCCTCTGCAATATTTTTAGAATGATCTCCAATTCTGTCTAAAGAAGATAAAATAGAACGAATTTCAGTCATACTTAACAAAAGTGATTCAAGCTCAACTTGTTTTTCAATTTCTTTGATGGCAGTTTTCATAAGATCACGATTTAAAGTATCAAACATCAATTCTTCTCTCAAAACTAAAAAAGCAACTTCTTTATCAGACATTTTAATTGAATTAATTGAGTTTGTAACCATTGCAATTGTTTGTTCAACAACTTTATTTAATTTTGGTATAATGTGAAAGTAAAGCGCTACATCTTTTATTTTTTGTTTTAGATGTACAATTTTTATAACCCTATCTGCAATACGTTCTAGATTTTGAACAATTTTGTAAATAGCAAATAAGTTTCTCAATTCTGATGCTAAAGGTTGATATAAAACGATGGCTTTGATAATATGTTCATCTAATTTTAAATCTAACTTATTGATATCCTTTTCATTTTTATCTAATTTTTTTATAGTTTCTATAGAAATAGCGGGCTCTTTTAATGCCAAAATTTGTTCAAGAATAACCAATTGTTCGATTGTTAAATTAGAAATTTTTAGAAATTCTTTATCTATCTTTTTAAATGATGCTTCTTTATTAGTACCCATAATTGTATTTTTTATATCAAATTTAACTAAATTTTCCTGTTAAATATTCATCTGTTCTTTGATCTTTTGGGTTGATAAACATTTCTTTTGTTTTTCCATATTCTACCAATTCACCCAAATACATAAACATAGAATAATCAGAAATTCGGGCTGCCTGAGACATATTGTGTGTTACCAAAATGATGGAATATTTTTCTTTCAATTCTGTCAATAATTCTTCTATTTTTTTGGTTGATATTGGATCTAGTGCCGATGTTGGTTCATCTAACAAAATAACTTCTGGCTGAAAAGCCAAAGCGCGCGCGATACACAACCTTTGTTGTTGACCACCAGATAAAAATGTACCTTTCTGACTTAAAGAATCTTTTACTTCTTTCCAAAGAGCCACATCGCGTAATGATTTTTCAATAATTTCTTCTTTTTCTGATTTATGCAATGAAATTCCGTTTAATTTATAGCCAGCAATTACATTGTCTGCTATACTCATGGTCGGAAAAGGATTGGGACGCTGAAAAACCATTCCAATTTTTCTTCTCAACATGATAGTAGACATTTTGGTAATATCTACCTCATTTAATAAAATCTGACCTTCGGTGATGATATTTGGATACAAATCATGCATTCTGTTAAGCGCCCTTAACAAGGTGCTTTTTCCACAACCCGATGGTCCCATAATTGCGGTTACTTTGTTTCTTCGGATGGCTGCACTTACATTTGTTACCGCATAAATCCCTTTATTATAGGCAACTGAAACATTCTTAATTTCGAGTACAGCATCTTTTATTTGTACATTTATTTCACTCATTTTCTATAAATTTCTTTTAGATATAATCATTTTTGAAATCAAATTAAGACCCAATACTAAAATCATCAATAATAAGGATGATGCCCAGATTAAATCTACCATATTAGGATCATTATAAAATTCCCAAATTAATAACGGAATGGCGCTTGTTGGTTTTTCAATATCTAAATTCACCGCCATACTACCCAATGCAGTAAGCATTAACGGAGCAGTTTCTCCAATTACCCTGGAAATAGATAATAAAATTCCGGTTATCAATCCACTTAAACCTGATGGAATTAAGATTCTAAAAATAATTTTATGGTACGGAACACCCAAAGCAAAACCAGCTTCTTTGATACTTACAGGAATCATTTTAAAGGTTTCTTCGGTTGATCTAATAATGAGTGGCAACATCATAATAAACAAGGCAAAACTTCCTGCCAAAGCAGAAAAACCATTGGTAATATACTTAACTACCCAAAAATACGAAATTAAACCTAGTACAATAGACGGTACTCCTTGTAAAATATCGGTGATATCTTTTACTATTTTAGCATATCTTTTTGTACCGTTTTCATATAGAAAAATCCCGATTAAAATTCCAATCGGAATGGCCATCAAACTGGCTAAAAAAACCATAAAAATGGTACCTGTTATTCCGTTTAAAATTCCACCAGGAATGATATTCCCAGCTTCTTTTGCCAGCATTGCCTGATAAGTATTGGGTGCAGTTTCTATAAAAAAAGAAAAGTTGAGCTGTTTGTAGCCCATGCTAATTAATTTTGAAATGATTAGGACAATGGGTGAAATGGTAATCAATGAAAATAGGATGATGAATCCGGTAAAGATTTTATCTTTAATAAATCTAACATCCCATTTAAAAAAATTGGTTATTTCTTTTTTAGCAATCAATATAGATTCCATTTTTTAAATCTTTTTAATAAGCATTTTTCCTAAACCATTGATGAATCCTGTCATTACAAAAAGCAATAAAGCAATGGCAACCAATGAACTTAATTTTAAACCATCGGCTTCTCCAAACTGATTTGCTATTAAACTTGCCATGGTATTTCCGGTATCAAATAAACTTTTAGGAATAATATTTGAGTTTCCAATAAGCATGGTTACTGCCATTGTTTCTCCAACTGCTCTACCAAATGCGAGGATATAACTTGTAAAAATTCCGGATCGCGCATTGGGAAGTATTACATTAAAAATTACATCTTTTCGAGTGGCTCCCAAAGAATAAGCGGCCTCTTTTAAATCATTTTGAACCATTTTTATCATTTCTACAGAAATAGAAGTAGCATACGGAATTACCATAATAGCTAAAATTAATCCGGCGGTAAAAACGCCATAACCCTGTTCATTAAAACCCATTGCTACTATCCACGGTCGAAGGACATAAAATCCCCATAAACCATAAACAATGGAAGGAATTCCGGCTAACATATCTACCATCATTCCTATAAAAGACGCCAATTTAGTTCCTCTAAATATTTCTCCAATAAATAGTGAAGTAGAAAATGCTAAAGGCAAACATATCAAAAGTGCAATAATAGAAGTGGCAATGGTGCCAACAATAAATGGCAATGCGCCATAACTTTCTTTACCTTCGGTTGGATTCCAATCGGTTGAGATGATGAATTTTAATCCGAATTCATTAAAAGCGGGCAAAGCACCTTGCATTAAGGAAAACACCATTCCAGACGCTATTAAAATAACAATTAATGAAGCAAGAAATAAGATTATTTTGGTTATTTTTTCTCCACTTATCATCTATAAAAAGTGTTTGCAATCATTATTTAATTAAAGGTTCTGCATTGTAAATAACTGATTTTAATATTTCTTTAGCTTGTAAAGCAACTTTTTCTGGTAGTGCGGCATAATGTACTTGTTGCGCCATATTTTGAGCATCTTTTTCAATTATCCATGATAAAAACTTTACAGTTTCTATTGCTTGTTCTTTTGATCGACCTCCATAATTTTGGTCTTTGTATAAAATAAACCAAGTAAAACCACTGATTGGATAAGCATTGGCATCGGATGCATTGGTTAACATTACTTTGGTATCAATAGGAATATCTCCTTGTGCTGCTGCGCTAATCGTTTCTAGACTTGGAGCAATAAAATTACCTTTACTATTTTGTATTTGTGCAAAGGAGATTTTTTGAGCAAATGCAAATTCAGACCCAATATAACCTATAGCACCAACAGTTTGTTTTATAGTACCTGCAACACCTGGATTTCCCTTTGCGCCCATTCCAACTGGCCATTGCAAAGATTTTCCTCTTCCAACTGCTTGTTCCCAATTAGCACTTATTTTGCTCATATAATCACTAAAAATATAGGTAGTTCCACTTCCGTCTGTGCGGTAAACTACCGAAATATTCATGGCAGGAAGTTTTAAATTTGGATTTGTAGCTATTAATTTTGCATCATTCCATTTAGTGATTTTTCCCAAAAAGATATCACTCAAATTTTGATTGGAAAGTTTTAAACCTTCCATTCCGGGTAAGTTATAAGCAATTACAACGGCACCAATACAAGTTGGAATGTGAACTACTGGTGCTTCAAATTCTGTTTCTTCTTTTGGGCTTAAAAAAGCATCGGTTGCGCCAAAATCTACAACTTTATCTTTTAAGCTTCTAATTCCGCCTCCAGAGCCAATTCCGCCGTAAGTCAATAAAATTCCTGTATTTTTTGTATAAGTTTCAAATGCCATATTGTAAAATGGCAATGGAAATGTGGCACCAGCAGCTGTTAAACTTACAGGTTTTGATTTTTCATTTTCTAATTTTTCTTCAGATTTACTGTTTTTACAACTCCATAAAAATAGGAAAGTGACTAATAAAATGGCTATTTTCTTCATAATTTTAGATTTTAGTTTTTGATGTTTGTTAACAAATTGAAATCTTTAATTATTATTCAAAGTAGATACTTTTAATAGTTGATTTCTATTTATCAAAAACAAAAGTATAGTTACAATATTACCACACTATTAAAAGAATGTTAAGTCTATATTATCAATTTCTTAAATGGCTTATTATTGATTTATTTAAGAAAAATAGTATCGAGAAGTTGATTAGATAAATCAGAATACCCAAACAGGCGTGATTTTTCATCAAATCAAAATCAAGTTAAAATATCAACTTAAATATACTGATTATCAAGATATAATCAACATCAAAAAAAAAATATTTTTAAAAGAAAAAAGGATGTCAATTTTAGACATCCTTTAATTTTATCGTTTAAATTCTAAGAAAGTTTTTCTAATAATTGCGACACAATCTAATAATTGTTCTTCTGTCATGACCAATGGAGGTGCAAATCGGATAATATTTCCATGTGTTGGTTTTGCCAGCAAACCATTATCACGCAATTTTAGGCAAATATTCCAAGCGGTTTCACTTTCTTCAACATCATCAATTAAAATTGCATTTAATAAACCTTTTCCTCTTACCACAGTAATCAAATCAGTTTGTTCAATAAGTTTATTTATTTCTTTACGAAATAATTCACCTAAAAATGCTGCATTTTCTTCTAGCTTTTCATCTCTGATAACTTCTAAAGCAGCAATAGCTACTGCAGCAGCAATTGGATTTCCACCAAAAGTAGAACCATGTTCACCAGGTTTAATAACTTCCATAACATCATTATTAGCTAAAACTGCTGATACTGGATAAACTCCACCAGAAAGTGCTTTTCCTAAAATCAATACATCTGGTTTAACATTTTCATGATCAACTGCTAATAATTTTCCAGTACGTGCAATTCCAGTTTGTACTTCGTCAGCAATAAATAAAGCATTGTATTTTTTACATAAATCTTTTGCTTTTACTAAATATCCAGCATCAGGAACATAAACTCCCGCTTCACCCTGAATTGGCTCCACTAAAAATCCGGCAATATTTTTATTAGTTGATAAAACCTGCTCTAAAGCATCGATATCATTATATGGAATTATTATAAATCCAGAAGTAAAAGGGCCAAAATTATTCTTAGCAGTAGGATCTGTAGAAAAAGAAACTATTGTTGTTGTTCGACCATGAAAGTTATTTTCACAAACTATAATTTGAGCCTCATTTTCATTGATTCCTTTCTTTTCATATGCCCATTTTCTTGTTAATTTGATAGCAGTTTCAACAGCTTCTGCTCCAGTATTCATTGGTAATACTTTATCAAACCCAAAATAATTGGTAACAAATTGTTCATATTTTCCGAGCACATCATTATGAAAAGCTCTTGAAGTTAGTGTCAATTTTTGAGCTTGTTCAATTAAACTATTGATAATTTTTGGATGCCCATGACCTTGATTGATTGCAGAATAAGCTGATAAAAAATCATAATATCTTTTACCTTCTACATCCCATACAAAAACTCCTTCTCCTTTAGTTAATACAACTGGTAATGGATGGTAATTATGAGCACCATATTGATCTTCTAAATCAATAAATTGTTGTGATAATAATTGATTAGTGGTTAACATAAATTAAAAAATTAAAGTAAATAATTCACAATTCCTGCTTAGTGGAGAGAAATCATCCTTACATTTTGCAAATTAACGAAAGTATTTTCAAATCCCATAGAATTATGCTATGAATTGATAGCAAAATATTATTTTTTGAGGTTATCTTAACAAGATATTTTTGTATTTTTGAACTATTAAATAAAAAATCGATGAGAAATACTATTTTAATCTTTGCAATTATTGCTTTAATAACCGTGAGTTGTGGCGATAAAAAGAAAGAAGATGCCACAAAAGTAGCTACTGAAGAAGTAGCAGAATTAACTGCTGAAGATGGAAAAGCATTATTTACTGCAAAAACATGCGCCACTTGCCATCAACCAGATGTAAAATCAATTGGTCCATCAATAAAAGACATCAATAAAATTTACAAAGAAAAAAATGCTTCAATTGTATCCTTTTTAAAAGGAGAATTGAGTCCTATTGTTGATACAGACCCAGGTCAGGTTGCTATTATGAAAGCCAATTTAGACAGTTTTGTAAAAGATTTAACTGATGCTGAATTGAAAGCAATTGAAAAATATATGCTTTCTTATCAATAAAAATTAACATTTATTTACTTTATAAGCCACGTTAATCGTGGCTTTTTTTATTGAATATCTTATCTTTGCGCTATGTCTAGAAAAAAAACAACTCATAAAATATTTGAAAATATCACCGTTGTTGATGTTGGATCTCAAGGAAAAGCAATTGCCAAAGCACCAGATGGAAAGGTTATTTTTTTAACAAATACCGTACCGGGCGATGTTGTTGATGTGCAAACGGGCAGACAACGAAAATCATACTACGAAGGAAAAGTGATTAAATTTCATCATTTATCTGATAAACGCGCCACCCCTATTTGTTCCCATTTTGAAGTTTGTGGCGGTTGTAAATGGCAAAATTTACAATATCCACATCAATTGGCATACAAGCAAAATGAGGTTGTCAATAATTTAATTAGAATTGGACATTTAGAACTTCCAGAAATTACACCCATTTTAGGCGCTAAAGAGCCCTATTATTATCGCAATAAAATGGAATTTTCTTTTTCCAGCAATCGGTGGCTAACCTACGAAGAAATTGCAAAAGCCGATGAAATTGACAATCGTCATGCGTGCGGATTTCACATTGCCGGGATGTGGGATAAAATATTAGACATCAATTTTTGTCATTTGCAAAGAGAACCTTCTAATGCCATTCGGAATTTTACAAAACAATTTGCCATTGATAATAACATTACATTTTTTAACCCAAAAACAATGGACGGAATGATGCGTACTTTGTTGATTAGAATGAGTTCTTTGGATGAAACTATGGTAGTTGTTCAGTTTTTTGAAAACAATCAAACTCAAATTAATTTGATGATGGAAGCGCTTAAAAATCAGTTTCCAGAAATTACATCCTTGCAATACATCGTAAATGGCAAACAAAATGACACTATTTACGATCAGGAAGTGATTTTATTTCATGGTAACAATCATATTTTTGAAGAAATGGAGGGTTTAAAATTTAAAATAAACACCAAATCTTTTTATCAAACCAACGCAACGCAAGCATACGAATTGTATAAAATTACCCGAGATTTTGCCGATTTAAAAGGCGATGAATTGGTGTATGATTTATATACAGGAACTGGAACAATTGCGCAATTTATAGCTAAAAATACTAAAAAAGTAGTGGGCATAGAATCGGTTCCAGAAGCTATTATTGATGCCAAAATTAATGCAAAAAACAACAATATTGATAATGTTGATTTTTTTGTAGGCGATATGAAATCTATTTTTACCGATGAATTTATCAATCAAAATGGATGGCCAGATGTTATAATTACCGACCCACCTCGTGATGGCATGCACAAAAATGTGGTGGAACAAATCTTATCCATTAAACCAAAAAAAATTGTTTATGTAAGTTGTAATTCTGCAACACAAGCAAGAGACTTGGAATTGATGAAAGATCTTTATAAAATTACCAAAACGCAAGCAGTTGATATGTTTCCACAAACGCATCATGTAGAAAATGTTGTACTTTTGGAATTGATTTAACAAATTATGAAGAAATCGCACATTTTAATTTTCGGAATCATTTTAAGTTTCTTCAGTTGTGAAGTAGATGATATTTGCCTTGAACCTACTACTCCGCAATTAATTATCCGTTTTTATGATATAGCTAATCCAACTAATAAAAAAGCGGTAAATAGCTTAAATATTTGGATTGTTGGGAAAGATAGCATCATCAAAAATAAAAAAACAGATTCAATTGCCATACCGCTAAAAACTGGAGCAAACATCACCACTTATAAATTTTCATCATCTAATGCTGTTGATGAAATTACCTATTCTTATGAAAGAAACGAAGTTTTTGTTTCCAGATCTTGTGGTTATAAAATTATATTTAAAAATATTACAGCATCCAAATCAACCTCTAATTGGGTAAAACAACTGATTATCATTAAACCAACTGTAGAAAATGAAAAAAACGCACATATTAAAATTATGCATTAGCATTTTTTTTCTATCAATTGGGAATCAAATAATTGCCCAAAAAACAGATAGTTTAAAAATTAAAAATCCTTATAGTTTAAGGTTGGGAGTTGATATTAGTAAACCAATTATGGGTTTTTTTAATAAAGATTTTTCTGGTTTTGAAATAGCGGGTGATTTTAGATTTAAAAATCGATATTATCTGGCTTCAGAAATTGGATTTACTCAAAAAACAACATCCGAAGAATATATAAATTTCACTACCAAAGGCACTTATCTAAAAATTGGCGCAAATTATAACGCTTACAACAATTGGCTGGATATGAAAAATGAAATTTTTATTGGGTTTAGATACGGTTTTAGCAATTTTAATCAAACAGTAAATAGTTATGCTATAAATCAGTATGGAACTTATTTTGATGAATATGCGGTTCAAAATCCGATTCAATTCGATAATTTAACAGCACATTGGGCTGAATTGGTTTTGGGAATAAAAGTAGAAACCTTTAAAAATCTTTATCTCGGTGCAAGTGCTAGTTTTAACACTTTAATTAAAACCACTGATCCAGAAAATTTTCAAAATTTATACATTCCTGGATTTAATAAACGTCATTTAAATAGTAGCGGTGCCGGTTTTAATTATACAATTTCTTATCAAATACCCTTGTATAAAAAAGTTAAATAGTTAGCTTTGCAGTTAAATTAATTAGATATATTGAAAAATATAAATTACATATTAATTGTTTTCGGAATGCTGTTCATCGGAATAGGATACACCTATTTTGATGCAACTAATTTATACCATTTAATTTTTTCTTTCAGTGGTATTTCACTCCTATTTTTAAGCATTTTATTACTGATTTGGAATAAGCCAAGCAAATCTTAGGTAATGACTAAAAAAAAATCAAATAGTTTAGCCGATTTAGGCGGATTTGTATTTTCTACAAATTCATCATTTGAGCTAGAAAAAGATGAGATACCAGAAACTTTACCTCCCAACAAACAATATTTAGAAGCCATTTTTTCAAATAAAGGAAGAGCCGGTAAAACTGCCACCATAATAGCAGGATTTGCAGGAAATGAAGATGATTTAAAACAATTAGCCAAATTGTTAAAAACAAAATGTGGCGTAGGCGGAAGCGTCAAAGAAAATGAAATAATAATACAAGGAAATTACCGAGACAAAGTCATGGAAATCCTTAAAAAAGAAGGATATAACGTAAAAAGAGTTGGAGGTTAACTCCCAATTAAAAAATTTAAAAATGAATAAAATAGCATCATCAGAATTAGTTTTAAATCCAGATGGAAGTGTTTATCACTTAAATCTTTTACCAGAACATATTGCAACAGATATCATTTTTGTAGGCGATCAAAATAGAGTTCCGAAAGTAGCAAAACACTTTGATAGTCAGGAATTTGACATCCAAAAAAGAGAATTTAGAACCATCACAGGCACTTATAAAGGCAAAAGAATTACGGTAATTTCAACCGGAATTGGACCAGACAATATTGATATTGTTATGAATGAATTAGATGCGCTTGTCAACATCGATTTAAAAAAAAGAACAATTAAAGAAAAACACACCACTTTAAATATTGTAAGAATAGGAACTTCTGGATCTTTACAAACCGACATTCCTGTTGATGGTTTTGTGCTGGGAACGCACGGAATCGGATTTGACGGCGTGCTTCACTCTTACGATTGTGAACATATTTTAGAAAAAGATATTGAAGATGCTTTTATCAAACATACCCAATGGAATCCAAGAAAAGCGCGTCCTTATGTGGTAAAAAATAGTGCAGCATTGCAAGCCAAATTATGGAGCGATAAAGTTTATACCGGAATGACAGCCACTGCCGTTGGTTTTTTTGGACCACAAGGAAGGGTTTTGCGCTTAAAACTTGAAGATGAAAATCTGAATAACAAAATAGATAGTTTTAATTTTAACGGAATTAGAGTATCAAATTTAGAAATGGAAACCTCTGCAATTTATGGTTTGTCAAAACTTTTGGGTCACAATGCTTGTTCTATGAACGCCATAATTGCCAACAGGGCCAATAAAACTTTTAGCGAAGATCCTTATAAACCAGTTGAAGAATTAATTATTTATACGCTAAATAAATTAGTTGAATAAAATAATTTATTTACTTTAGCGTTTAAGAAGCAAGAATCAATTACAATAAGCATATAAATTTAACCGATGAAATTTTAATGAAATGAAAAGAATAGTTTTATTAATTGCCTTATTTGTTTTTACAATCACACTTTCATCATGTAAAGCAGGTCATAGGTTTGGTAGTAGTAAAGGATGCGGGTTTACCAGTGATGTTGCACCAATTCAAAAAACAGTTACAACCGAAAAAGTTTAATTATAATTCCCCCATTATAGTACAAAAAACCATCCCACAAGTAATTACGGGATGGTTTTTTGTTTATTGAAATGCTTTTAAACTGGCTTTAATAGTTTCAATTTTGGCCAAAGCATCGGCTTGTTTTTTGCGTTCCATTTCCAAAACTTTTTCAGGAGCACTGTTCACAAATCGTTCATTGGAAAGTTTTGCTTGAACCGATTTTAAAAATCCTTCGGTATAAATTAATTCTTGCGATAATTTTTCAATTTCTGATGCAATATCAATTGAACCCGTTAACGGAATAAAATATTCATTAGATTTTATCCTAAAACTCAAAGCGCCTTCAACCGTTTCAGAAACTTCTTTCAAAGACGCTAAATTTCCCATTTTAACAATCACAGAATTGAATAAATCTGCTGTTTTTTCATTGTTGAGATACAAAATTTCAATAGTTTCTTTAAATGGTATATTTTTATCTTTTCTGATGGTTCTAATACCTGAAATTACTTCAGCAGCCATTTCAAAATCTGTAATTATTTGTTGATTTACAGCTACTTTAGTTGGATATGTTGCAATAATTAATGCTTCTTGTGGAGTTCTAACTTTGATATGATGCCAAATTTCTTCGGATAAGAAAGGCATATACGGATGTAACAATTTTAAATTAGATTCAAAAAAAGCGATGCTTGCTTGGTATGTTTT
>CAMTWE010000185.1:0-33491 GCA_947085395.1 uncultured Bacteroidota bacterium | reverse complement strand
TTGATTATTTGTCTAAATTTCTATTAAGCAGTTTTAAATCAATGGAAATCAATTTTTTTCAATTTTTGTCATGTACTTAGAAAATTAATAACTAAACTTCTCCTGATACAACTTAAAACTATCTTGTAATATTTTTATCGCGGTATCTCTATCTAGAAAATCCTCAACAACTACGGTTTTATGTTCTAGTTTTTTATAATCTTCAAAAAAGTTACGCAATTCAGAAATAAAATGTTGTGGCAATTCTGATATATCATTGATATGACTCACACTGGGATCTCCAATAGCCACTGCTATAATTTTATCATCTGCCTCACCACCATCCAACATCCGCATCACACCAATTACTTTAGCAGGAACGATACATAAAGGCACCACGTCTATTTGAGATAAAATAAGAATGTCTAACGGGTCTTTATCATCACAAAAACTTTGAGGAATGAATCCGTAATTGGCAGGATAATAAACCGAAGAATATAATACTCTATCGAGTTTTAACAAACCACTTTCTTTATCTAATTCATATTTAGCTCTTGTTCCTTTAGGAATTTCAATAATACCATTTACAATATTCGGCAATTGATCTCCAGGAGATACATGATGCCAAGGGTTAAAATTATTTTTCATTTAAGTAGATTTTAAAAAAAAGACAAAAGACCATAGACAAAAAGATAAAAGACTTATATGCTTTCTCAAACTCCCTCTCCTTTGGAGAGGGTTGGGGTGAGGATTATGCTTTCACAATTTGTACCAAATTATTAATCTTTTATTTCAATACTTCCTCAAACTCCCTCTCCTCTGAAGAGGGTTGGGGTGAGGATTTTACTTCCTCAAACTTCCCCCTCTCCTTTGGAGAGGGGTGGGGTGAGGAAAATACTTTCGGTCTTTTATACCGAAGCAATAGATGTTTAGTTCTATTTATTAAATTATTACAGCTATGCTTTCGGTACTATTTAGCAATATTCACTGCTCTTGTTTCTCGAATCACTGTAACCCTTACCTGACCAGGATAAGTCATATCATTCTGAATTTTTTGGGTGATGTTAAACGATAATTCCGCTGCTTTAGCATCGTTTATTTTATCACTTTCAACCAGTACGCGTAACTCTCTTCCCGCTTGTATGGCATAGGCACTTTGTACGCCTGGGAAACTGTGTGCAACTTCTTCTAAATCTTTTAAACGTTGGATATAAGAATCCAACACCTGTCTTCTTGCACCCGGACGCGCTCCAGAAATAGCATCACAAACCTGTACGATAGGCGCTATTAAAGTTTTCATTTCAACTTCATCGTGATGCGCTCCAATGGCATTGCAAATATGTGGTTTTTCGCCATATTTTTCTGCCCATTCCATCCCTAATAAGGCGTGTGGTAAATCGCTTTCCATTTCAGGAACTTTACCAATATCGTGTAACAATCCTGCGCGTTTCGCAGATTTAGCGTCTAAACCTAATTCAGCAGCCATTACACCGCATAAATTAGCCACTTCGCGTGAGTGTTGCAATAAATTTTGTCCGTAAGAAGAACGGTATTTCATTCGTCCGATGATTTTTATCAATTCTGGATGAATTCCGTGAATTCCTAAATCGATAACCGTACGTTTACCAACATCAATAATTTCTTGTTGAATTTGTTTTTCTACTTTTTTCACCACTTCTTCAATTCGCGCTGGGTGAATTCGTCCGTCTGTTACCAAACTGTGTAAAGATAAACGGGCAACTTCTCTTCTAACCGGGTCAAAACATGATAAAATGATAGCTTCTGGCGTATCATCAACAATTATTTCTACGCCTGTGGCAGCTTCTAAAGCCCTGATATTTCTTCCTTCTCTACCAATAATTCTACCCTTAACATCATCCGATTCTAAGTTAAAAACCGAAACGCAATTTTCAACTGTTTGCTCAACACCAATACGCTGTATGGTATTAATTACAATCTTTTTAGCATCTTGTTGTGCGGTTAATTTGGCTTCTTCCATGGTGTCTTGAATGTAGCTCATGGCATTAGCGCGCGCCTCTTCTTTCAAAGATTCGGTCAGTTCTTTTTTGGCATCTTCTGCAGAATAACCAGAAATTAACTCAAGCTGTTCCACTTGCTTGCGGTGTAATTTGTCTAGTTCTGCATTTTTGCGCTCATAAAATTCAGATTTAGAATCTAGTTCTGTAATTTTTGATTCTAATTCTGTTGTTACTTTTTTCTGCTGATCTAACAACTGCGATGTTTGAGACTCTTTATCTCTAATTCTTTTTTCGGCCTCGGCTGTTTTTTTCTCTCTTGCAATGATAACTTTTTCATGCTCAGATTTAAGTTCGATAAACTTTTCTTTGGCTTGTAAAATCTTATCGCGCTTTATAGCTTCCGCTTCTTGATTGGCTTCTCTTAAGATATTTAAAGCTTCTTTTCGGGTATTTTTCTTGATTTTATTGGCTTTGCTTTTTTCAAAGAAATGGGCAAAAACACCACCAACAGCAATCCCAATCACAGCTCCTACAACAATTAATAAAATATTTTCCATATGATTTGATTTAATAAAAAAACCCACATTAGTATGGAATTATAAACTCCATATAACAGGTTTAGGACTAACAAACTGATCAAGGATCCCGTTAGGGCGTGCTTTTACAAATTTGACTTATCCTCTTTAATGTAATAGTGTTGAGTTTAACTAACAAGTAACTAATGTGGGCAGTACGTATTTATTTTAAAGAACTTATTCAATATACTTATCTAACATTAACTGAAGTGCTTCAATTTTCTTCTTCGTTTCTTCTATTTCTTGTTCTGTTGTAATGGCTTTAATTTCAATGAGTGATGCAAATTGTAATGCGCACATCGCTAAAACATCTTGTTTATCACTTACTGCATAATTTTGTTCAAATTTCGCCATTAAATCATTTATTTTTTTCGCTGCTTTTCGCAATCCTTCTTCTTCATCTGGATTGGAAATGGTGAGCGGATAAACGCGATCTGCTATGGTTACTTTTATTTTAAAACTATCAGCCATTTTAAAGAACTTACTCACTTAATTGAACAATACATTGATCAATTTCTCTAATTAATGTATTAATTTTCAGTTTCACACTTTTGGTATCTTCACTACTGCCTTCCATAGTTTTGGCAATTTTCAAATAACTCATCTCTTTATTCACCTGTGCTATTATTTGATTTTTTGATTTCAGCTCTGATTGTAATTTATTGACAGATTGATTTAATATCTCATTTTCTTCTAACAAAAACTCATACTTTTCTATCAAAACTTTGAGTTTAATCTCCAATAAATCAGCTTCTTTTAAAATTACATTCATGAACCTAATCCAAAACTATTTTTACAAATTTAGTATTCCTTTTTTAATTTAACAAGGGTTCTAGATATATTTTAACAAAAACTTCTGATACTTATCACTAATGAGATGATTGTAAAACAATTAAATTTTATATTTTAGCTAAAAATCATTGCCATTGAAAAAATATTGCTTATTAATTTTATTGGGTATTAATATCCATTTATATTCTCAATCAAATTATCCTACAAATTATTTTGGTGTTCCGATGGATATTCCTTTGTTTGTAACGGGTACTTTTGGTGAATTAAGAGACAATCATCTACATTCTGGCATCGATTTTAGAACACAACAAATTGAAGGTTTTCCTGTAATGGCAACTGCCGATGGCTATATTTCTAGAATTAGAGTTGCTATTTTTGGCTTTGGAAAAGTAATCTATATTAACCATCCAAATGGATTTACAACCGTTTATGCACATCTTCAAAAATTTAGTCCAGAATTAGAAAAGTTTATTAAAACTGAACAATATAAAAAACAGGAATTTGAAGTTCAAATGTATCCAAAACCAACCGAATTTATCATCAAAAAAGGGCAAATTATCGGATTTTCTGGCAGTACAGGCGGTTATGTTTTTCCACATTTACATTATGAAATTAGAGATACCAAAACAGAAAAACCTATCAATCCACTTTTATTTGGTTTGTTAATAAAAGACACCATTGCACCTATCATTAAAGAAGTGGTGGTTTACCCTTTAAGTGATGAAACGCAAATAAGTCAGGCAAATTTTCCTTATCAATTGTGTTTAAAAAAAAATAAACAAGGTAAATATATCACAGAAAAAATTACCGTTTCTGGCAATATTGGCATGGGAATTAATGTCATTGATTTATTAAATGGCGCCAAAAATGAAAATGGAATTTATAGTTTAGAATTGTATGTAAACGGTCAATTATCGCATCAACAAATATTTAATTCTTTTTCTTATGATGAAACAAAATATTTGAATTTATTGATTGATTTTGAACGTTATATGACCACTCAAAAAAGAATTCAAAAAGCATTTATCGATTTAAACAATCCGCTTTCTGTAATCAATCAAACTTTACCAGGAAAAATTGCGATTCAAGATGGTTTTCAATATAAAATTGAAATTATTGTAAAAGATTTTACCGGAAATACTTCTAAAGTGATTATTCCGATTGAAGGTAAAAATCAAACAATTGTGCAAAGAAAACCAAAAATTGAAACGCCTTATTTAATCAAAGCAAATGATTTTCAGAAATTTACACTAGAAAATGTGACCGTTTCTTTTCCTAAAAACACCTTTTACGAAGATTTATATTTACAATTTTCTGTTAATAATGATACTGTTAAAGTTCATAAACCCATCATTCCGTTAGATAAAAATTATACTTTAAGTTTTGACGTATCAAAATATAATTTGTTAGAAAAAAAACAACTTTTTATCGCTTATATCGATTTAAAAAATAAAATAGAATACCTATCAACCATCAAAAAAGAAAACACTTTTTTTACCTCAACCAAAAATTTAGGTACTTTTGTTTTGATGAAAGATGATATCGCTCCTACTATCAAATTACATAATTTTGAAGCCAAACAATGGATTTCAAAATTGAAAAAGATGGAAATTAAAATTGAAGATAATTTATCGGGCATCGATTCTTATAGGGCAGAAATTAATGGTGAATGGATTTTGATGGAATATGACCTGAAACGAAAAATGTTGATTTATGATTTTAGCGATAAACCCTTAAAAGGACATCAACATCAGTTAAAAATAAATGTTACCGATAAAGTTGGAAATACGAATTTATTAGAAACTACGTTTTATAGAGTAGATTAAAAAAGCTTCATTTGAAAACAAAAAAAAAATTAATTGTATTTTTATGGTTATTTCCTTTAGTAATTTTTTCACAAACAGCTGTTGTGGAAGGGATTATAAAAAATGCTAATGGAGAAGCAGTTGAAGAAGTTTCTGTTTCATACCAAACTACCGGAACTGTTTCTGATAAAAACGGCTTCTATTCACTCAAAATAAAAGCTGATGAAGCAGTAATTATACAATTTTCTCATATTAGTTACCATCCATTTTCTAAAAAAATAACCATTCCTAAAGGTCGAACTTTTAGGTTTTCACCCACTTTACAATTAAAAACGGAAGCCATAAAAGAGATTAATATCCAAAATAATAAACGTGCCTCGCAAGGAATGACTCCTGTTACTATTGAAAAAGTAAAACGAATTCCGGGTGCCAATGCCGGAATTGAAAATATTTTAAAAACTTTGTCTGGCGTTAATTCTAGCAATGAATTGAGTACACAATACCAGGTTCGTGGCGGTAATTTTGATGAAAATTTAGTGTATGTAAATGGCATTGAAGTGTATCGGCCATTTTTGGTAAGAGCCGGTCAGCAAGAAGGTTTGAGCTTTATAAATGTTGATATGATACAGAATATACAATTTTCTGCAGGCGGTTTTCAAGCAAAATACGAGGATAAATTATCTTCTGTTTTGAATATTACTTATAAAAAACCAACCGATTTTTCTGCTGCAATTGATGTGAGTTTTTTAGGCGTTAACGCAACTTTTGAAAATGTTTTCCTCCAAAAAAAGTTGGCAGTTTTAACCGGAATTCGATATAGAGATAATAGTTTATTGAGCCATAAAAATGATATTGAAAGTAATTTTAATCCGCAATTTACCGATGTTCAATCATTTATTACTTACGACATTTCACCCAAATTTTCATTGCAATTTTTAGGAAATATTGCCATCAACAAATATGATTTTCAACCCATTAGCAGAAGAACAAAATTTGGAACATTAGCCAATCCGTTAGAATTAATAGTAGATTATGAAGGTCGCGAAAACAACCGATATCAAACTTATTTCGGAGCAATCAATACCATTTATCAGCTCAATGAAAACAACAGTATCCAACTAACAACCTCTAGTTATAACACCCAAGAATCTGAATATTTTGATATTTTGGCGCAATATAATATTGGGGAAGTTAATACCGATTTAAGCGCTAGCAATTTTGGAAAAGTTGAATTTTCAGATGCCATTGGTTCGCAGTTAAATCATGCTAGAAATGATTTTGATGCTTTAATTCAGCATCTATATTTTAGAGGAACGCATCAAAAAAATAAGGCAACTTTAGAATGGGGACTTAAATACCAAACAGAAAATATTAGGGATAAAACCAAAGAATGGGAAGTAATTGATTCTTTAGGATTTGCAGTTAGACCATTACAACAATCACCAAACAATGAACCTTATACTGCTTTTGAAGGACCTATTATTCCGTTTAATTATATCAATACTTTTAATGAAATTGATATAAAAAGGTTGAATGGTTTTGTGCAATGGAGCCAATCTTTTGAATGGAAAAATTATCAATGGTGGATTAATGTAGGAAACCGATTTCATTTTTGGAAAGTTGATGGAAATCAATTTAACAACAATAGTGCTATTGTTTTTAGTCCGAGATTTCAATTGGCACTGAAACCAAATTCTAATGAAAATTTATTGTTTAGAATTTCGGGCGGATTTTACCATCAACCTCCATCGTATAAAGAGTTGAAAGCATTTGACGGACAAGTAAATGAAACCGTAAAAGCACAACAATCCATTCATTTAGTCCTTGGAAATGAATATGTTTTTCAGTGGTTTGAACGTCCTTTTAAATTGATTTCTGAAATTTATTACAAAGATTTATCTCGGGTAAATACCTACACTTTAGACAATGTTAGAATACGATATGTTGCCAATAACAATGCAAATGGCTTTGTTTATGGAGTAGATTTGCGCTTAAATGGTGAGTTTGTTCCGGGCACTGAAAGTTGGGTGAGTTTTGGTTATTTAAAAACGGAAGAAAATACTGATAATCGCGGATTTATACCCAGACCAACCGATCAGCGTTTAAAATTTGGCATACTTTTTCAAGATTATGTTCCTAACATTCCGAATTTAAAAATGTATTTGAATTTGATATACAATACTGGCGTTCCGGGCGGTTCTCCTTCGTATGCCGATTCTTATTTATTTCAAAATAGATTGAATGATTATAAACGTGCAGACCTCGGAATTTTATATGTTTTAAAAGATGAATTACACGCTTACGATAGAATTTGGTTACAAAACATTCAAGAACTTTCTTTCGGATTTGAAATTTTTAATATGTTTGATGTGCAAAATTCCATTACCAATACTTGGGTACGCGATTCTTATTCAAAACAATCGTACGGAATTCCCAATTATATGTCAGGTCGTATTTTTAACCTCAGATTGATGCTTAAAATCTAATTTTACCAACAATTTTTCACAATACAATAAACGCACTTCTTTAGTCTTTAATCTATTGGTCTTTAGTCTTCATTAAATAATTTGCGCGCTGTGATCGTTGGTTTTAACATCGGTAATTACATTTTCAATTATACCATTTTCAGCTATAATAAAGGTAGTTCTGTAAATTCCGTCATAGGTTTTTCCCATAAATTTTTTACTTCCCCAAACTTGGTAGGCATTTACAACTTCTTTAGATTCATCGGCCAATAAAGAAAAAGGCAATTGATATTTTTCTTTAAATTGCAATTGTTTTTTGGGAGCATCGGCACTTACGCCTAAAATTTCAAAACCTTTGGCTATAAATTGATGATAATTATCGCGCAAATTACACGCTTCGGCGGTACAACCCGGCGTACTTGCTTTTGGATAAAAGAACAATACTAATTTTTTTCCTTTATAATCAGAAAGTTTTATCATTTGCCCAGTTTCATTGATACCTTCAAAATTTGGAGCATAGTCGCCTGTTTTTAGTGTGGTCATTGTATGAGTTTAAAGTTTAAAAGTTATAAAGTTTAAATGTCGAAAGTTAATAAGATAAATTCATAGTAAAAACTATATGATTATGATAATTTTAAAAATCCATTATAGATTAAAAGTAAGCCATTCTAAAAAAATAAGAGTTTATTGGTTTGATAAAGTTAAACCTTATTTAAAATATTTAAATCCATTTTACTTTATAACTTTATAACTTTACAACTTTATAACATCATTTATAATGACCCAACAAGAAAAAATAGATTTTATCATTGATACTTTAGAAAGATTATATCCCAATCCGCCAATACCTTTACTTCACAAAGATCCTTACACTTTATTAATTGCGGTGTTGCTTTCTGCTCAAAGTACCGATGCGCGGGTAAATACCATTACGCCAATTCTTTTTGAAAAAGCTAATAATCCGTTTGATATGGTAAAATTAACAATTCCAGAAATAGAAGCTATTATAAAACCTGTTGGACTTTCACCCATGAAATCTAAAGGTATTTATGGATTATCAAAAATGATCATTGAATTACACGATGGAAAAGTGCCACAATCATTTGAAGCCCTTGAGGCATTTCCGTCTGTTGGACATAAAACGGCGAGTGTTGTAATGTCGCAAGCATTCAATGTTCCGGCTTTTCCGGTTGATACTCATATTCATAGATTGATGGTTCGTTGGAAATTAACATCCGGAAAAAATGTGGTTCAAACAGAAATTGATGCTAAAAGATTATTCCCGATTGAAATTTGGAACAAACTCCACCTACAAATTATTTTTTATGGAAGAGAATTTTCTCCAGCTCGTGGATGGGATCTTGAAAAAGATATCATCAGCAAAACAATTGGTAAGCAATAATTTATTGATAAAAAAAAGACTCTCGAAAGAGTCTTTTTTAAATTAATTCAAATGAAAGAAAAAAAGCTGATTTTTACCAGTTTTAACAGTCCGCAACCCTTTTGAATAGTTCAATAAGAATTGAATTGTTTCTCTTGATGGCTCTATTGGTACTTCTAAATTTTTTAAATTGTAAAGTTGTTTCATATAATATATTTTGATTCTATATATTTAGAACGCAAAACAAATTATATTATTGTTTAATTGGTGATAATAATTTGGTGTTTTTCAATGAGTTTGCGCAAATTAATAAGTGCATAACGCATCCTTCCTAAAGCAGTATTAATGCTAACACCTGTATTTTCTGCAATTTCTTTAAAACTCATATCCTGAAAAATGCGCATTTTAAGCACTTCTTTTTGATCTTCAGGCAATTCTTCTAACAGTTTTATAACATCAGAATCTATTTGTTCTTTAATCATAACACTTTCAATATTGAGTCCTTCATCTTTTACAACATGAAAAATATCAAAATCATCTGTATTGGTAAAGACTGGTGATCTTTTATTTTTTCTAAAATAATCAATCACTAAATTATGAGAAATACGCAAAATCCAAGGTAAAAATTTCCCTTCTTCGCTGTATTGTCCGGCTTTTAAAGTGTTAATTACTTTAATAAAAACATCTTGAAACAAATCATTTGCAACATCTCTATTGCGAACTTTTGAATAAATAAAGTTAAAAATACGTGATTGATGCTTGCGAATTAAAAATTCTAGTGCTTGTTCTTCTCCTTGAATATATAATTCTATAAGCTGGCTATCAGATAATAAACGGAATTCCATAACATTACTTTTTTAAACTTAATTAAGTGGATTTTAATTAAAAGTAATTCTGGACTATAGGCGATTTTTTGAGTTTAATAGTTCAAATATAAAAAACAAATGATTATAAATTAAATTAAATTCCATTTTTTTACAAATAATTTTTTTTGATGATTTTTTAACCTCAATTCAAAAACTAAACCAACGTTCAATTGAATTCTAATTCAGAATCCTTATTTTTGCATTTATTTAAAAAAATGGAAATCAATTTCAGTAAATTAGATCCGAAGGAATTTATCTTGATAAAAGGTGCAAAACTGCACAATTTAAAAAATATTGATGTTGCAATTCCTCGCAATAAATTAGTTGTAATTACTGGTTTATCTGGTTCTGGAAAATCTAGTTTGGCTTTTGATACGCTTTATGCAGAAGGACAAAGAAGGTATGTAGAAAGTTTATCTTCCTATGCACGACAGTTTTTAGGAAAATTATCCAAGCCAAAAGTAGATTATATCAAAGGTATATCACCGGCAATTGCAATTGAGCAAAAAGTAAACTCAACAAATCCACGTTCTACCGTTGGTACCTCAACAGAAATTTACGATTATTTGAAACTTTTGTATGCCAGAATTGGTCGCACTTTTTCACCTATTTCTAAGGAAGAAGTCAAAAAAAATAAGGTATCTGATGTCATAGATTTTATTAAAACAACAACAGAGGGCGATAAATATTTATTGTTATCACCAATAAAATTTAGTGATTTATCTCAGCTAGAAAAAATAATTAAAATACTGGCGCATCAAGGTTTTTCACGCTTAAAAGTGAATGAAAATGTCCTCAAAATAGAAGATTATATTCCAAATACAAAAGATATTATTTTTATTGTAGTTGATAGAATTGTGGTGCAACATCATGATGATTTTTATTTTAGACTGGGTGATGCCGTACAAATTGCTTTTAACGAAGGAAATGGTATTTGTGTGTTGGAAAATCTTCAAACAAAATTTACCAAATCATTTAGCACTGCTTTTGAACACGACGGAATCCTTTTTTTAGAACCGTCTGTGCATCTTTTCAGTTTTAACAATCCTTATGGCGCTTGTCCGAAATGTGAAGGATATGGCAATATTATAGGTATTGATGATGAATTGGTAATTCCGAATACAGCACTTTCTATTTTAGATGATGCCATAGTTCCCTATAAATCAGAATCATTTTCACACTTTAAAGAGGAAATTATTTTAAACGCATCAAAATATAACATTCCAATTCACAAGCCATGGTTTGAAATTGATGAAAACTTAAAATTATTGATTTGGAATGGCACAAAACATTTTAAAGGATTGCATGATTTTTTTAAATATCTAGAAGAAAAAACCTATAAAATTCAATATAGAGTGATGTTATCTCGATATCGAGGAAAAACAAAATGTACAGATTGTAGGGGAAAACGACTTAGAAAAGAAGCCGATTTTGTTAAAATAAATGGAAAATCAATAACAGATTTGGTTGAATTACCACTCAATGAACTTATTATTTTAACAGAAAATCTGAATCTTACACCACACGAAACTGAAGTTTCTAAACGTTTGCTTACAGAAATTAACACCCGACTCGGATTTTTAAATGACATTGGTTTGGGTTATTTAACCTTAAACAGAACCGCTAATACCCTTTCTGGAGGTGAATCGCAACGCATCAATTTAGCCACTTCATTGGGCAGCAGTTTGGTAGGATCTATGTATATTTTAGATGAACCAAGCATCGGATTGCATTCAAAAGACACTGAAAAACTAATCATTTTACTTAAAAAACTGCGCGATATCGGCAATACGGTGATAGTCGTTGAACACGATGAAGATATCATCAAATCGGCTGATTATATTATTGATATTGGCCCAGAAGCTGGAATATTTGGAGGTCATTTAACCGCCCAAGGCACTTATCAAAATTTATTAAAATCAAATTCATTAACAGCCCAATACTTAAATAAAAAATTACAAATTGAAGTTCCTAAAAACCGAAGAGTTTCTAATAATTTCATCGAAATAGAAGGGGCTAGAGCTCATAATTTAAAAAATATTAACGTTAGATTTCCGTTAAATTCACTTACCGTAATTACAGGAGTTTCTGGAAGTGGCAAAAGTACCTTGGTTAAAAATATTTTGTATCCTGCTTTGATAAAAAAATTAACAGGAAACAGCACAAAAATTGGTGAATTTACCGATTTAAAAGGAAGTTTTCAAAGTATCAAACAAATAGAATTTGTAGATCAAAACCCCATTGGACGCTCCAGCCGCTCAAATCCAGTAACCTACATCAAAGCATATGATGATATTCGCAATTTATTTGCCGGATTAAGTTTAGCAGTTGTTAGAAATTACAAACCAAAACATTTTTCATTTAATGTTGATGGCGGAAGATGCAACACCTGTAAAGGCGATGGTGAAGTTACTATTGAAATGCAATTTATGGCAGATGTTCAGTTAATTTGTGAGGTTTGTAACGGTAAAAGATTTCAAAAAGAAATTTTAGAAATTAAGTTTCATCAAAAATCAATTGTTGATGTTTTAGAAATGTCTGTAGATGAAGCCATTGATTTTTTTATCCAAAATGATGAAACAAAAATTGCACAAAAATTACTGCCATTACAAGAAGTTGGATTGGGATATATAAAATTAGGACAATCATCTTCTACCCTATCTGGTGGTGAAGCACAACGCATTAAATTAGCATCCTTTTTAATTAAAGGAACAACAACAGAAAAAACACTCTTTATTTTTGATGAACCAACAACAGGTCTCCATTTTCACGACATTAAAAAATTATTAAAATCTTTCAATGCTTTGATAGAAAAAGGACATTCTATCATTGTAATTGAGCACAATTTAGAACTCATAAAATGTGCAGATTATATTATAGATTTAGGATTAGAAGGCGGAAAAAATGGAGGGAATTTATTGTTTGAAGGAACTCCAGAAGCACTTTTAAGTTGCGAAAATTCCTATACTGCAAAGTATCTTAAAGAAAAATTAATGACCTAAAATAAAAAAGAGTTCTGAAAAATCAGAACTCTTTTTGGGTGGAAGACCGGGCTCGAACCGGCGACCCTCGGTACCACAAACCGATGCTCTAACCAACTGAGCTACAACCACCATTTTGAGACTGCAAATGTACACTATTTCCAATATTCTGCAAATATTTTTTTAAATTAATTTATCTAAAGAATCTACCGCTACATAACGGGCTGCCGTAAATCCTTCGGCATAAGAAACACCAATTAACCTGCCTAAATTTTGCGCTCTGTAACGCACACTTTCTATAAAATTTTGAGAACTTATGGGTGAATTTGGCTCCTTACTTTCTGGATTAAAAAATTGAGAATCAAATGCTTTAACGGCTTTCATTTTAATTTCTATAAAATCAGAAATATCAACTACAAAATCTGGTTTTAAATCATCCCATTGTATATAATGGTACACTTGTTTGGGTCTCCAAGTTTCTTGATCTTCTCCATCAATACTTGTTTCAACTTTTCGCAAACCAGCTAAAAAACAAGCTGCCGAAGCTAATTCACTCGCTTTTTGATGATCTATATGCCGATCGCTGATGGCGTTTAACAACACAATAGTAGGTTGATATTTTCTAATTATTTTAACAATTTCTAATTGGTGCGTTTTATCATTTACAAAAAAACCATCTGCAAATCCAATATTTTCACGCATACTAATGCCTAATATTTCAGCAGCATTTTTGGCTTCTTCTTGTCTAATTGCAATAGTTCCTCGCGTGCTTAATTCGCCTTGGGTTAAATCTAAAATTCCGACTTTCTTTCCTAAAGAAATTTCTTTGGCAAGGGTTGCGCCACAACCCAATTCAACATCATCTGGATGTGCACCTATGGCTAGGATATCTAATTTCATCAATTTAAATTTAAAATCATTTACAAAGATAAGGGAATAAGATGATTGAAATATCAACTAATTTTTATTCAAAATAAACTTTAAAAATATTTTTATACGGCATGTTTTTTATCACAAATGGTAATTTTTTGCAAACAAATGGTAATTTTTTTGCTTTTTACTTGCTTTTTGTTTTTTTATATCGTACATTTACACTATCAAAAATGATTTCATAAACACTAAATCTACTTATTATGAAAAATTTAATTCTAATTTTAGCTCTTTTCACCCTTAGTTTTGTTGGATTTTCACAAGTATCTATTGAGGAGAGAAATGCACTAATTGCTTTACACAAAGCAACAGACGGTGAAAATTGGATCGTAAAATGGGATTTAAACAAACCTGTAAATGAGTGGTTTGGAGTGAGAGTTGTTAACAACCATGTAACGCAATTGATTTTAGCTAATAATAATTTGGATGGCACTATTCCTACTGAAATAACTACTTTAAGTAATTTAAAAACCTTAAATCTTCAACAAAATAGTTTGAGTGGTAACATTCCTGCTAATATTGGAAATTTGCAAGCATTGAAAGAATTGAAACTTTCTTTTAATAGTATCAGAGGTCAAATTCCTGAATCATTATACGATATCAAAACATTAGAAAATTTGAGTTTATTTATGAATGAAATTTCTGGCTCTATTTCACCTAAAATTGGACAATTAACTAATTTAAAACAATTGGTTTTGTTTAACAACGATTTTTCTGGAAGAATTCCGAAAGAAATAGGCAATCTTTCTCAATTAGAAGTGATTCAAATTAGCAGTAATAAAATTTCAGGAAATATACCTACCGAAATTTGCCAACTACAACAACTACAAACTTTTAGTTTATTTGATAACAATATGGAGGGTAACATTCCACTAGCTATAGCAAATTTAACCAATCTAAAAGAATTAAACTTAAAAGAAAATAAATTTGAAGCTGTATATCCTTATGAATTGAAACAATTAAGCCACATCAAACAATTAAACATAGATTCTAAACCAGCTCTAATTACTTATAACACCAATAATTAAATAAAAGTATAAAAATATAAGAACCCCAATGTTGCATAAAAAGAGTTGAAGTTAATTACTTCAACTTTTTTTTTGAGCAACATCCTATCCACTTTATTCATGTAAACCATTTATTTTAAACCAGACATAAAAATCTAGTTTAAATACAAGCGTTAATTCGTAAGATATCATATATATATAACATTCTATTCCCAATTTTTTCCCATCAAATAAATATATCAGAAATTTTTTGTAAATTTAAAGAGCTATATAACTGATTTTCAAATTAAAAATTATGCTTATGAAACCTACAAAAAGATTGTACAAATTTGGTAATTTAACGGCAGAAGGTAATAAAAATATGAAAGCACTTTTAGGAGGAAAAGGTGCCAACCTAGCAGAGATGTGTAATATCGGAATTCCTGTTCCAGCAGGTTTTACCATTACTACCGAAGTTTGTAATGAATATAATTCATTAGGAAAAGAAGAAATTATCAAGTTTTTATTAGAAGAAGTTCAGCATGGAATTCATCATATTGAATCTACAATGGGATCCTTTTTTGATTCCATTGAAAATCCGTTGTTAGTTTCTGTACGATCTGGAGCAAGTGCTTCAATGCCTGGTATGATGGATACCGTTTTAAATGTAGGTATGAATGATGAAGTGGTAAAAACCATCGCATTAAAAACTGGAAATGATCGTTTTGCATGGGATTCTTACCGCAGATTTATCCAAATGTACGGTGATAAAGTAATGAAAATCAATCAAAATAATCATAGCGGATGCTTATTTGAAAAAATAATCCATCAATTAAAAATTCGAAAAAATTTAATTTCTGATCAAGATTTTTCTACGGATGATTTAAAAGAATTAGTACATCAATTTAAACAACTCATCAAAAAACAAACTGATGAAGAATTTCCAACGGATCCTTGGACTCAACTTTGGAATTCAATCATGGCTGTATTTGAAAGTTGGCATACACCACGCGCCGTTTATTACAGAGAAATTCACCAAATTCCGAATGATTGGGGCACCGCAGTCAATATCCAAGCCATGGTTTTTGGAAATATGGGAAATAGCTCTGGCTCTGGTGTTGCCTTTACCAGAGATGCAGCTACTGGTGTCAAAGAATTTAACGGCGAGTACCTCATCAATGCGCAAGGAGAAGATGTGGTTGCGGGCATTAGAACTCCGCTTCAAATTACCAAATCTAGCTCCATAAACTGGGCAAAATTGGCGATGATTTCTGAAGATGAAAGAAATAAAAATTATCCATCATTAGAAGAAGCCATGCCAAAAGTTTTTGCTGAATTAAATGAAATTCAACAAAAATTAGAATATCATTTTAAAGATATGCAAGACATCGAATTTACCATACAAGAAGGAAAATTATGGCTTTTACAAACCAGAAATGGAAAACGTACAGGAGCAGCAATGATTAAAATTGGAATGGATATGTTAGAAGAGGGTTTGATAGATGAAGATACTTGTTTGCTACGAATGAATCCCCTTAAATTAGATGAACTATTACATCCAATATTCAACCCAAAATCTATTAAAAAAGCAACAGCAATTACACGCGGTCTCCCCGCTTCTCCTGGTGCAGCTACCGGACAAATTACTTTTTTTCCCGATAAAGCAGAGCAGTATTTTGATGAAAATAAACCAGCTATTTTGGTTAGAACAGAAACATCTGCAGATGATTTAAAAGGGATGCATAAATCTGTCGGAATATTAACAGCCAGAGGCGGCATGACTTCCCACGCAGCTGTAGTAGCCCGTGGTATGGGAAAATGTTGTATTTCTGGGGCGGGTGCATTAAATATTGATTACCATAAAAATACAATGAGTATAAATGGAAAAACATACAAAGAAGGTGATTGGATTTCATTAGATGGATCAACCGGAATTGTATATAAAGGTAAATTAGACACCATTAATCCAACTGTAAGTGGTTCATTTGATAAATTGATGCAAATGGCAGACGGCCATGCTAAAATGAAAGTTAGAGCCAATGCAGATTCTCCAGAATCAGCGAAAATTGCCCGCAATTTTGGCGCTCAAGGAATTGGACTTTGCAGAACAGAACATATGTTTTTTGAGGGCGAAAGAATTAAAGCCATGCGCGAAATGATTATTGCCAACAATGAAACTGAACGCAAAAATGCCTTGCAAAAATTACTTCCCATGCAACGACAAGATTTTGAAGGAATCTTTGCTGCAATGCACGATTTACCAGTTACAATAAGATTGTTAGATCCACCTTTACATGAATTTGTGCCGTATGAACACGAAAATCAGCAAGCATTAGCAGATGAAATGGGCATAAGTTTGTCAGAAGTACAACATAAAATCAACAATTTAAAAGAAATTAATCCGATGCTTGGTCACCGTGGTTGCAGATTGGGCAACACTTTTCCAGAAATATCACAAATGCAAGTACGTGCTATTATTGAAGCGGCAATCAATCTAAAACAAAAAGGAATAAGAGCTATACCAGAAATAATGGTTCCACTAACAGGAACTGTAGAAGAAATGAAACTTCAGGAAGAAATTATCAAAAAAGAAATTGAATTGGTTTTTGAAGAAAGAAACTATAAAATTAATTACAGCATTGGCACCATGATTGAAATTCCGCGTGCTTGCGTTGTTGCAGATGAAATTGCCAAACATTCCGATTTTTTCTCTTTTGGAACCAATGATTTAACCCAAATGACATTTGGCTATTCTAGAGATGATGCTGGAAAATTTTTACCTATTTACATTGAAAAAGGGATTTTAAAAAATGACCCTTTTGCTATTTTAGACCAAGTAGGTGTTGGTCAGCTTATGGAAATGGGCGTTAAAAGAGGCCGTACTACTAAACCTGGAATTAAAATTGGAATTTGCGGTGAACATGGTGGAGAACCAACCTCAATAGAATTTTGTCATAGTCTTGCAATGGATTATGTAAGTTGTTCTCCATTTAGAGTTCCCATTGCAAGATTGGCTGCAGCACAAGCAGCAATAAGAGAAAGAAAATAAAAATAAATTAGTTTTTAAGAAGAATTTAAGAGTCCTAATCTTCAAAATTAATATATTCGCATTATCAAAAATTTATTCAATTTTGAAATGAACTTTAGCTTATCAAAAGTCCATTTTTATTAACTTTAAAAACAATAGTTTATTTATGAAAAAATTTATTTTATACTTCACAGCATTTTTATTGGCATTTCCGGTAAAAGCTGACGAGGGCATGTGGTTTTTAATGCATATCCAACGATTAAATCAAAGAGATATGCAAAAAATGGGCTTACAATTAACAGCCGAAGAAATTTACAGTGTAAACAATGCCAGTGTAAAAGATGCCATTGTTCAGTTTGGCGGTGGTTGTACTGCCGAAATTATTTCATCAGAGGGCTTGGTATTAACCAATCACCACTGTGGATACGGTGTAATTGCAGAACTTTCATCACCACAAAATAATTATCTTAAAGATGGTTATTGGGCTAAAACTAAAAAAGATGAGCTGAAACCAAAAAATTTAAGTGTTCGTTTCTTTGTAAGAATGGATGATGTTTCTAAACGTATTTTATCAAAAATAAACGATAAAATGACAGAGTTAGAACGTGAAGCTGCCATTAACAAAGAAATTGCAGTAATTGAAAAAGAAAACAATGAAGGTGGTAAATATACCGTATCTGTACGTTCTTTTTATCAAGGAAATGAGTATTATTATTTTGTATATCAAGACTATAAAGATGTACGTTTAGTGGGTACACCACCTGAAACAATTGGGAAATTTGGTGGCGATACAGACAACTGGGAATGGCCACGTCATACCGGAGATTTTGCTATGTTTAGAGTGTATGCAGATGCTAACGGAAATCCAGCAGAATATTCTGTAAACAATATTCCGCTAAAACCAAAACACCATTTACCTATCAGTATTAAAGGTTTTAAAGAAAATGATTTTGCCATGATATTAGGTTATCCTGGAAGAACTAACCGTTGGATGCCTGCTGGCGGAATTGAGCAAAACGTAAAATTTGCTTATCCAGCTTGGGTTGAAGGGGCTAAAACTGGAATGGATCATATGAAAAAGTATATGGATAAAAACGATGAAGTTCGTTTAAACTACGCTTCTAAATATGCAAGTACCGCTAATTATTGGAAAAATCGCCAAGGAATGATTGATGCTTTAAGTAAATTTGGAACTGCCAAAGCAAAAGCAATTCAAGAACAAAAATTTAATAAATGGGCTAATCAACCAGCAAACAAAGCTAAATATGGTAAAGTAATTGAAAATATCAATAACTTTTATTCATTAACAAATGAAAAAGCTAAACACGATAATTATTTACAACAACTCATAAGAACCAGTTCTTACGGAGCAGTTTCTAGAGGTATTGGAAGACAATTAGAAAATTACGCAAAAGCTGATGTAGCTAAACGTAAAGAAACAGAAAGTAGAATAAATGAAATTATTGATGCTTTCTTTGACAAATTATACTTACCGGCAGAAAAAGATATTTTAGCGGCTCAATTGCATTTATATTCAACTAAAGTAACCAATTATCCGATAGCTCCAATGGTACAAACATTGGCTAAAGAAAATAACAACAACTTTACTGCTTATATAAACAATGCTTTTGATTTAAGTATTTTTTCATCAAAAGAAAGAATGAAAGCATTTATGGCTTTACCTAATGAAGCGTTGATTATTAATGATCCACTTTATGTATTGTCTAACGATATTTTAAACCATGCCAACGCTAAAAATGAAACTATTGATAAAGCACAAAATGATTATAGTGCTGCATTTAGATTGTTAGTAGAAGGTTTACGTGCGTCTAAATTGGCGCCAATTCAATACCCAGATGCCAATTCAACTTTGCGTTTAACTTACGGAAAAGTAATGGCTTTACCAGCTGATAAACGAAATGATGCTAAAATTAACAACATTACTACCATGGAAGGTATGGTAAAAAAATACAAAGCTGGTGATGATGAGTTTGATTTACCAAAAAGATTATTAGACCTTTACAAACAAAAAGATTATGGTCAATATGCTGATAAAGGCGGATTTATGCCTGTTAATTTCTTAACCGATAATGATATTACAGGTGGTAATTCTGGGTCACCAGTATTAAATGGAAAAGGAGAATTAATAGGTTTGGCTTTTGATGGAAACATTGAAGCAATGGCAGGCGATGTGATTTTTGATCCAAAACTACAAAGAACTATCAATGTTGATATTCGATATGTATTGTGGTTGGTTGATAAATATGCCGGAGCAAAACATATTATTGATGAAATGACAATTGTAAAATAATACTGTAATTAAATTTTAAAAAGGTCGTTTAAATGAAAGTTTAAACGACCTTTTTTTGCCTTAATTTTCCTGCTGCCGCAAGAATCCTTTCATGTGTCTTTGAAAGTTTAAACTACCTTTTTTTTATGCTATTTCTGTTCTATCCAACTAATAATTTCAGCATCCAAAGGAGAAACTTTAGTTTTCAAAACTTTTTCTAACATCCCTTTTTTATTGATTAAATATTTTTGGAAATTCCAACCAACTTCAGAATCTTCATAACCATTTTTAGATTTTTGTGTTAAATACTGATAAATTGGATGCATATCATCTCCTTTAACCGATATTTTTTCCATCATCGGAAAAGTAACTCCATAATTTAATTTGCAAAACTCTGCAATTTCTGCATTGGTTCCTGGCTCTTGATTTCTAAAATTATTGGCAGGAAAACCAACAATTACAAATCCTTTATTTTTATATTTATCGTATAATTTTTGCAACTCGTCATATTGTGGTGTATAACCACATTTAGAGGCCGTGTTAACAATCATTAACTTTTTACCTTTTAATTTAGAAAAATCAAATGGTTTTTGGTTGATGTCAAATACAATAAATTGATAAATTGAGGTAACTTTTTTAGCTTGTGAACCAGCATCATCTGCAATTTTTGGCGCAATATTTTGACTATTGATGAGGTTTGAAATTAAAAAAAGAAAAATGACCGGTAATAAGGATAGCTTTTTCATGATAATTTTTATTTTAAACATCGAATATACAAAATTTTTAAAACACTTTTCATTTAAAAGGAACTTCTGTATCTTCGTAAGATGATAAAAGTTTGCATCATAGGAGGTGGAAATGTAGCATTTCATTTAGCATATCAGTTTATTAAAGCTGATAACGTTAAGTTGGTGCAGCTATATAATAGAACAATTTGCAAGTTAAATCCATTTAAAGAAACTGTTTCAATTACTGATGATTTAAATACTTTGGCTGCAGCAGATATTTATGTTATTGCTACTTCTGACAATACCATTCATGAAATTTCTAATCAATTACCCTTTAACAATCAGTTAGTTGTGCATACATCTGGCAGTGAAAATCTTTTATCTTTATCCAACAAAAATAGACGAGGGGTTTTTTATCCACTTCAAACATTATCAAAATCTAAACCCATTGATTTTTCTGAAATCCCCATTTGTATTGAAGCAGAAAACGAAAAAGATTTGCAATTGTTAGAAATTTTGGCGGGAAATTTGAGTAAAAAAATCTTTAAAATTTCATCAGAACAAAGACAATATTTACATGTTTCTGCAGTTTTTGTCAATAACTTTGTCAATCATTTGTATCATATTGGCGCTCATATTTGCCAAAAAAATGAAATTCCTTTTGAAATTTTAATGCCTTTAATTAAAGAAACCGCTGATAAGATAAATTATTTAAGTCCAGAATTAGCGCAAACCGGACCTGCTAAAAGAAATGATACTTTAACCATTGAAAATCATTTAAAACTGTTATCAGCAAATGAACAAGCAATATACAAACTACTAACTTCTTCAATACAAGAGGTTTATCAAAAAAAATAAAATAATGAAGAAACATTATAAAGAAATCATGAATCAAATCAACACCTTTATTTTTGATGTTGATGGCGTTTTAACAAACGGTTATGTACACGTTTTTGCCAATGGTGAATTAGCCAGACAGATGAATATTAAAGACGGTTATGCCTTAAAATCTGCAGTAGATGCGGGTTATAGAATTTGTATCATATCTGGAGGCACCAATGAAGGTGTTAGAAATAGATTAAAAGGATTTGGAATAACTGATATTTATTTATCGGTTCATCATAAAATGGAAAAATTAAATGAATTGTTAGATATGTATCAAATTTTACCAGAAAATGTGTTGTATATGGGTGATGATATTCCAGATTATGAAGTGATGCAAAAAGTTGGTTTAGCTACTTGTCCGAAGGATGCAGTACCCGAAATACAAGCTATTTCTCAATATATTTCTCAGAAAAAAGGAGGCGAAGGATGTGTTAGAGATGTAATTGAACAAGTTTTAAAAGTACAAGAAAAATGGCATCAACAATTTGATGCTAAATTTGATTAATTTTTTTATATTCACACCTTAAAATAATTAACAATTAATAATTCAATATTATGAAAAAACTATTTTTATCCCTATTAATGTTAACAGTAATCGGTACGATGTCAATTGCTGCACAATCTGTTTTTGGTAAATGGAAAACCATTGATGATGAAACAGGTAATGAAAAATCTATTGTAGAAATTTACCAAAAAGACGGTAAAGTTTATGCTAAAATTTTGCAAGTTTTAGAAAAAGGAAAGGAAAACAAAGTGTGTGACCTATGTAAAGGCGATAAAAAAAACAAGCCCGTTAAAGGAATGGTGATTGTTGAAGGTTTAACTAAAAAAGGTGATGAATATAGTGGCGGAACTATTTTAGACCCTAAAAGTGGAAAAGAATACAAATGTTACATCACTTTAGAAGGAGTTAATAAACTTAAAGTTCGCGGATTTATAGGTATTGCTTTAATAGGAAGAACACAATACTGGCACAGAGTTACTGAATAATTTTTTTATTATTTCAATAAAAAATCAAAAGCCCGAATCATTATTTGGGCTTTTTTATTGCTATATCTATTTAAAAGAGAATTGAGATGTTAATATTGAGATATGAGTATTGAGATGTTAGCCATTTTTTTAATTTTTAATTTCCTGCCCTGAACTTGTCGAAGGGTCAATTGTCAATTGAACTTAATTTCTATCCTTTAATAAAGGAACAAAACGGAAACTTCCGTGTTCTTCTTTTTCAAAATCGGTTTCAGATTTGCGAATAATTACCATCATCGTTTGTATTTCTTCACCAACAGGAATGACCATTCTGCCACCAATTTTTAACTGACTTAACAATATTTTCGGAATTTCTGGTGCACCTGCCGTAACAATAATTTTATCAAAAGGAGCATGTTCTGGAATTCCTTTATAACCATCGCCAAAAACCAATGATTTAGCGTGATAACCAATTTTTGGTAAAAATAATTTTGTTTTTCTAAACAATTCTTGTTGCCGTTCAATACTGTAAACTTTTGCTTTTAACTCTAATAAAACAGCAGTTTGATAGCCAGAACCAGTGCCAATTTCCAACACTTTTTCCCCATCTTTAAGTTGTAATAATTCGGTTTGAAATGCTACAGTAAAGGGCTGTGAAATAGTTTGCTCTGCCGCAATTGGAAAAGGTTTATCTTGATAAGCAAATTCTACAAAACCAGAATCCATAAATAAATGTCTTGGAACTTTTTCTATAGCTTTCAGTACTTTTTTATTGATAACTCCCTTTTCTTCTATGAGTTTTACCAGCATTTTACGCATTCCTTGATGTTTAGGAGTATCTAACATTTTCATTTATTTTATTGGCAGTAAAATTAAGATTTCATCGACTAAAAAGAAAGGATTATTACATACATTTTATTTCAATTAGCTTATTTTTGTTTTAAAATAATTATATGTTAAAAATTGGAGTGCTTGGAGCCGGGCATCTTGGTAAGATTCATTTAAAATTGTTAAAACAATCATCATATTATGATTTAATTGGATTTTATGATGCTGATTTTGAGTTAGCCAAAAAAGTGGCTGATGAATTTGGATATACATTTTTTTCATCAATAGAAACACTTATTGATAATGTTGATGTTATTGATATTGTAACTCCTACCCTATCGCACTTTAATTGTGCCAAACTAGCCATTGAAAAAGGAAAGCATATTTTTATCGAAAAACCAATAACCAATACGCTTGATGAAGCATTAGAGCTTATTGCGCTTGCAGAAAAATACCAAGTTAAAGGTCAGATTGGACATGTAGAACGCTTTAATCCGGCGTTTACAGCTTCTAAAGATTTCATTCTAAACCCGATGTTTATAGAAACACATCGCTTGGCAGAATTTAATCCGAGAGGAACCGATGTGCCTGTTGTATTAGATTTAATGATACATGATTTAGACATTATTTTAAGTGTTGTAAAATCTAAGGTTAAAAATGTTACTGCTAGCGGCGTTGCTGTAATTAGTGATACTCCCGATATTACCAACGCAAGGGTTGAATTTGAAAATGGCTGCGTTGCCAATTTAACTGCTAGCAGAATTTCTTTGAAAAATATGCGTAAAAGTCGATTTTTTCAAAAAGATGCCTATATTTCTATAGATTTTTTAACCAAACAAGCGGAAATTGTTAGGATGAAAGATGTTACAAATCTGGTTGATGAATTTGCAATGGTACTTCAAAATGCAGAAGGAACTATGAAACAAATTTATTTCGAAAATCCAACAATCAATGCAAACAATGCTATTTTAGATGAATTAGAATCTTTTGCTAGCGCAATTAATAAAAATACTACGCCTATTGTTTCCTTACAACAAGGAGCCGAAGCGCTAAAATTAGCCTATCAAATTATACATGCACTTAAATAATCAATAAATATAAATTTAATACAATGAAAAACATTGCCGTTATAGGAGCTGGAACCATGGGAAATGGAATAGCACACACTTTTGCACAATTTGGATATCAGGTTCATTTAATTGATGTATCGAGTAAGGCCTTAGAAAAAGGCATTGCAACCATCACTTCTAATTTGGATAGAATGGTTACAAAAGAACAAATTAGTGCAGAATTAAAACTACAAACACTTCAAAACATCAAAACTTTTACAGTGGTAAAAGAGGGGGTTTTAAATGTTGATTTAGTGGTAGAAGCCGCTACTGAAAACATCGATTTAAAACTTAAAATTTTTAAAGAATTAGATGAAGTTTGTGCTGCACATACAATTTTATCTACCAATACTTCTTCAATCTCAATTACTAAAATTGGATCTGTAACCAATCGACCAGATAAAATAATTGGAATGCATTTTATGAATCCGGTGCCTATTATGAAATTGGTAGAGATTATTAGAGGATATTCTACTTCTGATGAAGTTACCGAAACTATTATGGAACTTTCTAAAAAGTTAAATAAAGTGCCGGTTGAAGTAAATGATTATCCTGGTTTTGTTGCCAATCGTATTTTGATGCCGATGATAAATGAAGCTATTTATTCCTTATACGAAGGTGTTGCCGGTGTTTATGAAATTGATACGGTGATGAAATTAGGCATGGCGCACCCTATGGGTCCGTTACAATTGGCAGATTTTATTGGGCTAGATGTTTGTTTATCTATTTTAAAAGTATTGCAAGACGGATTTGGAAATCCGAAATACGCTCCTTGTCCGTTATTAGTTAACATGGTTACTGCCGGAAAATTAGGTGTAAAATCTGGCGAAGGTTTTTATGATTATTCAGCTAGTAAAAAAGCAGAAATTATTTCAAAACAGTTTGTATAAAAACATCTTAAAGCAAAAAATCGTCCCAAATTGGGACGATTTTTTTTATTTTAACCATTTGATGAAGAAATCCATCAGTGCTTCTTTTAAATCGTAATGAAGCCGCACATAAGTTTTCATATCATCTCTAAGTGGTTCTTGTTCTTTTAGCAATCTACCGTCTATTTCTTCGTGCAAATCAGCTCTTTTAACGGCTCTTTTTTTTATCCTTATTTTTTGCAATAATTTATCAATGACCTCTTTTTCCTTAATGATTTTATTTTGAAATCCTTCTAATGGTGCCATTGCATCAATTCCTAAATTTCTAGCAGCAATATCTTCTAATTGCTTTTCAAATTTTTTTAATTCTTCTTTATGAAATTTAAGTTCTCTTTTCCACACTCTTAGATTAAATTCTAAATCACTAAGATAAATTAATTTGGTCTCCATGGCTTTATATGTTTTTAAATTATTTGATATAAATATCGGAATAATTTTTATTTTTCTAACTGATAAATATCACTTTTTTTAAAGTTTTTACATTAAAAAAGCAGCTTTGAATTCCTAAGCTGCTTTTTGATGGATTTATACATTTATTTACGATTATTTATCTTCCTCTTTTTCTTCTTTTTTAGAAGTTTTATTCCAAATTTTGATATCATCTTTGATAGTAATTCCTTTGATAATTTCAACATTTACGCCATCAGAAATACCCAATTCTACATTGCGTCTTTCAAATTTCTGATCTCCAACTTTCACTTCTACATAAGGCGCATCTGTTTTTTTATCAAATTGTAATAAGGCCTCTTTAATTGATAAAACATTGTCTTTTTTCTCTAAAACTATATCTGCATTGGCGCTATAACCAGCTCTTACAAAAAATTGTTCGTCTAAAGTAACATCACCTTTAATTTTAAATTGCACAGCTCCGTTTTCTTCTGTTCCTTTTGGAGCGATAAAATTTAATTTGGCTAAATATTTTTTCTTTTCAATAGCGCCCAAAGAAACTTCTAAAACAGTTCCGTTTTTAATTTTTCCTACTTCGGCTTCATCTACTTTTCCTTCAAAAATCATTTTGGTCATATCTGCAATGGTAGCAATGGTAGTTCCGGCATTAAAAGTATTACTTTCAATAACTTGCGTTCCTTTTCTAACAGGAATTTCTAAAATAGTACCAGAAATCTCTGCTTTTACATAAGTATTGGCTGTTTTTCCCATGCCAGCAGCCGAACCTTTTTTAATGATATCTAAATTGTTTTGCGCAATTTTTAAATCTTGGGCTGTACTGTTATAGTTTAATTCTGATGCTTCAAACTCTTGTTTAGAAATAATACCTTTTTCAAAAAGATTTTTGTTTCTATCATACAAAGTTTTGTTGTTATTGAATCTTAACTGAGCCGTGGTAACATTTCCTTGTGCAGTATTTAAAGATTGCACATTTGGTACAACTCTAATTGTTGCAATTAAATCTCCGGCTTTAACTTTTGCCCCTTCTTCTACAAAAATTTCTTCTATAATTCCGGATACTTTTGGTTTAATTTCAGCTTCCTCTAACGGAATTACTTTACCGGTGGCCACAGTTTTTCTTACTATGTTTGTTTTAAATGGTTTTTCTGTTTCAAACTGAATGGGTGATTTACTGTTTTTTGATGCAAACCAAACTAAAATAGCGATAAGTGCTAATGCTAAAGATCCAAATATGATTGTTTTTTTCATTATAATTTATTTTTATTTTTGATTAAAAGACTGAAATGTTTAATTATTTAAAGATTAAAAGATTGTATGATTGAATGATTGAATGATTCAACAATTCAAAGATTGAAAGACCTTCAACTAAATATATTTATTTTCCATTTTTAATTTTTAATTTCTTGCCCTGAGCCATGTCGAAGGGTTCATTTTTAATTTTCAATTGACAATTGATTACTCTTCTCTTAAGGCCTCAATTGGTCTGATACTTACAGCAGTGTGCGCAGGAATCAATCCAATTAAGGATCCCAAAACTACCAAGGTAACGGCTGATATAATAATAACTGGTATATCAACTGTTGGGTTTGTTAAAGCGGGTTCATCACCTTGTCCTATTGTTGCATCAATTATCATCAAAACTAAACCGCCTAAAATAATTCCTATAGCGCCAGCAATACTGGTTAAAAAAACAGATTCTAAAATAATATGTCTTTTAATTTCCCAAGGTTTTGCTCCAATTGCGCGTCTAATTCCTATTTCTTTGGTACGTTCTTTTACGGTTATCAATAAAATATTACCGATGGCAAAAACGCCTGCAATTAAGGTTGCAATTCCTACAAACCAGGTTAAAAACTGCATCCCAATTAAAAAACCGGTTACTTTAGCAATTTCTTTTCCTAAATTAAAACTACCAAAAGCTCTTTCATCTTGTGGATGTACTTTGTGTAATGTTTTCAACAGTAATTTTAAATCGGCTTCTATTTGGGTAATATCAAACCCCGGCTGACCGGTAATCATCATCCAACCTACACTATCACCTCTATTATATACTTGTTGAAAGGTGGTAAACGGAATATGAATATTTCCTTGTGGTCCACCAGAACCCACTTGTCCCTCTTTATACATACCAACAACATTGTAGTTGATACCGTTTATTTTGATGTATTGCCCAATAGGATTTTCATCTTTATCAAAAAGTTGTTTGTAAATTTCTTCTTCAATAACACAAACTTTCTTCTTTTCTTTGATATCGTTGTTATTGATAAATCTACCTTGAATTAAATTTCTTTTTTGAACTTTATCTAACTCTGGATAATCACCAAAAACGCCAAAATTTCCTGTTTTAAATTTATTAACAGCTATTCCTTGGGTTTGATGACGCGGCACTACAAATTCCAATCCTTTAATTTCTTTTCTGATACTTTCTAAATCAGACATTTTAAGGGTTAAACTTCTTCCTTCCTGAAATCCTTTAAAAGGTTTGCTGGTTTGTTGCGCCCAAACAAATACGCTGTTGGTAGCAAAATCACCAAATAATCTGTTAAAATTATTCTCTACTCCTTTTGCGGCTCCTAATAAAACTATCAATAAAAATATTCCCCACATCACCCCAATTATGGTAATTCCGGTTCGTATTTTATTTTTACGAATGCTGCTAAAAATTTCTTGCCAAGTATCAGAATCAAATATAAACTTCATAATTATTCGTCGTTTAGTGCTACAATTGGTTTGATACTCGCGGCTCTTTTAGCTGGAATATAACCTGCTATGGTACCTGCTATAATTAAAATAATAGTAGCCCCAATTACTACATAAGTTTCAACACTTGGATTTAAAATAAAATATTTTTCTAAACTTTTTCCAATTGCTTTAAGGGTAAATACGCCAATTAATAAACCGGCATAACCCGCAATTGCCGTTACAAAAATTGATTCTAACATTATCATTCCGATAATAGAATTGGGGGTTGCTCCTAATGCTTTTCTAATGCCCAATTCTTTGGTTCTTTCTTTTACAATATAAACCATAATATTACTAATACCAATAATACCTGCAACCAAAGTTCCTATACCAATAAAAAGGATTATTACATTTAAAACCATCATAAATTGTTGTACATTTTTGGCGCCTTCGGCATAATTTTGAACACGAATAGCGGCTTGATCTTTTGGGTCTACTCCGTGTTTTTCCTTTAATACTTTGGTGAGTAAATTGGTAAACAACAAGGCTTGTTCAATATTTAATTTCGGATTATAGGTAAGTCCAAATTGATCAATTTCATCAAATGGTTTGTACATAGATTGGATTGTGGTAAAAGGCGCATAAATAAATCGTTCATCTTGGTCACCACCAGGATCATTAAAAACGCCTATCACTTTATAAGAAATTCCATCCAAACTAATATTTTTACCTAAAGCGCTGATACCTCCAAACAAATCTTCTTCTACCAACCTGCCAATGGCAATAACTTTTGCTTTTTTCTTTAAATCAATAAAACTTAAAAAACGACCTTCTTTAATATCTGCAGATTCTAAAGGTTGATAATCTGGATAAACACCTCTTACGGTGTACCTATTTTGTTCTCCTTTATATATTGCCTGAACATTATTACGTTGGATGTTTGGGCTAAAGAACTGTATGTCATCTTCAAATTTTTCATTGATGAATTTTGAATCATCATTTCTCAACTGAACTTTTCTGCCGCTTTGTAAGCCCTTATATGGCTTGGTAGTACTACCAGATCTTATATAAACAGAATTTTGAGAATCTCCTGCAAATTGTTTTGCAAAAGTATTTTTTAAACCGTTTGCAATACCAAACAATAAAGTAAATAATAAAATAGCAAAAGCTATGGTAAAGCCCGCAAGTACAGTTCTTAATTTATTTTTTCTAATTGTTTGAAAAACTTCTTGCCAACGATCTAAATCAAACATAATTTATACGATTGTTTTTTTAATTGTTTTTTCATCACTAATAATAACCCCATCTTTTAAACGCACAATTCTATCTGTTTCAGCTGCAATATCTTCTTCGTGGGTAATCACAAAAACGGTCATACCACTGCGGTTAATTTCTTTTAACAACTCCATCACAGTACGTGAATTAACAGAATCTAGTGCACCTGTTGGTTCATCTGCTAAAACAACTTTCGGATTTGTAACCAAAGCACGCGCTATGGCAACTCGTTGTTTTTCACCACCAGAAAGTTCATTGGGCAAATGTTCTGCTCTATCTTTTAAACCTACTTTATCTAAATATTCTAGGGCAATGGCATTGCGTTCTTTTCTGCCAATTCCTTTATAATAAAGTGGTAAAGCCACATTTTCTAAGGCACTTTTATAATTAATTAAATTAAATGATTGAAATACAAATCCTAAAAATTTATTTCTAAGGATGGCTGCTTTTCTTTCATCTAATTTTTCAATTTTCTGATTGTTGAGATAGTATTCACCTGTATCATGCTCATCTAACAATCCGACGATATTTAAAAGTGTAGATTTTCCAGAACCCGATGAGCCCATAATTGAGACAAACTCACCTTCTTTTATTTCTAAATTCAAACCCTTTAAAACGTGTAAGGAATCTTTACCCATTGGGTAAGATTTATGAAGATTTCTAATTGATATCATTAATAATTATTTATTACGAAATTAGCGAATGCCATTCAAAATTAATTAAATATTTTGTTAAAAGACGAATCAAAATGAATTATGTAACTTTGAAAAGTGGAAAATAAAGAAAATATTGCAATTATTTTTTTTGATGGAAATTGTAAACTCTGCAATTCATCTGTAAATTTTATTTTGGAGCGAGATATTGCTGCTTATTTTAAATTCACACCGCTCACTTCTAAATTTTCAAAAGACTTTTTTACGGATAAAAAAATGAATCCATCAACAATAAATACAATTGTATTGTATGAAAACGGATTGTTATTTTTAAAATCTGATGCAATTTTAAATATTTTCAAAAAACTGAAATCGCCTTTAAAACACTTATATTACTTAAAATATATTCCGAAGAAACTTCGAGATTTTATTTATATAATTATTGCCAACAATAGATATTCATGGTTTGGAAAAAAAGATGTTTGTTTGATTCCAACACCTGAAAATCTCAATCGATTTTTATAAAGTATTTTTTATTCACTTAAATAAATTATACGTTTCTCAAATATTTTCTTTCGATATAAAAAGTTCCGAAGGGAGGAATTGACGCCAAGCAAATAATACTATACTTTTTTAATCCCCATTGATGCGAGAATTTTAAAGAAGTTGCAATTATAATATATGCAATAAATAATATTCCATGAGCCATTCCAATATGCTTTACAAAAATTGGATTGTCAAAAATATATTTCATGGGCATAGCAAAAAAGAACAGTAAAATAGCAGAAATTCCTTCTACAAAAGCAAGATTTTTAAAAAATTTGAGCATTGAATGCGTTTTAAAATTTGAAAGTGAAAATTAAATAATCTGATTAATATTTCTCAGGTATTTGGTTCTTTTATAATTATGTTTGAATAAATTAATTCTATAATCAAAAGAGTAGAAATAACTTAAATGTAATAACTAAAAAACTCCCCGAAGGGAGTTCCAATTAAACCATTTGGTTTAAAATATAATAATTAAAGAAATTAAATTATTTATAATTGATCATCCCAATTTTTTACTTTGGGCTCACCTAATTTACCAAGTGATTTGGCAATAAGCATAGAAACGCAAGCATCACCAGTAACATTTACAGTGGTTCTACACATATCTAAAGGTCTGTCTATTGCAAAAATAAGTGCCAATCCAGCTTCTGGGATTCCGGCTTGTGCCAATACTATCACCAACATTACCATTCCCGCACCTGGAACTGCTGCAGAACCGATGGAAGCTAAAGTTGCCGTTATAATAATTCCTAATTGAACTGACAAGCTTAAATCCATTCCAAATGCTTGGGCAATAAATACTGCAGCTACTGCCTGATACAAACTAGTACCATCCATATTAATGGTAGCTCCAATAGGTAATACAAAACTTGCCACTTCATTATCTACGCCTAGATGTTCTTCTACGCGTTCCATAGTAACTGGTAAAGTAGCAGCACTAGAACTGGTTGAAAATGCCAATAATTGTGCAGGTAAAATTCCATTTAAGAAAAACTTAGGCGATTTTTTGGTATAAATCCACACATAAAAAACATAAAGAGATATCACTATTACTAATCCCAATAATACACTAAAAGCATACCATAAAAGCGCAATAAATAAATCGGAACTTGGCGCTTCTACAACAAGAGCCGCTAATAATGAAAAAACACCAAAAGGTGCAACTAACATTATTAAATCTATAATTTTTAAGATTACTTCATTAAAACTATCAAAAAAAGCTTTTACTGGGGCTGCTTTTTCAACCGGAATTAAGATCAATCCAATACCTAATAAAATAGCGAAGAAAATTACTTGTAGCATATTACCATTATCGCTGGCAGCTGCAAAAATATTACTCGGCACCAAATCCACCAACGATTGTAATGGACCCGCTTCTTTTTGTATTTCTGCGGCTTGTATTTTTGAACTGGCATCGGCACTGTAACTTGCTACCAATTGATTTCTTGTTTTCTCGGTAATTGTATCACCTGGTTTTATAATATTTACAATTCCAAGTCCAATTGAAACGGCTATTACTGTAGTTAATATATAGATTGCCAAAGTTCTACCTCCCATTTTAGAGAGTTTAGAAATATCTTTTAAGTCTGATACTCCTTTAATAAGAGAGGCAAGAATTAAAGGAACTGCAATTAATTTGAGTGAATTAATAAAAATTGTTCCGAAAGGTTTAATCCAATCAATTACAAATTGTTTTCCCCAATCAAAATTAATCATCAAAAAGGCGAATAAAACGCCCATAACCATTCCTATTAATATTTGCCAGTGTAGTGCTAATTTTCTCATGATGGTATTTTTTTGGAAAGGTATAAAATTATTAATGATAAATAAAAAGCAACTTTTGATAAAACGAAAAATTTTAACAAATGAAATTTATAATAATATTGATGATTTTTATATTAAAACCCTACTTTTGCACTTTATTTTTAAAATATGAACAAATTAAAACAAAAATGGGGTATTACTAGTAATTGGCAATTGTTTATTATTCTGGTTGTATTTTCGGTAAATGGAACATTAGCAGTAAAATTGGCGTATCCTTTAACACATCTTATTGGAATTGATAGAGATACAGCAAGCCCATGGTTATATTGGCCAGTTAGGGTATTGTTAATTTTCCCTATTTATCAGTTTTTATTGGTGATTGTAGGAACACTTTTTGGTCAACATCAATTTTTTTGGAATATGGAAAAGAAAATGCTGAAAAGAATTGGTTTTAAACGATTTTTTAAAGATGATGAAGATTTAAAAAGTTAAATCTAATCAACTTAAATGCCTTATAAGTATCTATAAAAAAAGCTCATTAAATTTATCACTAAATTTAATGAGCTTTTTTTTATTTCTTAATCCACTTTATTTCATCAACAATTCATACGATTGTTTGGCTATTTCTGCTTCTTCATTGGTCGGAATTATCAAC
>CAMTWE010000184.1:0-1408 GCA_947085395.1 uncultured Bacteroidota bacterium | reverse complement strand
TGAGAAATATGCACCAATCCGCTTTCTTTGATTCCGATATCAACAAAACACCCAAAATTGGTAATATTATTGATGATTCCAGGTAAAATTTGACCGATTTTTAAATCTTTTATGGTGCTGATGGTGGGATCAAATTCAAATATTTTTACTTTTTTTCGCGGATCTAATCCGGGTTTTTCCAATTCTTTTACAATATCGGTAAGTGTAGGAATTCCTACTTTATCGGTGCAATAATCTTTTAAATTGATGCCAGATAATAAGGATTTATTTCCTATTAAATCTGCTACTTTAACTTTTAAATCTTTCGCTATTTTCAGCACAATTCCGTAACTTTCTGGGTGTACCGCCGAATTGTCTAACGGATTTTCAGCCCCAACAATTCGTAAAAAAGCAGCACCTTGTTCATACGCTTTATCGCCCAATCGTTTTACTTTTTTTATTTCTGTTCTAGATTTAAAAGCGCCGTTTTCAGCGCGATATTCAATAATATTTTCGGCTAATTTTTCACCAATTCCAGAAACAGAACTCAGCAATGGTTTACTTGCGGTATTGATATTTACCCCAACGGCATTTACGCAACTCATCAATACAATATCCAATTCTTCTTGTAATTTAGTTTGATTTACATCATGTTGGTATTGTCCTACACCAATCGATTTTGGATCAATTTTAACCAATTCTGCCAGCGGATCAGACAAACGGCGACCGATAGAAACAGCGCCTCTTACGGTTACATCATAATTTGGAAATTCATCACGCGCTATTTTGGAAGCCGAATATACCGAGGCGCCAGCTTCATTTACCACAAAAACTTGCACATCAGAATTAAATCGCATGCGTTTAATTAACTGTTCCGTTTCTCTTGATGCCGTTCCATTTCCTATCGAAATTGCTTCAATTTTATAGGCTTCAACTAATGAATTAATTTTTTTCATCGCCATAGTTGATTCATTTTGTGGTGGATGCGGATAAATTGTTTCATTGTGCAATAAATCGCCTTGTTTGTTTAAACAAACTATTTTACAACCCGATTTAAATCCAGGATCAATGGCTAAAATGGTTTTTTCGCCCAAAGGCGGACTCAACAACAACTGACGTAAATTAGTCGCAAAAACCTTGATAGCGGTTTCATCGGCTTTTTCTTTAGCGTTGGTTAGCGCTTCGTTAGCAAGTGCGGGTGCTAACAATCTTTTAAAAGAATCATCAGCCGCCAATTTAATTTGTTGGGCACATTCATTATTAGAACGAATCAGTTTTTCATGGATGAATTGGATGGCTTCTTCGGAATCAATAGCAACTTCAAGTTTTACTATTTTCTCTTGTTCTGCGCGCAACATAGCCAACAATCGGTGTGACGGACAACGATGTAGTGCTTCTGACCAATCAAAATAATCAGTATATTTTTGGG
>CAMTWE010000183.1:0-1447 GCA_947085395.1 uncultured Bacteroidota bacterium | reverse complement strand
CATGACTAGAAAGCGTAAAAACGATGCTAAAAAATGGTTGAGTTTCTTTAATTCTATCCGCCAAAAATCGTTTCATTAAAATATGATCATGCACACCCCATTTTGAGTTCCAATCTTCATCATTAAATTGATCTCCATCAACAAAATTAGAAATTCCACCTTGACGGAAATAGGTATTCATATTGCCAAAATTTAAATCGCCACCGTAAGAAAAGGAAGTAGCATATCCCAAATCAATCATTTTCTGGGAAAGCATGGGTAAATTGCGTGTTTTATTGGGTATTTTGATGATGCTTGTATGAGGTTGTGATGGGTATCCACTTAAAATTGCAACCATTCCTTTATCACTTCTATCACCATTTGAATAGAAATTATCAAACAAAATTCCTTCTTTTCTTAACCTATTAAAATTTTCTGTTACATTGGGTTCGCCCCCAAGTGGCGCCACAACTTTTGCTGTTAAACTTTCCCAAATAATTAAAATTACATTGGGTTTAGTCGTTTTTAAAAGTTGGTAGTTGGTGTTTTCATTTGGAGTATTAATCAATGAAATTCTTGTTTCATTCACTATTTTTTGCGCTTCAATTGCTTCCATTGCCACAAATGGATTTACCATATCAAAAGATTGATGTGTAAGCGAATGGGAGAAATTCCACGCAAAATTAACCGCTGCATGATTGGCAAACATCTTATCAGAAAAATACACATTACTTTGGTTTATTGGAATGGTTTGTAAACCTCCCCTGATTACTAAAATTAGAAATCCGGTAAAAAACAATAAGATTGGAAATTTCCAAACGGCTCCTTTTTCAAGATTTCCAATCATTCGGTCAATTACTTTACTAAAAAGATACGCATAAATTAAGGAGCTTACCAACCAAACAAATATGGATAAGAAAAGCGCTGCTGTAGAAATAGAAGCAATCATTTCTAAAGGTGTATTGAGATACATAAGTGGCGTAGAATCTAGGCGCATTCCCCATGAGCCATAAAGTTCCAAGTCTATCAACATCAATAAATTGATGAAAAATATCATTAGGATGGTGAAAACTTTGATGATTTTTCTGGTATATTTTTGAGATATCCAAATAGAAAATGAAAAGAATAAAAACGGAATGATAGACAAATAAGCGGCAAATGATAAATCTAGTTTTAATCCTTGTAGCGGAATTTGCAAGATTGTTTTCCAATCTAATTCATTGGTTTTTTCTGCATAATAAATTAAAAACCAAATGCGTGATAGCACAAAATACGCCACCCACATACTGAAATAGCTTAGGTAAAATAATAATTTCTTTTGAAGTGTTTTCATTCGGGTGTAAAAGTAAGAAACTTACCTTAATTAATAATTAAAAAATATTTTGATAAAAGGTTGAGGTGTTTTACTATATTAAAATTGCAGAAAATCGGACATATTATTTACGCACAAAAGTTACAAAGCTGTAAT
>CAMTWE010000182.1:0-17712 GCA_947085395.1 uncultured Bacteroidota bacterium | reverse complement strand
ATTTATTTATTTATTTATTATGGTTGTGTAACAGTATTGGCATCAAGAATCACAGCAGTTTGTGCTAAAGCTCTTCCTTTAAAAGAAGCACCTGTTTGAAAAGTTATACCTGTCATAGACAACACAACACCTTCAAAATGAGAAGTTGTCCCAAATATTGCATAACCAGCTACTTGCCAAAAAATATTTTTAGTTTGAGCACCTCCTGCAAGTTTAATTTTTACACCAGCACTTGTATTAAGATTTCCTGCAATTTGGAAAACCCACACATCATTAGGCCCGCCGGAAAGAGTAACATCAGAAGGTATTGTAACAGAACTTGTCCATTTATATAATCCTGGAGTAAGGGTTTTACCGCCAATATTTCCGGTTCCCAGTTCAATAAAATCTGGTGAAGGACGACCTGCTGCATCATTATAAGCAGTAATCATATTTTCAACAGCCACAGTAAGATTACTTGAAGTAGGGGAAACCATATCTGCTGCATATATTCGTCCGGAAATTTGTGGAGAAGTAGCATACCCGGTTGCGGCCGTTAAACCGAAACCAGTGATAAATGAAGCTGCGGACGGACTAATACCCATATCTCCTACAATAGCCGAAGTAGGCGTATTGGCGATTGATGTTTTAGCCAAAATAACGTAATTGCCTGAAGTTCCGAGCTCAACCGCCGCTTGGCTTGAAGTATTGCCAGTATCGTCATCATTTGAACAACTTGTAATTAAAACAACTGCTGCTATAGCAAATATTGATAATAGATTTTTTAAAAATTTCATAATTTATTGGGATTAATTATTGTGATAAAATTATCACGAAACAAATGTATGTACCTTAATTTTGAGGAGGGTTACACAACTATTTAAAGAAGTTACATGATTCACACATTCTATAAATAGTAGTTACCAAATAATAATTTAATTTCTTACTATTGAAGTTCCTCTTATTAAAAACAAAAATTGAAGAAGACATCTTATGAAAAAACAGCGTAATTTATTAAAAAATTATGCTGCTTTTTAAATATAAAACATTGTCAAATTCGGTCAACGTTATTTAGGCATAGACAACTTTTAACTTTTAACTTTTCACTTTTAACTTTTCACTGCTAACTATTTCCTATCCATAACAACAATTACAATTCCACCAACTAACAATACCAAACCAACAATTGGAGACCATTGTACTGGGTGCTTTTCTTCCACAGTCATTTTTAATGGACCCATATCAACTACTTTTTCTGTAGTTACATAATTAAACCCGGTATAAATCATCATAATAATTCCTATTATGATGAGGACGATTCCTAAATTTTTTGTTTTCATATTATTAAATATATTTTTATAAAACCTTGTTTATGTAAACGCAAAAACATTGGAAATTGCGGGAGTTTATATCCACAAAAACCAATGTTTTTTCAATTATTAGGGAGGTTATAATTTAAACGTCAAACCAATTTTTCCTCCTGAAAAGGCATTACCACTACCAAATTCAAAATTTATTGCAGTTTTATTAGATAAAAAATATCTTCCTCCAATTTGAGCTCCTATTCCTAAACCAGAATTATATTTACCACCATAACCATCTGGAGATGACCAAGAATAAAATCCTAAATTTGGACCTGCATAAAAATCCCACTCATTTGGTATGTTTAAAATGGTGTTAAAATGATAGTTTAGATTTGCAGAAATTCCAACTATATTATGGTTATAATCATTGTTATTCCATCTCTCATTATAAGAACGAAAAGAAAATTCACCACCAATGGTAAGATCTCTACTAATACCGTGGTCTAATCCTATATAAATAGGAACACCCCATTCTGATAAACCGACACCAATATTAAGCTGATTTTTCCCTACAGATAACGGACTTTGACTAAACGAAACTGCAGAAATTAAAGCTACTGCTACCACTAAAATTAATTTTTTCATGTTTTTGAGTTTTTAAATTTTTACTTGTTTTTTCACTTTACTCTTCCTTAATATGATGTTAGATTTAAACAATTAAGCAAGCCGTTTTTACAGTGGGTTCTGGTCTCCACTATTTTTAAATGTATTATTCATGATTTTTTACTAAACAATCATTAACAATAACCACATTACAAATATGATGGGTTACTATAAAAAATGTATTACATAATTTCTGCGATAACTTACATGATTCACACATTAGTATGAACGCACTATTTTTTAATATAGTATCAAGTAGCGGGTAGTTGGTATTGAGTATTTAGAAAATAAGCATGTCAATAGCTATTTATTATAAACCAGATGAAAGAATTCAGATCATTAATAAAAGTATATTGCGATAAGAATCAATTGATTATCATATTTTATTTTCCCTAAACATTACCATAGATTTATAAGTTCTTAAATTTGCTCCATTAAATTTTAACTATCAATTGTCAATTGTCCATTGAATACATGTGTGAATCATGTAAGTTTTTTTAAAAGTTTTGTAACACCGCTGCTATAAAAGACTTCTAAATTTGTATATATATAATAGAACAGTAATTTTTATATCAATCTGTTAAAAAAACAGTGCTACTTAAAATCGTTTTTATTAAATAGAAGTTAATATATAGTGAATCAAATTCTTATATATAACTATTTTCTAATACATTGGTCTTTAATTACATATTCTTTCGTTTATTTAATCATAACATAAGTATCCTTAAAAAAATGGCAAAATTCAGTCCAATTATTAAAATACCAAACCTTCAAGGTGCCACTAAGCAAATTGTAAAGCTCAGTGAAAAAACAATAGCCAAAACAGAAACCGCCAATAATTTTTTAACAACTGTTGCAGATGTTATCCTATTTATGAAGCGAGTTTTAAAAGAAACGTTCTCGCGCGATTTTGAATTTAAAGAGTTTATGCACCAATGTTATCAAATTGGATATAAATCATTACCCTTAATCTCTGTTACCGGAATCATTTTGGGTTTGGTACTTACCATTCAGTCTCGGCCAGTATTAGTTGATTTTGGCGCTGTATCAATGCTTCCCGGAATGGTTGCAGTATCAATCATCAGAGAAATGGGGCCCATGATTACTGCCTTGATATGCGCAGGAAAAATTGGTTCGGGAATAGGAGCCGAATTGGGTTCTATGAGAGTAACCGAACAAATTGATGCAATGGAAGTTTCTTCTACCAATCCGATACGGTTTTTAGTAGTGACAAGAGTGTTGGCAACAACACTTATGATTCCATTATTAGTTTTATATGCCGATGCACTTGGTATTATAGGAAGCTGGGCAGGCGCCAATATTAAAGGCGATATTACCTTTATTTTATTTTTCTCACAAGCATTTAGTGTTGTAGATTTTATGGATTTTTTACCCGCATTTATCAAAACATTTTTCTTTGGTGCAATCATAGGATTGGTTGGAACCTATAAAGGATACAATGCCGGTCGTGGAACAGAAAGTGTAGGTATTGCCGCAAATTCTGCTGTAGTATTAGCATCACTTTTGATAATCATCGTAAACGTAATTGCCGTACAAATAACCGATATGTTAATTTAATTATAGATGAAAAAAATAACTGTAAAATCAGATTCTATTAAGTCGATAAACCTTGAACCTGTTATTGAAATCAACAACTTAATGAAATCATTTGGTAAAGATCAAGTGCTAAAAAATATGTCATTACAACTTTTTAAGGGCGAAAATTTAGTAGTACTCGGAAAATCTGGCACCGGTAAATCTGTTTTGATAAAATGTATTGTTGGCCTGTTAACTAATGATGGCGGAACCATTAATGTACTCGGAGAAAATATGAATATATTAAACAGTAAAGAATTGGACTTAATGCGACAAAAAATCGGATTTCTTTTTCAAAGTGGCGCCCTCTACGATTCTATGACCGTAAAACAAAATTTAGAATTTACCTTACGAAGAATTAAAAAAAATCTTACAGAACAAGAAATTAATGAAAAAGTAACCACAGTGTTAGAAAATGTTGGTTTGGCAGATGCCTTGCATAAAATGCCATCAGAACTTTCTGGCGGTATGCGCAAAAGAATCAGTTTAGCGCGCACCATCATTATTGACCCATTGATTATGCTGTATGATGAACCTACCACCGGATTAGATCCTGTTACTTCTGATGAAATAAGTACCCTTATTAATGATGTTCAGCAAAAATATAAAACTTCTTCTATCATTATTACCCATGATCTTAAATGTGCGCGTAACACCGCTAATAGAATTATTATGTTAGCAGATGGAGCCGTTTATAAGGAGGGAAAATTAGCAGATTTTGAAAAATCAACAGACCCTTTAATTAGCGCATTCTTTAACTAAAATAAATCATCAACAAACAATTAACATTAAACTTTAAACTTTAAACCCTCATTATGGAAACACATACACACAAATTTAAATTAAGGTTAGGTCTTTTTGTTGCAGGAGGATTGGCAATTTTTATAATTGGCATTTTTTTAATAGGGAAACAAAAAAACTTATTTGATCCAGTTTTTAAACTTACCACCACTTTTAATAATGTAAGCGGATTGCAAGTTGGAAGTAACGTTCGTTTTTCTGGCATAAATGTAGGAACAGTAGACAATATCAACATCATTAATGATTCAACGGTACGGGTTAATATGTTGATTAAAAAAGAAGTAAAGCAATTTATTAAAACCAACAGCGAAGTAGCCATTGGCTCAGAAGGATTGATTGGCGACCGACTTTTAATTATTACACAAGGAAGTGCTGATGCACTTTTGGTAAAAGATGGACAAAGTTTGATGTCTGTAGAACCGGTTGAAACTGATGCAATAATAGCAAGTTTGCAGATAACTGCTGGAAATGCAGAAATTATTTCACAGCAATTAGCAGAAATTATGCTAAAGATAAACAGCGGAGAAGGTACGCTTGGACGTTTAATTCAGGATACAACCATTGCAGAAAATTTTAATCAAACAATGATAAATCTGAAAAAAAGCAGCAAAGGATTGGATGAAAATATGGAAGCCGCTAAACATAATTTCCTATTAAAAGGTTATTTTAATAAAAAGGAAAAAGCAGCAGAAAAAAAGAAAAAAGAAGCGGCAGAAAAAAAAGCAGCTGAAGAAAAAAAAGCAGCAGAGGAGAAAGCAATTCTTAAAAAAAACTAATTAGTTAGCAAATTTTAAATCAATCTGTTAATTAAAAATTTTTGAATAAAGATGAGATTTAAAAAAATATATTTCATATTGTTGGTTTCCATTTTAACAAATAATTTTGCAATAGCGCAACAAACTACTGTTAAAAAAGATACAACTATTGTTATAAAAGATTCAACCACTGTTTATAAAGATCTTGAAACGTATGCACACAAAAGTAAGTTTACAATGTTTGTTCATAAACTCGTTTTTAAACCTGTTAAGGTTATTTTTAAAAAGAAAGATGTAAAAATAAAAGGAATTAGAAAAACAATTCAAAAACCATATTACACTTTTGAAGGCAAAATCATTCGCAACATCAACATAGAAACTTTGGATCCTTTTGGATTTTCTATTGAAAATACTCAATTGATTCCTAAAGATTTTGTCTCAAAAACTGGCAATAATTTGCATATTAAAACCAAACAAGGCACCATTAGAAACATATTGCTTTTTAGAAAAAACCAAGCATTCAATACAATATTGGTTAAAGAATCAGAACGTTTGGTGCGCGGTCAGTATTATATACGCGATGTGTCATTTTTTGTTCAAGAAAGTCCAACAAACAAAGATTCTGTGGATATATTTATTCGCGAAATGGACAATTGGAGTTTTATTCCTAAAATTGCAACATCCGCTACCCGAACTACCATTGAATTAACTGATAAAAATTTTTTAGGTTTAGGACACGAATTTCAAAATGGTTATAGCCACAATTATACCGAAAACACAGATGCTTTTAGTACAACCTATACCGTTCCAAATTATAGAAATACCTTTGTAAATTCAACTTTGCACTATAAAATTGACGGACATAACTTTTACGAAAAACGGTTTACCCTTGACCGTCCGTTTTTTTCACCCCTAGCAAAATGGGCTGCCGGTGTAAATTTTAGACAAGAATTTCGCAGAGATTCTGTTTGGACTAGCAATGCCATTTTTATGCAACAACGATATAAATATAACACACAAGATTATTGGGCAGGAAATGCCATCCGTATATTTAAAAACAATCCCTTAAATTATAACATTACTAATTTTATTACTACCGCACGTTTTTTAAGAATCCGCTATCTCGAAAAACCCCTGGAAATATTTGATACAAAGCATCAATTTACTGATGAAAATTTATACTTAACCAGCATTGGTATTTCTACAAGAAACTATGTACAGGATAACTATATCTTTAAATTTGGTGTAATAGAAGATGTGCCAATTGGTAAAGTTTTCAGCATTACGGCAGGTTATCAAGATAAAAACAATACGAGTCGGTTTTATTTGGGAGCAAAATTTGCTGTCGGAAATTATTTTAAGTGGGGATATTTTAGTACCAATGTTGAATATGGAACCTATATTAAAAAATCACAAGCGCAGCAAGGCGTTATTACAGTAGGCACCACTTATTTTACTGATTTATTTGAAATTGGAAAATGGAAATTTAGACAATTTGTAAAACCACAACTTGTAATTGGTTTAAACCGATTCTCTGGCGATAGTTTAACCATTAATGACGGTTATGGTTTAGATGGATTTAACAGCATCGGATTAAAAGGTAACAGCAAATTATTATTCACAGTGCAAACGCAAGCTTATGCTCCGGTAGATTTAATCGGATTTCGTTTTGCACCGTATTTAATATATTCATTTGGGATGCTTGGAAACGCTGATGAAGGATTTCAAAACAGTAAAGTGTATTCTCAAATAGGATTGGGTGTTTTAATTAAAAATGAAAATTTAATTCTCAATACCTTTCAACTATCTTTTGCTTTTTATCCTTCAATTCCAGGAATTGGACAAGATATTTTTAAAACAAACGCTTTTAGAACCAGCGATTTCGGTTTCCGAGATTTTGAAATTGGAAAACCAGCAACCGTATTATATCAATAAATAGATTTTGATAGCAACAATTATATTTCACCAAACGCCATGCAAATTAAAAATACAGTAAAAAAAATAACGTATCTATTTCAAGAAACTTTTAACGAGTTTATAGATGACAATGCAATAAAATTAAGTGCAGCACTTTCTTATTACACCATTTTTTCTTTACCACCTTTGCTTATTATTATCATTTCTTTAAGTGGCGTTTTTTTTGGATCCGAAGCTGTAAGTGGACAATTATTCTGGCAAATTAATGGTTTGGTAGGCAATGATGCCGCACTACAAATACAAGAAACCATCAAAAATGTAAAACTTTCTAACAGCAATAGTTTTGTAACCTTTATCGGACTTGTTATTTTATTGATTGGAGCATCGGGTGTGTTTGTTGAAATTCAAGATTCACTTAATCACATCTGGGGCATCAAGGCAAAACCGAAACGCGGCATCGTTAAATTTATTAAAAATCGGATGATATCATTTTCTATGATTGGCGCTGTTGGTTTTTTATTATTGGTGAGCTTAATCATCAATTCATTAATGGATATTCTCAATAATAGCTTGGCAACTTATTTTCAGGAGCAAACAATTTATTTATTTTACGTGCTAAACCTACTCTTGGTTTTCTTAATTACAACCCTTTTATTTACCGTTATTTTTAAAACACTGCCAGATGGAAAAGTAATGCTACGCGATTGTATCATTGGAGCATCTTTTACGGCATTGCTGTTTATGATTGGCAAATTTGCTATCGGCGCATACCTTGGCAGTTCTGCAATTGCTTCCGTGTATGGAGCTGCTGGTTCCGTTATTTTGATTTTGGTTTGGGTGTATTACTCTGCCATGATTCTTTATTTTGGCGCCGAGTTTACCAAGGTTTATGCGTGCACCCACGGACAAAAAATAATTCCGAATGAATATTCGTTTCAAATTACTAAAGCAACCAATAGAGCTTGATTGATTGAGAATAAAAATTAAAAGTGAAAAATTAAAAGTGAAAAATAAACAAAATAATGTCAAATTCGGTCAACGTTATTTAGGCGTTGACATCATAAATACTTATTTCCAGATACCAGATACCAGATACCAGCTACTACCTTCTAGCTTAAATTTAAGATTCGTCTTTTGTGGTGCGAACCAAACTAATTCCGGTAATAAAAAATAAAAGCCCGAGTCCACCGTAAATGGCAATTACTTTTATTTCACGGGTACTGCTTGATGTATCTACAAATAGTGCTGCCGCATAAATAAGACCTACTATTCCGAGAACAGTAAGCAATGCTCCAAAGATTCTTTTGATGTTCATAATATATATTTTTATTAATTAGTTTAACGTTACTTCGTAATTAATTTATTACATCTTATCCATATACCATTTCAGTTCTTTTTCCATTTTTTTGTATTTAAAAATGGTGTTGATAATTTTTTGTAATCGCACAAAAGCGGTTTCGCTTTTTACCACATAATCAAAAGCATGATGGTGCATACAGCTAATGGCTACTTCTATTTTATCTTGAGATGAAAGCATCACCACAGGAATATCAGCATTAAACGCTTTTATTTTATCCAATGTTTCCATTCCGTTCATTGCGGTTTTAACAATGCCGTCTAGGTAATAATCTAAAATGATTACATCTGGGTTTTGTGATAATTGCGCCAAGCAAAGTTCACCTGTAGCAAAGGTTTCGATACTAAAATCGGCATGATGTAAAAAATCTATTTCTAAGGATTTTAAAAACACGGCATCATCATCAACTAAAAATAGTTTTACTTTATTCCCGTTTATCATAATTTATTTTTCATGGTGTTAAACTCTTCCTTTAATTCTATACATGCTTGTAAACAAACCTTTTCTAACTGTCTCACCATGTTAGGGATTCCATCTATTTGTTGTTGTGAACTTGCAAATTCTTGCACTTTTTTAGCCATATTTTCAAAATCTACACTCATGCCCATAATGGCAAAAGATGGTATCATTTTATGAACGGCACTGTACAATGATGGCCAATCTTTATCTCTCAAACTTTGTTTCATGGTAGTGATTAATGGGGGCGTTTGTTCTAAATAAAGCGAAATCATTTCCATCATTAATACTGGATTTGATTTTGTTCGGTGGATTAAATAGGTTAAATCGGTGTATTTAACTTTTTCAATTAAATTATTTACATCCGCTTCAAGATCATTAATTAGTGTTGGTTTTTTTACATGACTCACTATTTTACTGTATAACAATCTTTCATCAACAGGTTTAGCAACGTAATCATTCATACCAACGGCTTTGCATTTTGCTAAATCAACTGTGGTTACATCGGCGGTTAAAGCGATGATGGGAATTTTAGAATTCATGGTATTGCGAATGTAATCTGTTGCTTCAAAACCATTCATTTCAGGCATTTGCAAATCCATTAAAATAATATCGAAAGTATCATTTTCTAATTTTTCGATGGCAATTTTTCCGTTGGGGGCAATCACACATTCAAATCCGAAATCATCTAAAAGTGTTCTCATCAACAATTGATTGAGGGCAATATCTTCTACCACCAATACTTTTATATTATTCATTTCGGTATCCAATTCCATTATTACGTTATCCAATGCTGCTTCTTCCGTTGTTTTTTTAAAATTCAATACAAAACTAAAGGTAGATCCCTCTCCAACTTTACTTTTTACACTGATGCTTCCGCCCTGCGGCTCTATTAATTGTTTTACAATGGCTAAGCCCAAGCCCGTACCACCATACAATCTTGAAGTAATGCTGGATGCTTGCTGAAAGTTTTCAAAAATAGAGGTTATTTTTTCTGCTGCTATTCCAATTCCGGTATCCGATACTACAAATTCAATGCTTGCATTCTCTTCATCTTCGTTTAACAAGCTTACACTTACGGTAATTTTTCCATGGTTGGTAAACTTAACGGCATTGCTCACCAAATTTAAAATAATCTGATGTAAACGTACGGGGTCGCCCGCTAATACCTCTGGGATATTTGGATCATAAAGGGTAATCAACGCTAAGTTTTTTTCCTGAATTTTTGTTTCGAACAAATGCAGCATAGCATTAATAGAAACGGACATTTTGAAAGGCACTTGCTCAAAGGTCATTTTTCCTGCATCTACTTTTGCCAAATCGAGTGTATCATTAATGAGTACAATTAAGGCATCTCCACTTAATTTTATAGCCTGTAAATATTCTTTTTGTCTTGGTGTCAATTCTGTTTTTAACAGCACTTTTGTAAATCCGATGATTGCATTCATCGGAGTGCGAATTTCATGACTCATATTTGACAAAAACTGCTGTTTTGCTTTTACAGCATCTTCTGCAATTAAGGCAGCACTTTCTGCTTTTATTTGTGCTGTTTCTGCAATATTTACAGCCATCTCGGCAAAGACGATGGCTTCGTTTAATTCTTTTGTTATTCGTTTTTGTTCGGTAACATCGCGGGCAACAATTACCACTCCTTTTACATTTTCTTTATCATCTTTATAAACGGAACCATTAAATAATACGTCTGTAAGTTTCCCATCCTTATGGCGAAGCGTTAATGGATAATCAGCAATAAATCCTTTTGCAAATACTTCTTGATATACTTCACGCGCCTTTTGTGGTTCGGTAAAATAATCTAAAAAATCGGAACCGATAAGTTGTTCACGTGTCATCCCTGTAATATTCACCGTTGCTTCATTCATATCCATAATCTTCCCTTTGGTACTGATGGTTACCAAGGGGTCAAGACTTGCTTCAATTAAGCTGAGAGAATATTGAGATGCTAATTTTAAAGAATAGCTAAATGCTTCCAATTCTTTATTGTCAATTTCTCTTTTTAATTTCTCTTCATTTTGAAAAGCCAATTCTATATCAGCAATAACTAATTCTGCTGCACGCTTTTCTTTCTCTCTGGTCTGAAATGCCAGTTCTTTGTTGGCAATGACTAACTCTGCTGCTCTTTTTTCTTTTTCTGTGGCTCTTTTTTCTTTCAATATACTTTGAAAGATAAGTTCTTTGTTGGCAATGATTAATTCTGCTGCCCGTTTTTCTTTCTCCTCATTTTGAAAAGCCAATTCTTTGTTGGCGATGATTAATTCTGCTGCCCGCATTTCTTTCTCCAGATTTTGAAAAGCCAGCTCTTCATTGGCAATGATTAATTCTTCTGCCCGTTTTTCTTTCTCCTTATTTTGAAATGCCAGTTCTTTGTTAGCTATGTCCAACTCATCAGCTCGTTTTTCTTTCTCCTTATTTTGAAATGCCAGTTCTTTGTTGGCGATGATTAATTCGTCTGCACGGTTTTCTTTCTCCTCATTTTGAAAAGCCAATTCTTTATTGGCGATGATTAATTCTTCTGCCCGTTTTTCTTTTAATTCGCTTTGAAAGATAAGTTCTTTGTTGGCGATGATTAATTCTGCTGCACGGTTTTCTTTCTCCTCATTTTGAAATGCCAATTCTTTGTTGGCGATGATTAATTCTGCTGCACGGTTTTCTTTTTCATCGTTTTGAAATGCCAATTCTTTGTTGGCGATGATTAACTCTGCAGCTCTATTTTCCTTTTCGTCATTTTGAAATGCCAATTCTTTGTTGGCGATGATTAACTCTGCAGCTCTATTTTCCTTTTCATCATTTTGATATGCCAATTCTTTGTTGGCAATGATTAATTCTGCTGCTCTTTTTTCTTTTTCGTCATTTTGAAAAGCCAATTCTTTGTTTGCAATGATTAACTCTGCAGCACGTTTTTCTTTTACATCGTTTTGAAAAGCCAGCTCTTTATTGGCAATCACCAATTCAGCAGCGCGTTTTTCTTTCTCTACATTTTGGAAGGCCAAGGCATTGTTGGCGATGATTAATTCTTCTTTATCTGATTTATTTATTTTTGTCATCATCTATCTTTCAATGTTGATTTTTTATTAGTATTGCCCTTCGGCTCCGCTCAGGGTTTAGTAGTAATTGTTTTTTGTATCTCAATTCTCACATCTCAATTCTCACATCTCAATTCTCAATTCTCACGTCTCAAATTTCCAATTTCTTCAATCGGGCTTCGCCTTTTATCTTTCAATTGTTTATAATGAGACGGTGAGAGTCCGGTTACTTTTTTAAATTGATTGGATAAATGTGCCACACTGCTGTAACTCATTTTCCACGCAATTTCTGTAATGCTTAGTTCATCATAAATCATCAATTCTTTTATCCGTTCAATTTTATGAAAGATAATGAATTGTTCAATGGTGGTTCCTTGTACTTCTGAAAATAAATTTGCCAAATAGGTATAATCATGGCTTAACCTTTCACTTAAAAAACAAGAAAATTTTGTTTTAATTGTTTCTTCGGTATTATTATGAACCATTTCTATAACCGCACTTTTTATTTTTTCAATCAATATGGCTCTTTTATCATCCATCAATTCAAGTCCTGATTTAAGTAACTCATCATTAAGTTGATGTTTTACTTCCTCAGAAATATTTTCCATAATTTCTACTTCGCCTAAATCAACTGGAGTAAAATGCAGTCCAAATTTTTTCAAAGCATCTTTCACCACCATTTTACAGCGGTTACTTACCATGTATTTGATATATAATTTCAACTATTTGATATTTTTTTTGAAGTTACAAAAAAAACACCTTATAGAGAAATATTTAGTTTTAAATAGATTTAGTAATATTGGAGTCATAGGCATATAATTATTTAATAAATACACTGCTCTTGCCAATTTTCGTTAAGAGTATTGACTTAAGCAGTGTGCTTTATTTACTTTTAGGGGGAAATGATTTTTTTTATGACATTAAATCGCTTCAAATTTTCGGATTAATTATTTTTATTGGATTTTCCTTTGGAATTCCCTTTATCATTCTTTTTTGAGTTATAATTTCCTTTACCTGGTTTCATTCCAATAGATTTTTGTTCATTTCCTCGGTATCCCTTTGCATATTTCATTTTGTAATCTTTAAAATGAATGTAGGGTGTGTTACCGTAATAATCTGTCATTACAACTTTATAACCGTTGTATAAATCATAATTTCTGTAACGTGTTGGAAGGTGTTTTCTATGAATCCAAACTCCTCCTCCATAATAAATAAACATGCCGTTTTGCACATCATAATAGGCCTCAACATCTGGTAGATAGTAATAACGCACCTCTGGATATCCAACAGGACCCCATTGTGGTGGTGAACCAAGATTGATATTCACAGAAACTTGTGCCTGCATATTATTTGCAAGAAACAAGATTATTCCGATAACGATTAATTTGAATGTTTTCATTTAAATTGATTTTAAATTACAGAATTGCTTTCTATAATAATTTAAACAAAGTTGCAAACTTTAAAATGGATTTGTGTTACATAACTTTAGCGATAAGTTATATAATTCACACGTTTGGCGGTTGGAAGCAGGAAGTTAAAAGTTAAAAATTAAAAGTTAAAAGTTAAAAGCTAAAAACCAATAGCCAATCAAGCAGGAAGCAGGAAGTTAAAAGTTAAAAGCTAAAAGCTAAAAACCAATAGCCAATCAAGCAGGAAGTTAAAAGTTAAAAGCAATAAGCGATAAGCGAAAAATTAACCCTTCGACTGGCTCAGGGCAAGAAATTAAAAGAAAAAATCAATTATCAATTGCCAAAAGCTAAAAGCCAAACGCCAACAGCCAACAGCCAACAGCCAATCAAAAAAAAATCCTGCAAAAAGCAGGATTTTTTTTTATTATAAAAAGTACCTTAATTTAGAAAGACAATACTTCTTTTACTTTATCGGCTGCTTCTTGAAATTCAACTACAGAGTGAACTGCCAATCCGCTTTGATCTATTAAAATTTTTGCTTCAACAGCATTGGTACCTTGTAAACGCACAATAATTGGGATTTTTATTTCATCGCCCATATTTTTATAAGCATCTACAATTCCTTGTGCAACGCGGTCGCAACGCACAATTCCGCCAAAAATATTGACTAAAATGGCTTTTACTTTTGGATCTCTTAAAATAATGCGGAAACCAGTTTCAACACGTTCAGCATCTGCAGTTCCTCCAACATCTAAAAAGTTAGCCGGCTCACCACCAGATTGTTTGATTAAATCCATCGTACTCATTGCTAAACCGGCGCCATTAACCATACAGCCAACATTTCCGTCTAAGGCAACATAGTTTAATCCAACTGCATTAGCTTCAACTTCAATCGGATTTTCTTCGCGCAAATCTCTTAAATTGATATAATCTTTATGTCTAAATAAAGCGCTATCATCAATCGTAACTTTAGCATCTACTGCTAATATTTTGTTATCCGAAGTTTTTAAAACCGGATTGATTTCGAATAAAGTTGCATCAGAATGGATATAAGCGGTATAAAGTGAGGTTACAAATTTCACCATTTCTTTAAACGCATCGCCAGATAGCCCTAAATTAAAAGCTATTTTTCTAGCTTGAAAAGGTAAAATTCCTAAAGTTGGATCAATTTCTTCGTGAAAAATTAAATGTGGTGTTTCTTCGGCAACGGTTTCAATATCCATTCCACCTTCGGTAGAATACATAATCATATTTTTACCACTGGCTCTGTTTAACAAAACAGACATATAAAATTCTTCGTGTTGTGATTCACCTGGATAATAAACATCCTCAGCAATCAATACTTGACTTACCTTTTTTCCTTCGGCAGAAGTTTGAGGCGTAATCAACATCATACCAATAATATTTTTAGAAATAGTTTCTACATCTAGAAGCGATTTTGCCAATTTAACGCCGCCACCTTTTCCTCTTCCGCCGGCATGAATTTGAGCTTTAATTACCCACCAACTGGTACCTGTTTCTACTGTTAATTGTTTGGCAGCTTCTACTGCTTTTAGATGATTATCCGCTACAATTCCGCGTTGAATTCTAACGCCGAAACTGTTTAATATTGCTTTTCCTTGATATTCGTGTAAATTCATTATAGAGCTTATTTAGATTTGATGCAAAAATACTATCAATTTTAGAAAAAAGAATGATTTTATTCAAAAGATTTTATAAGATGAACTCAAAAATCGATTTTCTTTAAAGAAATTTTAACAAATAATATTGGATTGTTATTAAAAAAAAGGAAATCTTTGTAATCAAAATTGATTTCTTATAAAATGAAAAACTTTTCCTTACAAATTACAGTGTTATTTCTTTTAATTTTTATAAACAGCTATAGCCAACTTACCAAAAATGACCTAGAACAATTATCTGAAAAAAAAATACTCAAAACCATAAAAACCAATGAATCTATCAAAATTGATGGAATTTTAAATGAGGATATTTGGAGCAAACTAGAGGTTGCTAAAGATTTTGTAATGTTTAAACCAGGTAATGGTAATCCTGAACCAAATAACAAAAAAACGGAAGTAAAAATTAGCTATACTGAAGAAGCAATTTATATAGCTGCTTATTTATTTGATGACCAAGTTTCATCTATACCAATGGAATTTACCACTAGAGATAATTTTGGACAAGCAGATTATTTTTTGGTGACTTTAAATCCTAATAATGATGGTCAAAATGATGTTTTTTTTGTGGTATTTAGTACAGGAGCGCAAGCAGATGCAAAATTGAATCCGAATGGAAATGATGATTTCTCGTGGAATGCTGTTTGGGAAAGTGCTGTTAAAATAAATAATGATGGATGGGCGGTAGAAATGAAAATTCCTTATGCTGCTTTAAGATTTCCAAATCAAACTGAACAAACTTGGGGTATCAACTTTTTGAGAAATATTAAAAATCTAAAAGAAGAATACACTTGGAATTATATCGATAAATCTAAAGGAAGTATTGCGCAATATGCTGGAATTTTAACTGGTATTACTAAAATTGACACGCCATTGCGCTTGAGTTTTTCCCCTTTTACATCTGCAGCAGTAAAAACATACAATGGAGAAACTATTTCTGATTATAATTTTGGGGTGGATATAAAATACGGAATTAATGACAGTTTTACCCTAGATGCCACTTTAATACCAGATTTTAGTCAGGCAGCTTTTGATGAAGTAGAATTAAATTTGAGTCCGTTTGAACAAAATTATTCCGAAAAAAGAAGTTTCTTTACCGAAGGAACTGAACTTTTTAACAAAGGAAATTTATTTTATTCAAGAAGAATTGGCTCTACTCCTATTAATTACAATAATATTACTTTAAATCAAAATGAAGTAATTACAGAAAACCCAGATAAAGTGGTGATGCTTAATGCGGTAAAAGTATCTGGAAGAACCAAAGACGGATTGGGAATTGGTTTTTTTAATGCTGTAACCGAAAAAACAGAAGCAACTATTTTCAATACAACTACACAAACAAGTAGGTTAGCAACTACAGAACCTTTGGCAAACTATAATATTATTGTTTTAGACCAACAATTTAATAAAAATTCATCGGTAAGTTTTATCAACACCAATGTAATGCGTTCTGGAAGCGCTAGAGATGCCAATGTAAGCGGTTTAATTTTTGACTTAAAAAATAAAACCAGTACTTTTAATGTGGCAGGTGATATTAAAATGAGTCAAATTTATGAAGGTTCTAACAATCAAGATGGTTATGCTGGATTTTTAAGATTGCAAAAAGTAAGCGGTAACTTTGAATATATGTTAGGTTATTTTATGAATGATAACAAATTCAACATCAAAGATATGGGTTTTCAACGCAACAATAATTTTTATGCTTATTTTGGGGAAATTTCTTATCGTATTTTTGAACCTACCAAACATTTTGATTTTTATAAAATTGGCATAGAAGCCAGGGTTAGAAACAGGTTTAAACCCAATGATTATACAGGCAATAACGTTGAATTGGATTATTTTGCAACTACTAAAAAACAATTATCATTTGGTGGAAGTCAAGAAATAAGTATCGGTAAACAATATGATTATTACGAGCCAAGAGTTGAAGGACGTTATTTAACTCAGAATGCACGCTATGAAATGAGTAATTTTATTTCTACTGATTATAGAAAGAAATTTGCAATAGATGCGAGATTTTATTTTACGCATAGAATTGATAACTCTTCTAACATAAAACAAATAACGCTGTCTCCTAGATATCGTTTTAACAACCAATTTTCTATGATTTATTCCTTGCAAAACCGCGATAATAACAATGAAAAAGGGCGGGTAAATAATGTAAATAATACCATTATTTTTGGCAATAGAGATGCTGATACCTATACCAATTCTCTTTCTGGAAAATATAATTTCAACACCAAAGCGGCTTTAACACTTTCATTTAGACATAATTGGACAACAGTTGCTTATGACAGTCAGTTTTATGAATTAATGCCAAATGGTTTATTAACGCCCAATCCGTATCAAGCCAATCACAATATCAATTTTAATTCTTGGAATTTTGATTTGATGTACAACTGGGAATTTGCACCTGGAAGTCAATTATCAGCTCTTTACCGTAATTCAATATTCAATTCAAATCAAAATTCTAACCTTTCTTTTGGTGAAAATATAGAAGATTTATTTAACCAGCCAAAAGAAGATTTATTTTCTTTAAGATTGATTTATTTTTTAGATTACAATAAACTTTTTAAAAAAGGATAACCTTAAATTATAAAATAATTTAAAAAGAGAAGATTTATCACTTCTCTTTTTTTATTTTTGTTTTAATCAATTTATTCAAATTTATGATTTCAGCTAAAAATATACATAAATCATACGGCAATGTTCAGGTTTTAAAAGGCGTTGACATACAAGTAGAAAAAGGGACTATTGT
>CAMTWE010000181.1:0-1543 GCA_947085395.1 uncultured Bacteroidota bacterium | reverse complement strand
GTGCTGTTTTTATATCCAATATACGGATTTAAAGCAGTTACAATTCCGATACTATTTAACACCATATTTCGGCAATGCTCTTCATTGGCGGTAATACCGTCAATACATTTTAGGCGCAAAGTATCCATTCCGTTGGTCAATAAAGCCATCGACTCCATTATGGCATAAGTTAAAACGGGCTCCATAACGTTTAATTGCAATTGACCAGCTTCTGCCGCAAAAGTTACCGTTAAATCATTTCCAATAACGCGATAACAAACCTGATTCATAACTTCTGGAATAACAGGATTTACTTTTCCTGGCATGATAGAAGATCCGGGTTGCATTGGTGGTAAATTAATTTCATTAAAACCACAACGCGGCCCCGAAGAAAGCAATCTTAAATCGTTACAAATTTTCGAAATCTTAATCGCCATTCTTTTTAATGCCGATGAATAAATTACATAGGAGCCAGTATCTGGTGTGGCTTCAATTAAATTTGGAGCCGAAACAAATGAAAGACCTGTAATTTTTGCTAAGTTTTCTGCGCATAATTTTGCATAGCCCGGAGGTGCATTTAAACCCGTTCCAATTGCAGTTGCGCCCATATTAATTTCTAAAAATAAATCTGAATTTTGATTTAAACGCGCAATTTCTTCTTCTAAATTTGCTGCAAAGGCCTCAAACTCCTGACCCAATGTCATTGGAACGGCATCTTGTAATTGCGTTCTTCCCATTTTTAAAACATGGCTAAATTCAACTCCTTTATTTCTGAAAGACTGAATTAACAACTTTAGGTGTTCTATTAACTGATTATTAGAATTTATAGCCGCCAATTTTATAGAGGTTGGATAGGCATCATTGGTAGATTGCGATAAATTTACATGGTCATTTGGAGAGCAATATTGGTATTGTCCTTTTTGATGTCCTAAAATTTCAAGCGCTCTATTTGCCAAGACTTCATTAATATTCATATTGGTTGAAGTCCCCGCACCGCCCTGAATCATATCTATTGGAAATTCTTTATCAAACTTACCTTCTATGACTTCTTTGGATGCTTCAACAATGGCGTTTTTGAGTTTCTCTTCTAATAAACCTAAGTTAAAATTGGTTTCTGCAGCAGCCCATTTTACATAAGCTAAACCTTTTATAAATTGTGGATATTGATTTAATTTAACTCCTGATATATAAAAATTCTCGATGGCTCTTAAGGTTTGAATGCCATAATAAGCGTTTTCTGGCACCTGCATATCGCCTAATAAATCATTTTCTGTTCTGTACATTTTATTGCTAATTTATGCAGGTAAAATTACTTAAAAAAATAGAAAATGTACTTTATAAATAAAACTAAAACACTTTTAATTTGGTAAAATCTTTACTAACAATGGTTATAATTTCGGATATGTGTTTTATTGCCTTCATAGCCCACGGTTTAAACCGTGGGCTATGTTTAAATGAAATTTTATTGTAATAGTTTTAACCATTTTTATGTGTTTTTCTTCTTCGGTTTTTCCTTTGTAAAAAGGTCTGCTGTATATTTTTCGTATAGGTCAAATAAAAATTC
>CAMTWE010000180.1:0-19228 GCA_947085395.1 uncultured Bacteroidota bacterium | reverse complement strand
TTTGTTCAATTAGAAGATTTGATTATTAAGACCAAACAGACTATTATATCAGGAGAAAATTATCGTTTTAAAGCTACTGTAAAAGATACCGATAAACGTTTTGTAATACATTTTGCACCTAAAGATACTATTACTAATGAGTTAAATGCCAAAATTTATACTGATGGTGTACAATTATTTGTAGATTTAAGTTTGATTAACAATCCAACTGAAATAGTTGTTTATGATATCCTCGGTAAATTATTGTTGAAAAAGACGCTCCAAGGAGCAACGCTTCATGCTTTAGATATAAATTCAGCTAAACAAGTACTTATAGTAAGACTTTTAAACGAAAGTGGCAGGTTAAATAAAAAAATATTTTTTATAGAAATACCTAAATAATTATAAGTTTATTACAGAATCATAGTATATTTGCATCCATCTAAAAAAGATTAGAGGTATAAATTACAATAAAATTAATACACATTCAAACAGACTTATAACTTTGAAAAGCTCCTATTTCATCAATAAAATTAACAAAATTTAAGATATTAAAATTTACTCCAACGACGGATAATTACCATTCGTCGACACTTAACTGCAGTTTAACGTTTTATTTCTATCTAATCAATTGCCTACTATACATTTGTACCATAGAAATGAAACAATAAAAAAACAAACACTAAAAAAATATTAAACAAACTAAATTAATTCCCTTTAAAATGAAAAAATCATTATTTACTTTCGCAGTAGCTTTATTAATAGCAGGTTTTACCTCTAACACTTTTGCACAATCAGAAGCAACAGTAACTGGAACAACTGCAGGCGCAAAATTGGTTAAACCAATGACACTAACTCAAACATCTCCTTTACATTTTGGAGTTATCAATGTATTAACAGGTGTTCCTGGTACAGTTGTACTTCCTTCAAATTCTACAACAAGATCTTTTACAGGTGGTGTAGCAGCTTCTACTGTTGCTCCTGTTGCTACCAATGCAGCTTATAGTGTAACTGGAACTAAAAATGTTACTTATGCTTTAACGCTTCCAGCAACTATTACTGTAACTGAAACTTTAGGTTCAGAAACTATGACTATTAGTGCTTTAACAGCCAGATTTAATGGTGCAGGAGCTGATGCAGTAACCAGTACCCTTAGTGCTACAGGAACTGATAATTTTACAGTAGGTGGTACTTTAACAGTAGGTTTAGATCAAAGTACTGGGATTTATGCAGGAACTTTTAATGTAAGTGTTGATTACAACTAAAAAATAATTAAAGAGTAAAATTTAGAAAACACTCTTTAAATTTAAAATACCCCTTGGATTAGAATAACAAAAAATCTCCCTAAATAGGGAGATTTTTTGTTATATACAATTTATCAGATTTTTCATACCATTTGTTATAAAAAACTTACCATTTATTTTTTTGCAATAGATTTAATTTTTTCATACATTTGTTATTCCCTATGAAGCATAAAATTTTTAATAAAATATAAATTTAAAAGCTATCACTATGAAAAAAAATGTTTTTGTATGCTTAGTAATTTTTATGTCAATTGGGTTCCCTAATAAATCAACGGGTCAAACAACTGCTGCATTAGTTTCTACTAATGTAAATGCTAAATTAATTATCCCTTTATCAATAGAAGAAACTTCTTCTTTACATTTTGGCACTATTAATATTTTAGATGGAATTGCAGGAACGGTAGTGCTTCCACCAGACTCAACAACCCGAATTTTTCAAGGAGTTGTAGAATCTGCTGTTGCGCCTTTAGCGTCAAATGCTGCTTACAACGTTACTGGAACTAAAAATGTTTCATATGCAGTATCCCTACCAACTTCTATAACTGTTTTTGAAAATGGTGGAGATATGATGAATATAACAGATTTAAAAGCCCGTTTTAATGGAGAAGTAACTGATAAAACAACAAGTTTTTTAAGCAATAATGGTACCGATAGTTTTAAAATAGGCGGAACTCTAAACATAACTGCCAACCAAATTCCTGGTATTTATACTGGTACTTTTAATGTAAGCGTTGATTATAACTAAATTTAAAATATAATTTTATTGATTGATGAAAAAGATTTTTTTAGTCATTTGTTTGATTTTTTACAGTACCTTAAGTATTGCCCAAGGTGATTTAATGGTTACCCCCACCAGAGTTGTTTTTGAAGGCAATAAACAAAAAGAAGAACTCAATTTAGCCAATATGGGAAATGAAATTGCTACTTATTCTATTTCATTTGTACAAAAAAACATGAAAGAAGATGGTAGCTTTGAAAATCTTGAACAATTAGATTCTTTACAGTTTTATGCAGATTCATATTTGCGAATATTCCCAAGAACGGTTACTTTATCACCAGGAGAATCACAATCGGTTATCATCCAATTTAGACGAAAACCAAGTATGCAAGCTGGTGAATATCGTTCCCATTTATTTTTTAGATCAGAAAAAGATTATACACCATTAGGACAAAATGAATCTAAAATAGATTCAACCATGTTAAGTGTTTCCATCACTCCTATTTTTGGCATGAGCATACCTGTTATTATCCGTACTGGTGACGTTTCGGTTAGTTCATCTATTAGCAATACAAACCTAGAAACATTACAAGATAATTCTCAAAACGTATTGTTTACAATTAATAGAATGGGTAATATTTCTTTATATGGTGATATCAAGGTTTTATTTACACCAGAACAAGGATCACCTTTTGAAGTGGGTGTTTTAAACGGAGTTGGAGTTTATACTAATATTGATAAAAGAAATATGAAAATTCGTATTTCTAATCCTAAAGGCGGAAAATTGCCTCATGGAAAATTAAAAATCACTTATACCAACAAAAACGAAGGAAAATCTGTGATTTATTCAGAAAGCGTTTTGGATATTAACTAAAATATTGTCTATATTTGACGTTGTATAAAAATTAAGATTAAAACAATGTCTAAAATGAAAAACTACTATTTTCAAAGCTTGTTAATAACAATCTTACTTTTTTTGGGAAGTAGTAATATTTTTTCACAACCAGCACTCCCGCAACGCTCCATTACAGTCAATTCAACACAATCACTACAATTTGGAACTTTTGCTTTAACAGCAGGTGCTGGAGGAACGGTAAGCGTTGGATGGGACGGAAGTAGAATTGCAACAGGAAACGTTGCGCTTATTGCTATGGCTCCTATGGCACAACCCGCAATTTTTGAAATAAAATTGTGTCAAGGTAGAAATGTTTCTATTAATTACGCGCCAACTACTATTTTAACTGGTGATAATGGCGGAACCATAGTACTTGATATTGGCCCAACAGAAAAAGGAAGTAGTGGTGCTTTTTTCCCAACCAATAACAATTGTAATTTTATAACAATTTTAAGAGTAGGTGGTAAACTTCATATACCAGTTGGTGCAATTCCTGGTAATTACACTGGTAATTTCTTAATTACCTTTAATCAGGAATAAAGTGTGGGTAATCTTAATTATATAGCTATTTTTAAAATTAATGCTGATTTATCAAAATTTAGCTACCAATTCTTATCAACTAAAAAAATAAGAATTTTAATTTATTTAATGCTATTTTTTAGCACGCTAAGTTACGCACAAGAAAAAAACATAAAAAAACAAACCGAAACGCCTATAACATATGAAGAAATTTTAGTTTCTGTTTTTATAGACAATGTGGGTAGTTTTGATTTAAACGTTCTATATTCAGATAAAGAGTTGGTTTATATACCTATTGAAGATTTATTTAAGCCACTACAAATTGCCTATAAATTGGATACATCAAAAGATATTCTTGATGGATTTATTAACCTTGAATCCAATCAATATAAAGTTGATTTTCTACCTAAAAAAATAACTATTGGCACTAAAATAGTTACTTTTCAAGATGAACTTATAAAAGAATTAGGCGTTATTTATTTAGAATCATCCAAATTTAAAGAAGTTTTTGGTATTGATTTAGCGTTTAATTTCAGATCTTTAAGTATAAAACTGAAAGCTGATTTTGAGTTACCTATTGTAAAACAAGCTCGAATACAGAAAATGCAAAACAATATTTCTAAAGTTAAAGGAGATATTATTGCTGATACAATTATAAATAGATCTTATCATTTATTTAAATTTGGTACTTTAGATTGGAATATAGCAGCTTATCAAAATTGGAATAAAAGCACTACCAATATAATAGGATTAGGAATTGGAACAGAATTATTATTTGGAGAGGCCAATATTTCTGCTAATTTTACCAATCAATATAAATTTAATAACAGACAACTAAACTATCATTGGCGATGGATAGATAATACTAAATCTATTATTAAACAAGCTCAAATTGGTAAGATTTCAGCACAATCTATATCATCATTAACAGCCCCATTAATTGGTGCTACTATTAGAAACGCTCCTACTACTATCCGAAAAGCTACTGGAAATTATACTATTAACGAGTTTACAGAACCTAACTGGAAAGTAGAACTCTATATTAATAATGTATTGGTAGATTTTACCACCGCTGATGCCGCAGGAAATTATAAATTTAAAGTCCCCATAATTTACGGATATACAACCTTAAAATTTAAATTTTACGGACCAATGGGCGAAGAAAGAGTGGAAGAAAGAGTGACCAATGTTCCTTATACTGTAATGCCTACAAAAGAATTTGAATATGGAATAACTGCAGGTGTATTGCAAGATAGCACCAATGGAAAATTTGGAAAAGGTGAATTTTTTTATGGATTAAGTCGTAAATTAACCATTGGCGGAGGAATTGAATATTTATCAAGTATCACAGAAAATAAAGCAATTCCTTTTGCTAAAACAACTTATCAACCATTTAGTAAACTTACCTTAAATGCAGAATATGCACATGGTGTAAGAAGTAGGGGTTTACTTAATTATTATGTTAGTAGAGATATCTTATTAGAAATTGATTATGCAAATTATGTAGAAGGGCAACAAGCTACTTTATTCAACGCCTCAGAAGAATTAAAGGCAAAACTATCAGTTCCTTTCAGCTACCAAAAATTTAATGGCTATTTAAAATTAGATTATTCACAATTAAAATACACTTCATTTAATTATAACAATGCAAACATATTGCTTTCTGCTAATTATAAACAACTAAATGCCAACACTTCTGCTCAATTAAATTGGATAAACCAACAAACACCCTTTATGTTAAATGATTTTGCATTATCCTACAGACTTAAAAATAATATCATTATTAGACCTTCCTTTAAGTCTAATTTAATGGATCAAAAATTAATATCTTATAAAGCGGAAGTAGAGAAAAGTAGTTATATTGGTCATTTTACTGTTTCTTATGAAAAAAATAAATTAGCCAAAGACCATTTTATCAATGTAAGTTTTAAATATGATTTACCATTTGCTAGAGTTAATACAGTTGCTACTCATATTAAAGGTAATTTTACAACTTCTGAAAGCGCTCATGGAAGCATTGCTTTTGGGGGCGGAAACCATTATATTCATACCAGCAATAATTCATCAATTGGCAAAGGCGGACTTTTATTATACCCGTTTTTAGACATCAATCAAAATGGAATATTTGATAAAGGTGAAACCTTAGTTAAATTAAGCAATGTAAAAATAGCTGGTGGAAGAGCTTTGTATAGTAAAAAAGATTTTATAATCCGAATTCCAGATTTAAATGCTTTTACCAACTATACTTTAACTTTTAGTGATGTTGATTTAGAAAATATTTCATGGCGGTTTAAACATAATACCTATGAGGTCTTAATTGACCCAAATCAATTTAAAAGAATTGACATTCCTATCAATATAATGGGTGAAATAAGTGGGATGGTTTCAAATAAAGTTCAAAATACGTTAAAAGGTGCTGCCAGAATTTCAGTAAAAATATACCCTAAAAATAGTGATGAAGTAGTTGCAGAAACGCTCTCAGAATCAGACGGGTATTTATATTTCTTAGGTCTTAAACCTGGTGATTATAGCGCTTGTATTGATAAAGTACAATTAGAAAATCTAAAATTAACAGCAAATCCATCTTGTAGAGAATTTACCATTAAACCTTTAATTGATGGTGATATTGTTGAGGGTATAAATTTTGAATTATCTGTAAATGATAAAAATAATCAGATTTTAATTGATAAATCATCCGATAATAATAAAATTGAATTGGTTGATAAAAATAATGTTGATGCATTAAATATCGATTTACCTAAAGACGCAAAGAAAACTCAGATTTTAGTTGATAAATCATCAGAAAAAAACAAAATTGAATTGGCAAAACAAGAAGAAAATAAAGCAGTTACATTTCAAAACAAATACAAACCATGGGCTTTAAGAAATACAAATGTTAATGAAGAGGGAGAAATTGTTTATATAATCCAATTGATGGCTTCAAGAAGTCCGGTTAATATTCATAAATATTTTTCAAAATTACTGTATAAAATTCCAACACTTCAAATTATAGAAACACATAGAGCAGATGGTTGGTATCGCTATCAAGCAGGTATATTTAATACAAGAGCTGAGGCAATGAATATGGTACGTAAATTTAAAGAAGCTGGCTGGAAAGAGTTTTATGTAGCACCTTATATTACTATTATTAACCAGAAAAAAGAATAATGTGCATATATAGATTAAATGTTGAATTGTTGAATTGTTTTACTGGTTAACTAGTTAATTAATTTTTAATGATGACACACCCCTAACCCCTCTCAAGAGGGGAATTTTGAATTTTGAATTCTCATCTCAAATCATACAACTCATACCATTCTAACTTTCTCACTTCTCAATACTCAATACTCAATACTATTTTAATTTACACAAAGTAGCCACAAAAATCACGAAGTTTTTCGTTTCACATCTTACGTCTCAATTCTCAATTCTCACTTCTCAATACTCAATACTCAATACTCACTTCTCAATACTCACTTCTCAATACTCACTTCTCAATACGCACTTCTTCATAATTAAAATGGCATTCAATTTTCATTTAACTACAGTAAATTACATTTCGTCGACATTTAAACGCTGATTAACGAAAAAACACTATCAACTTTAATTATTATCAGATATTTGTATCATCAATAAAAGAAATGATTTTATGAAGAAGCTACTTTCCATATTATTAGTTGAAGACGATGTTATAGAAGTTATGAAATTTAACAGCATTGTTTCTAGTTTAAACTTTGGTTGTAAAATTGAAGAGGCGTATAATGGCGCTGAAGCCATCAATATTCTTGAAACAACTAATCGATTACCAGATTTAATTCTTTTAGACCTTAATATGCCAATTTTAAATGGTAAAGAACTGTTAAATATTTTAAAAAATCATATCACTCTAAAACACATTCCCAGAGTTGTTTTAACAACCTCTAGTAATGAAAAAGATTTAATTGATTGTTACAAAATGGGAATCAGTGGCTATTTAATTAAGCCATTGAAATATGAAGATTATGTTTCAAAAATATCAAAAACGCTTTCCTATTGGAGAGAAAGTGAGTTTTTAAGCACCTAACCTACTCTTTAAAAATTTAATTAACAAATTCGCAATTGAAAGCTATTTTATAAAAAATATTGGCATTATTGGCAATTACACATCGCAACAACAGCTTCAATTAAATTATACAACTAAATGGATAAACCTCTTTCAAAAACATTAGTTAAAGAATTGATAAAGGAAAACATCGCCTTAAAAGAAACTCAAATAAAGCTTGAACTTGAATTATTGGAGTTAAAAAAAACAACCAATGATTTAACGAAGAATTTCAATCATAAACTAGATGATTTAAGTATTTATGAGCATTTATCAGCACATGAAATAAAATCAGCGCTTAGAAATATTTCCACATTTGTAAATTGGATTAGAAGAGATTCCTCAGAAAACAGCGGTATCACTAATAATTTAAATCTCATAGATGATTCTCTTGAAAAAATGGATAATTTATTGACGAATGTTTTAATGTATTCTAATTTGAAAAAAGAAAAAAAGAAATCAACTATTGATGTAACTATGTTGTTAAATGAAATAATGAGTACAACTGAAAACCCTCATAAAGCTACGATTGCAATCAAACAAAAATTACCCATTATTAAATTCAATCTAAGAGCAATTGAACAACTATTGCAACATCTTATTAGCTATATAATTAGCAATGTAAATAAAGCCCATGAAATTATAGCATTTGATTATACAGAACATGATGATTCTTACTTATTTATGATAAATAATAATGGTTCAGTAATGAAAAAAAATGATTATAACACCATTTTTAGCGAGAATGATTTTATAGACTCCAATGACAGAAATTCGAGTTTAGAACTTTTAAAGGTTCGAAAAATAGTTAAACTTTACGGTGGCAATAGTTGGTTTGAGAGTCCAAATAATTCAGGAACAACTTTTTATTTTACCTTACCTAAATAAAAATCCTCTCAGTTAATGAGAGGATTTTTTTGAGTTCATAATTTAATTCCCCCAAATTAAATATGAAATCGCAATTTTAATACATATCAAATTTACATTCAAAATATTTTTTATTTATATTAATACGTTGGTTTGCAGTTAACTATCGATAAACAACCATTTACAATCGATGAAATGCAAAAAAAAACTTCTCAGTATGTGAGAAGTTCAGAATTTGGCCCAATAAAAATCTATGTAATGATATTTAATTTTTCTAATAAATAGGTCCTATTGCCTCTGCTAATAGGAATAACATCTCTATTTACAACGATGGTAGATTCTTCTATATCAACAATTTTCTTAATATTGATAACAAATGAACGATGCACTTGTACAAAAGTATCTTCTGGTAATTTATCTTTTATCTTTTTTAAAGTAGAATGAACAATTAAATTACCAACACTTTCTAATTTTATTAATACATAATCGCCTTTAGCTTCTACAATATTGATGTCATCTATATTTATTTTCACCAATTTTTTATTGATATTGACATAAATAGAACCAGTACTTTTTGGAAAAAAAACAGATTTAATAGGTAATATATTATCTGCAACTTCTTCTTTAACTTTATTTAAATCTAAATTGGCTTTTACTTTATTTACAGCTCTTAAAAAGCGCTCAAATGTAAAAGGTTTTTGCAAATAATCTGTAACACTAAAATCAAATGCTTTAATTGCATTTTGATCATCTGCAGAAACTATAACTACCTGACAATCTGATAAATTCTTTAGAATATCAAAACCAGAAATATCGGGCATATGAATGTCTAAAAAAATAAGATCACTATCCGAAATTTTATCTATTTCTTGAAAAGCAACCACAGAATCTTTGTAAATACCAACAACATCGATCTTTAGTTTATGACAATATTCTACTAGAAAATCTATATAAAACTGGTCGTCTTCAATAATTGTACAATTCATTTTTCCCTATTTTAATTGTATAAGTGCAATTTCAATATCAACTAATATTTGATTTAAATTATCTAGTTGTATTTCAGGTTCCTCAATAATTTTTTTATCAATTTCTATTGATAAATTATACGAATCAATCATATTAATCAACGCAAATTTACTGATAAGCTTGTGAACATTATTTTGAATTTGAACTAAATTATTGGTCTTAATAAATAAAGGTAACTCTTTCAAATTTAACTTAAACTCATCTTCAATAGCTTCCTTTAATTTATTTAAAAAAACCATATTTCCATCTACATATTTTTCAAGTGTTTCATATGAAATTACATTTTTCTCACAAATAAATGAAAATAATTTTGAAAACGACAATGGAGGTTGGATCTTATTTAATGAAAAATTATTTATTTCATATGTTGTAACTACTAATAATGGAATTTTAATGTGTTTTAAATACTCAACAATTATACGGTCATCTATTATAAACGAAGCTACGATATGGGTATAATCATATAAGTTTAATTCATCTGGCAACAAATGAAAATCATCAATAATATGATATTTAATTCCAACTTTATCCTTTAAAAGGGCTTTAATGGAATCTTGATTTAAATCTTCACTTTCAATAAATAAAATATTTATTGGCATAATTTGGGAGCATAATTAATTGGTAAATATAATCAAAAAAAGAGGATATTAATTGAAGTAATTAATATCAAATTTTTGCTCATAAAATCGATAAAAAAAACAATTATTTGCATAAAAATTAAGATAAAATTGATAGATTTATAATAAAATTATTAAACCCAAATTACATTGCTTAACTTGCACTCATGAAAGCTGTTACTATAAAAGAACTCAAAGCTGAATTATCACATTGTTCTACCAATGAAATGATTGACTTAATTCTGCATCTATCCAAATTTAAAAAAGAAAATAAAGAATTGCTAACTTACTCTTTATTTGAGTCTGCTGATGAAGATGGTTATATAAACAGGATTAAAATGGAGATTGATAATCAATTTGATATGCTTAATACCAATAATTACATCTATATAAAAAAGGGGATTCGTAAAATTTTAAAGGGGATCAAAATACAAATCCGATATTCTAAGAAAAAGGAAACGGAGGTTGAACTGCTACTCTACTTTTGTGCAAAAATGTATAATTATCATCCCTCTATATTAGTACAACATCCGGTAATCCAAAACATTTTTAATAGAGAAATCAATGCTGTTAAAAAGAAAATTATGCTGTTACATGAGGATTTACAACATGATTTTAACGAAGAATTAGCGAGAATAATTGAAAAATGAGAATTGAGTATTGAGATGTGAGATGTGAGAATTGAGAATTGAGAATTGAGACGAAAAAAGTTAACGAAAAACATCGTGATTTTTGTGGCTTCTTTGTGAAACTTTGTGTAACAATTTTTAGATGTGAGATGTGAGAATTGAGATGTGAGAATTGAGAATTGAGACGAAAAAAGTTAACGAAAAACTTCGTGATTTTTGTGGGTTCTTTGTGAAACTTTGTGTAACAATTTTTAGACGTGAAACGTGTGAATTTCAAAAATTGATCAATAATATGCTTAAATACAAAACTGTATATAAGAACGTTTCAATTAAACAATTAACCGATTAACCGATTAAACCATAAACCGATTACACAAAAAACAACACAATTCCGCTTAAAGCAATTAAAGCGCCTATAACTTCTTTTAAAGTTACTTTTTCTTTGTACAATAAAATAGCTGGCGGAATTATCAATACCGGAATAATAGCCATAATGGTGGATGCGATTCCGATAGTCGTAAATTTTATAGCCAATAAAGAAGTATAAACACCCAAAAACGGACCGAAAATGGAGCCAATCATAATAAATTTCATCGATTTTGTGTCGGTAGCTGCTAGTTTAACTTTTGACCATCGGTTGAGTACTGTTACGAGTATTATAAATCCGAAAGTACCAGCAATAATTCTAATTTGTGTTGCTGCAAAGACATTATAATCGCGCATACCGTATTTACTTAAAACCAATCCACTTGCCTGACCAATAGTTCCTAAAAAAGCAAAAATCAATCCTTTAGGAGCAAATGAAAATTGTATTTTTCTCGATTTTTTTCCGATGATTTCGTCTTCAGATTTTTTCTTTTCAGTAATCACTAAAATGATTCCGAAAATGGCAATAAACATGGCAAATAAGGATAAAGTACTCATCGTTTCACCCAACACTAACCAACTGATTAAAGTAGCAAGAGGTGCCGCCAACGACATAATTAACATGGTAATTCTGGCGCTGATAAACTCATACGATTTGAGTAAAAAATAATCACCAAATACAAATCCAACCAAACCAGAAACAGACATCCAAATCCACTGATGCGAACTTGCATCAAAAGGTAAAAACAGACCTCTGGTAAAAGCTGCAATCACCGCATAAATGACCAATGCAATCATCAACCTAATAACATTCACCGGAATTGAACCAACTCGCCTGGTAGCTTGTTGAAATGATAAACTGGTTATGGTCCAAAAAACCGCTGTTAAAAGGGCAATAAATTCTCCTAAATGGCTTGTAAACATAAAGTTAGTTTAAAGTTTAAAGTTTAAATGTTGAATGTTAAATTGCCTGCCACTGCTGGTGTGAGCGTCACGCTCGTACCTACCCGTAAAAAAATTAATTTCTATCTATTTCCAATATAGTTTGATCATCATTACCATAATTTCTTGCACTACTATATTTCCAATCAATTGGATCCGTAACAAAACCTGTTTCAACTGGATTGTTATGAATATAATTTAACTTTTGCTCAAATACTTTTAAAGACCATATTTCAATAGGCATATTATTTTGTTGCCAAAATTGCCTATACTCAATATTGCTGTTTTTCTTTCCTGCTCTTTCAAACATCCAAAGCATCCACTCTTTTCTACTTTCTTGTGGATTTTCTTCTATTATTTTAAGCATCTTTCTTGAGGTAAATCCTTTAAAATCTCTAATCAAACCAGAAGGATCATCAAATGATGAACGAAAAATTAAATGAATATGACTGGGCATAATACAATAGCCGTAAAGTTCCATACCCTTGTGTTTCCTACAATAATCTAATGATTCAATGATACATCCAAAGTATTCATCACGTGTAAAAACATCAATCCAATTAATGGTAGCAAAACTTATAAAGTAAGCTCCCTTTTTTTCTCCAAATTTGTACTTTCTGCTCATATAATCAAAAATAATAAATCTTAAACAAAAAAAATATTTATGAAAGTATGATTTATATAGGTACGAGCGTGACGCTCGCACCAGCATCTGAAATTGTTCCTGATACTCAATACTCAATACTTGCTACTTAATTTTCACCGGTTTTAATTCTTCAAAAAAGATATCATCATTGGGTACATCAAAATCTAGTGATAAAATTTCCAAATTGTTATCAAAATTAAATTTTACGGTTCCAAAATCTAGCCAAGCATGTGGCGTATCCCATTCAATTTTAAAAGTATCAAAATGCCAATGCGATAAACTTGCAGACAAATTTGGCGAATGTTCAAAAGTTAATTTTAAACTATTTTGCGCTTTTGAAATGATGATATTTCCATAAATTAACGATTTAAAAGTACCAACATATTTATCTAATGCAAAAGATGGCTGCGTATTTAAGGCTCTTTTTGAAACTCTATCGGCTACCCTAGTATCTTTTGCTTCATAACTTTCATTGAGTTTCAGCAACTCCTTATTCCAATCTTTTACTTTAATCCCTATATAAGTATCTAGTGCATAATTGGTTGCAGCTGTAATCGGACTTTTCATGCCGTTTGTCAATATCACAACACCCAAATTTAGATCGGGAACTAAAGTAACAGCCGTAATCATTCCGTCATAACCGCCGGTATGTCCCAATCTTAAATTTCCGTGATAATCACTCATACTCCACCCTAAACCATAGCCATTAAAATGCCGATTGAAATCATTTTTCTTGGTATGATCAACTTTAAAATTATTGTGAGGTGTCCAAATATTATTAATCGTCTTAGAAGTTAGTAAAGTATCTTTTCCTTGGATTCCTTTATTCAGATTAAAAATCATCCATTTAGAAACATCATTTACACTAGAAATAAGTCCGCCTAAAGCGCCAATTTCTTCCCAATTTTCCCAAGCAATCGGGAAATTAACGCCCTCTTTTCGTCCATGTGGTGTAGCAAAATTTCCTTTATTTTGAAGTTGATTTGGATTTGTTACCGTACGATTCATTGCTAACGGAATCAAAATCCGCTCTTTAACAACTTCACTCCAAGGTTTACCGGTTATTTTTTTAATCACTTCTCCGGCAGCAATATACATCACATTAGAATAACCATAACCTGCTCTAAAATCATATGATTTTGGTAAATATTTAGCATTTTTAACAATTTCTGCTGCGCTTAAATTAGATTTATACCAAATAACATCACCGCTAAAAGTGCCCAATCCAACACGGTGACTCAACAAATCGCGCATGGTAATTTCTTTACTCACCCAAGGATCTTTAAAAAGTTCGAAATAGGGCAAATAATCTTTCACTTTATCATCCCAAGAAAGTTTGCCTTCTTGCACTAGCATCCCCAAAATAGTGGCGGTAAAAGCTTTAGAATTTGAAGCGATGGCGTATAAAGTATTGGCATCTGGCTTTACATTATTGCCAATTTCTATAGTTCCATAACTCTTAGTAAACACCAATTTTCCGTCTTTTACAATGCCGATAGACATACTAGGCACATCCCAATCTTGTTGCATTTGCGAAAAATAAGCATCTAATTTTATGACATCTATTTCAGATTTTTTCTGAGAATAAACCGATGTAGTGAATCCTATTAAAAGGAATAAAAGTGTATATTTTAGGTTCATTTTGAAAATTTTAAACAATTAAACAGCAACTTTACTGTAAACTATCTGTTTTTACAACATTTATTAAGGTGTCTTTTTTAATGACATTTAAGGTATCTATTTGTTTTCTAGGCACATTTTTACGCGATAAACATTGAAACAAACTTTGCACTTCTTTAGAGGGTGTTCTAAAAGTTCCTTCTAAATAATATTTAAACGATGGATTTGCTTGTAACATCCGCATAAACTCACCATTGATAGGAAGTGTGGTATAAGACGCTTGTCCGTATTGCATATTTTTAAAATGAATGGACGGATTTTCTGCGCCCACCCAAGCGCCTGTTACTAAATTTGAAGAAAAACCGATAAACCATCCATCGGCATGATTTTGTGAAGTTCCTGTTTTACCTCCTAAATCATAAAACAATTGAAAATCATATCTAAACGGCGCAGCAATTCCATTATTAACCACTTTACGCAACATTTCGACCATAATTTCTGCAGTTTTGGGCGAATAAACTTCCTTTTTAGCAGTTACCGGAAAAGTATTGAGAGCGTTTCCTTCTCTATCCAAAATTTTTAAAACGGAAACTTCCTGCGTTGGAATTCCGTAATTTGGAAAAGTCCCATAAGCTCTAGTCATTTCTAAGAGCGAAAGCTCTGCAGTTCCCAATGCCAAAGATGGCACTCTGGGTAAGATAGTTTCAATACCCATGGCATTTGCCAATTTAATAATATTGTCTAAACCAGCTTTAAACATTAATTGCACAGTAACTGTATTAACTGATGCTGCCAACGCGCCCCAAACACTAAATTCACCTCCATAAATATGATCAGAGTTTTTGGGTTCCCAATCTTCATATTGCGGATATTTAATCAAATTATTCGGATACCTATCACAGGGCAAAACTCCTTTTTCTATGGCTGCGGCAAAAACAAAGGGTTTAAAAGTACTGCCCACTTGCCGTTTGGTGGTAACATGATCATAATGAAAATATTGTTCATTTATACCACCAACATACGCTTTTATATGCCCAGATTTAGGTTCTAAAGCAATGAAACTGGCGTGTAAATGTTTTAGATAATGTTTAACCGAATCGAGCGGTGTCATAGTTACATTTTTATCGCCATTCCATGAAAAAATTCTCATTTTGACAGGCGAATTGAATGAATCTTTAATAGCTGATGCCGATGCGCCAGCTGCTTCCATCAATTTATAGCGACGAGAACTTTTAATGGCATTTTCCAACACGATAGGAACATCTGCCCAAGGTTCTTCATTATTCCATTGATAATCAAATTCTCTTTGTAAATGTTTCAATCTTTTAGCTACCGATTTTTCGGCATATTGTTGCATTTCGTAATTTAAAGTGGTGTAAATCTTTAATCCATCTTTAAATAAATCATATGCTTTACCACTCGATTTAAAGTTTGTTTTACGCCATTCTTGCATTTGTAAGCGCACATATTCTGTAAAATAACGCGCTTTTCCGATGTGGCGTGGCAGTATTTTTTTTTGTGTCACTAATGGGATACTGGCAATAGAATCTAATTGATTTTGGGTGATGAAATCATTTTCTTTCATCAACAAAAGCACTACATTTCTGCGGCTTCTGGAAACTTCTGGATTTTTAAGCGGATTAAAAGTAGAGGATGCTTTGAGCATTCCTATTAAAACAGCGCCTTCTTCTATGGTTATTTTTGCAGCTGATTTACTGAAAAATCGTTGAGCTGCACTTTCTAATCCGAAAGCTGAATCGCCAAATGGAACGGTGTTGAAATAAAATTCTATGAGTTGATCTTTACTAAAATGTTGCTCTAATTTATAGGCCGCAACCATTTCTTCTAATTTATTGATGGGGGTTGATAAAAACCAATACGATTTTCGAGGAAAATAATTCTTTACCAATTGTTGGGTAATGGTGCTTCCACCACCAGAACTTTTGTCGCCCATTAAAATAGTTTTAATTAAAACCCTACCTAAACTTTGGATATCAACGCCGTTATGATCATAAAAACGGGTATCTTCAGTAGCCACTAAGGCATGAATTAAATGTTTCGGTATCGAATCAAAAGGAATATTAAGTCTATTTTCTTTATCAAATCTAAAAAGCAACACATTATCTGCCGAATATACTTCAGACGCTTCCATATTTCTAAAGAGTTTTACTTCTTTATTGGTGGGTACGCGACCAAAAAATCCGAAATAAATGGCTAAAAAAAATAAAAACCCAAAACCGATACCCGTAAAAATACTGTATTTAAAGTATTTTTTTAAGTACTGTTTTGTAAAAGGAATAGACTTTAGCTGATTGATAAACTTATTTTTAAAATCGATGATTTTCTTCATTATTATTTGTGAATGATTTGATAAATATAGTTAGAAACTATTTCAATCCGTCAATTGTTACATTAATTTTTCCAGTTGATTTAACGGTAGCTACTATGGCTTGATCGGTTAGTTGGATTTTATTTAGGGTAATTCCATCTCCTTTTCCATTTATAAATATGCCAGTTGCCGGTGAAAAATTACTCATATAGCTTAACATTTGTTTTTGAGCATCTTCCATTTCTTTTTTAACAGAATACCTTGCATTTTCCTTTATTTTTTTAAGAATAATACCTTGTGCTAACCAATTGGCTGTTTTCATCAAAGCGTTTTTGGTGTCGAGTATATAATCTAAATCAGCAAAATAAATTTCAGATTTTTGCGCATCAAAAGTTGGAATTCCCGTTAAATAAATAGTTCCGTTGATGCTTCCTAATAGGTTTAAAGCGATGATTATTTTACCGTTTTTATGCCATAAATCAACCTTTTTTACCGTTACTTTTTTATTGCCTGAAACAAATTCTTGTCCTTCAAAATTTTTAGTAATTAACTTTGATATTTGAAGATAAGGCGAAACAACCATCAAAGATGCTGAAAAATTATCGTTTATTTTGGGTATATGTTTTAAAGTAATTTTATCTTTCTGAAAAGATTTTTGCGCTTTTGTTCCAATAAAAGTTTCCATATAACTATCCATTCCAATTGCTAAAGAAATGGCTTCATTTCTAATTTTGGCATCAGTCACATTCAAAGAAATTGGCACAATATTAAACCAAGTTTCATATTGTTGGTTAACCAAAAAAGGAACACTAATTTTTTCTATGGCATCTAAAACAAAGGGCTGAAAATTTAATGATTCTAAAATAGCGTCATCAATATTTTTTTCAATGATTGGTTTAAAATATTTCATCGCCGGATTGACTAAAAAAGTTATAGGCACAACTTTACCTGCTATTTTTAAGGATGGATTTTCTTTCCATTCAATAGTTTTTATAAGTGTTTTTGTTTGTAATTTCCAATTGTTCAGCGTTACATCACTCAATAAAGTAACGGTACCATTAAAATTGAGTTCGCTGGTATCAAACATATTCATTCCTAAAATACTGGTTCCATAACGCACTTTAGACCAAACTTTTAAAGGCAATACTATTTTTATTTTCCCAGACTCTTCTATAATTTGTATGGGAGCATCTTTCCAAACTTTAAGGGCAATATTATCATCTTCAATTTTGTTATCCTCAAAAATCAATCCGTCTAAACTTTTATTGGTTTGAAAAGCAATATCTCTTAATTTGATTGAAATGGGAATATTGATGTTAGAAATTTCTTTTTCATACACCAAAGGTGCAGCTAAATCTGCTGTTGGCTTTAAAGTATTTATAACATTTGAGGAACTACAAGATGCCATCAAAAAGCTGATTGTTAAGACAGCAAAGAAATAAAATAATTGTTGCATAAAACTTAATTTTTATGCAAAAATACAGAATTTGTTATTCACTTTTACCGCTAAATTAAGACAAGATCAACTGTTTTAAAACCGCTATGGTATAATCTATTTCTGCTTTGGTATTTTGATGTGAAAAAGAAAAACGAATAGATGCTTTGTTGCGTTCATTATCTTGCATAAGTTCTGCCAACACATGAGAACCTTTTTGAGCACCACTCTGACAAGCGCTTCCGCCAGAAACTGCAATACCTTTTAAATCGAGGTTAAATAACAGCAAATCAGTCTCTACAGGAAAACGAACATTTAAAATAAGATAGCTACTTTGATTTTCATCGGTTGATAATCCATTAAATTGTATTCCAGTAATATCTTTGAGTTGATGGATGAAATACGTTTTCAAGTTTTGAATATACTTTTGTTCTGCTTCCAAATTAGCCAAAGAAATGGTCAAGGCCTTTTCCATGCCTAAAATACTGTGTATATTTTCGGTTCCAGCTCTCAATCCTTTTTCTTGTTCGCCACCAATCAGCATTGGTTTTAGGGCAAATCCTTTTTTTACATATAAAAATCCGACACCTTTGGGTCCGTGAAATTTATGTGCACTGGCGTTGATAAAATCAATCGGTGTTTTTTGTAAATCGATGTTAAAATGCCCGATTCCCTGAACGGTATCCGAATGAAATAAAGCGTGATATTGTTTACATAATTCACTTACTATACTAATATCCAATAAATTACCAATTTCATTGTTGACATACATCAATGAAACCAAGGTTTTAGAAGTTTCATCTTGCAACAATTCTTCTAAATGATTTAAATCGATTTTTCCGTTTTTATCAATGTTTACAAACGCTAATTCAAAATAATATTGCGCTTTTAATTCCAAAATTTTATGTAAAACTGCGTGGTGTTCTATTTTAGAAGTAATTATCCGTTTTACACCCAAATTTGCAACGGCATTCCATAAAATTAAGTTGTTGGCTTCACTCCCACCCGATGTAAAATAAATTTCGGATGCCGAAACATTCAAATGTTTTGCTATATTTTTACGAGCCGTTTCTACCAAAGATTTGGCACTTCTGCCAAACTGATGAACCGATGACGGATTGCCATAAACCGTTTTCATTGCATCGGTTATAAGCTCAATAACTTCAGGTCTAATAGCTGTTGTGGCAGCATTATCAAAATAAATTTTGTTCATTTAAAACGATTCTTTAGTATTTTGATAAATATAAATTTCAGT
>CAMTWE010000179.1:0-7813 GCA_947085395.1 uncultured Bacteroidota bacterium | reverse complement strand
TAATTGGATCTGGAGGAAATATCAACAAAATATTTAAACTCTCTGGGAAAATGCAAAGCAAACCGCTTTCTTTAGAATACTTAAAAACACAATTTGAGTTTCTAAGTACCTTAACTTATGAAGAGCGAATTATTAAATATGCGCTAAATCCGGATCGTGCAGACGTAATTATTCCGGCTTTAAAAATATATCTTTCAGCGATGGAATGGAGCAATGCCGATAAAATTTATGTTCCGAAAATTGGTCTTGTTGACGGAATTATCAAAACTTTACATAAAGATTTGATTTAAAACTTAGAATTCTGCTACAAATTGTTTCACCAATTTAGCCACCGTTTTTTCGGCAATTTTAGCTACATGTTGTACTTCTTCATGCGATACCGCTACTACATGACCTTCGCCACCCATATCTGTAATTACAGAAATTCCGAAGCAAGTCATCCCCATATGTTTAGCCACAATTACTTCTGGTGCGGTTGACATGCCAACAGCATCGGCGCCAACAGCTTTTACCATCATATATTCTGCAGGTGTTTCAAAAGTTGGTCCTTGAAGCGCCAAATAAATTCCTTTCTGTATTTTGATGTCATTTTCAAGCGCAATTGCCTCCATTTTTGCAATCATTTTCATACTGTATGGCTCGTGCATATCTACAAAACGAGGACCAAAACGCTTGTCATTTGCGCCACGTAATGGATGTTCTGGCATAAAGTTTATGTGATCTGTAATAATCATGATATCGCCCACTTTAAAAGCTGGATTTACACCGCCAGAGGCATTAGATACTATTAAATTATCTACGCCTAAATATTTCATCACCCTAACCGGAAAAGTAACTTGTTGCATATCCCAACCTTCATAATAGTGAAATCTGCCTTTCATAGCCAAAACTTTTTTACCAGATAGCGTTCCGAAAATTAGTTCACCAGAATGACCTTCAACGGTAGAAACCGGAAAATTGAGAATCTCTTCATAAGGCAATTTAATTTCCACTTCAATATTTTCTACTAAACTCCCTAAACCGGTACCTAAAATAATTCCGTAATCGGGTTTTGTAATACCTTTTGATTTTAAAAATACAACAGTTTCTTGGACTTTATCCCACATAATTCAATATTTTTTGGCTGAAATCAGCATCATTATTTACTATAATAGTTTCGATGGAAATGAAATAACAATTTTCCAAGTTGGCAAATATACGAACATAATCTTTTTCTGTAGTCAGAATTAGCTTGTTTTCGACAGTTATGTTATTAAATTCATTCTTTATTTGTATGATATCTTTTTCATCAAAATGATGATGATCTTTATATTTTAGATGTTTAAATGTAATTTCATGAGCCGTTAAAAATTTTGTTAAAGGAAGCGGATTGGAAATTCCTGTAATTAACAAGACTTCATATTTTTTTAAATCGCTAATTGTAAGAGGTTTATTATTGCCTTTTAAAACATTATGATAAGAAATAGCACTGAAATACAATTGTTGATAGGGTTTTAATTTTAAGCTAATTTTAATTTCATCTTGTAATTCATCTGTAATATTTTCGGGAGATTTTGTTATTATGATTATGTCTGCCCTGTCTGAACCCGATCGAAGTTCTCTTAAATTACCAACAGGCATCATATAATCATTTACATATAAATCATCAAAAGGAGTCAATAAAATGGATAAACCAGGTTTTACACTTCGGTGTTGATAAGCATCATCTAACAAAATAACAGCTGGCGGATTGGGTAATTTCAACAGTTGCTGAATTCCGTTCACTCTTTTTTCATCAACAGCCACAATAATTTCTGGAAAATTTTTAAAATATTGAAAAGGTTCATCGCCTAAATCAACGGCAGTTAAACCCTTTTTGGCAATTAAAAATCCTGATGTTTTTCGCTGATATCCTCTACTTAAAACGGCTACATTTTTAGTATTTTTTAGTAATCTTATCAAATATTCTATTTGTGGCGTTTTACCGGTGCCACCAACTCTGAGATTTCCAACCACAATAATTGGAATCTCAAAAGTATGCGATTTTAAAATCCCGTAATCAAAACATTTGTTTCGAATCCAACTTATGACTAAGTATATAAAGGAAAAAGGGAACAATAATTTTCTTAATGTTTTCATTGATGCGAAAATACAAAACAATTATTATTATTTGTTCAAATAAATTAACTTTGAAAATCAATTCAATTGTATGAGAATTCTAGAAATTACTAAACTTATTGAAGAAATTGCACCTTTAACCTATGCTGAAGATTTTGATAATGTCGGACTTTTAGTAGGAAATCCATCTGAAAAAGTTACCGGAGTTTTGGTAACACTCGATACTTTAGAAAGTGTAGTTGATGAAGCAATTGCTAAAAATTGTAATCTGATTATCAGTTTTCATCCCATTATTTTTAGTGGATTAAAAAAATTAACAGGTAAAAATTATGTAGAACGGGTGGTGATAAAAGCCATTAAGCACAATATTGCTATTTATGCAACGCATACGGCACTCGACAATTCAAATGTTGGTGTAAATGCGAAAATTTGTGAAATATTGGGCTTAAACAATCCGAAAATTTTAATGCCAAAAACCCAAACCATTCAAAAATTAACCACTTATGTTCCGATAAAAAATGCTGAAAAATTGCGATTGGCTTTGTTTGAAGCTGGCGCAGGAAGTATCGGAAATTATGAGCATTGTAGTTTTAATATTGACGGATTTGGAACTTACAAAGCCAATGAAAATGCCAATCCTACACTTGGTAAAAAAGGAATTACGCATCAAGAAAATGAAACTTGTATTACCGTTATTTTTGAAAAACATCAAGAACAAAAAGTGTTAAAAGCATTGTTTGACAATCATCCGTATGAAGAAGTGGCATATGAAATCATCACTTTAAACAATAAAAATCAGCAAATTGGATTGGGAATGATGGGCGAATTTACTGAGCCCATTTTAGAAGATGATTTTTTAAAATTGGTGAAGAAAAAAATGAATATAAATGGAATTCGGCATTCAAAATTGTTGCATAAAAAAATTCATAAAGTGGCTGTTTTAGGTGGTTCTGGAAGTTTTGCAATTGAAATGGCAATTGCTTCTGGTGCCGATGCATTTATTACATCAGATTTAAAATACCACGAATTTTACCGCGCAGAAAACAGTATTTTATTGGTTGATGTGGGTCATTATGAAAGTGAGCAATTCACAAAAAATTTATTAGTTGATTATCTTACAAAAAAAAGTGCTAATTTTGCAATCATTTTATCAGAAACAAATACAAATCCAATACATTACTTATAAAGATGGCTAAACAGAAAGAAGTTACCGTTGAAGAAAAATTAAAAGCATTGTACGCTTTACAAATTATTGACTCAAAAATTGATGAATTAAGAAGTGTAAGAGGTGAACTTCCTTTAGAAGTGGAAGATTTAGAAGATGAAGTTGCAGGTTTAAACACCCGATTATCTAAAATTCAAACAGAAGTTGAGCAACTTGAAAATGAAATTAAGGTAAAAAAATTAGCGATTGATTCTCATAAAGAGATGACAAAAAAATATACGGAACAACAAAAAAATGTTCGTAACAATCGTGAGTTTGACTCTTTATCCAAAGAAATTGAATACCAAGAATTAGAAATTAAATTGGCAGAAAAACGCATTAACGAGTTTGCGCTGAAAATTGTTCAGAAAAACGAATTAATAGCTGAAATCAATGAAAAAATGGAAGGTTTAAATCAACATTTAGGTCATAAAAAATCTGAATTAGATGCCATTATGAAAGAAACCGAGAAAGAAGAAAATCTTTTATTGCGCAAATCTGAAGAATTTGGTAATTTAATTGATGTGCAATTATTAAAAGCATACAAAAAAATTCGTTCAAAAGTAATTAATGGCTTAGCGGTTGTTGCTATAGAAAGAGGCGCATCTGGTGGTTCATTTTTTACCATTCCGCCACAAATTCAAATAGAAATTGCCTCTCGTAAAAAAATTATTACCGATGAGCATAGCGGTCGTATTTTAGTAGATGCCGTTTTAGCAGAAGAAGTAAGAGCATCAATAGAGAGTTTATTCTCTTAAAAAATCTCATAAAATTTTAAAAACTACTCCATTAGAGTGGTTTTTTTATTTAAAATAAATTCATATATTTGATTTTAAATCATTTGATATGAGTCATTTATTTATTTTTATTTTAGTAATTTTCTTCATATTGATGATTTATTTTATTTCAAGATTTAACGTAAGAAAAAAGTTAACCCAAAAAAAAAGTTCAGGAGAACGGTTTCGAAATAAAAACACCAAAAGAGTTGATTGGAAATTTCAAAAACCCAACAAAGAATTGATTTACAATCAGCATTATTTTTCCAATAAAAAAGTACTCATTACAGGTGAATTGTATTATTTCAAAACTAGAAATGATTTAGCCGAATTATTATGGGAAAATGGCGCTACAATAGAAAAAACCTTTAATAGCGCTGTTGATGTATTAATTGTGGGTAAATCAAATATTGATTCTTCAAAACTTAAAAGCGCCTATTTTCTAAACATAAAAGTGATTACAGAAGAAGAATTGTTGAGTTATTTTCCGCATTACAAACCTTTCTCCGAAGCAATAAACACAGAATTGCAACTCAACTAAGATTCATCTATATAACATTTTATTATCAACTTTTTAGCGCTCATAAAGCTCAATTTTAATCCATTAAGCTTAACAAAATCAGCAACTATTTTAGCTATTTTAGCGTCATAATTATATTAAATTTCTGTAATTTTGCACCTCAAAACAAACAAATTAAAAAGTAATGAAAACAGATTCATTTGTACTTCGTCATATTGGTCCTAGAGAAGAAAATATTCAAGAAATGTTAAACACTATTGGTGTTCAAACGCTTGATGATCTCATTTCAAAGACCATTCCTACAGATATCAGATTGCCTAAAAAATTAGATTTAGCAACTGCCATTTGCGAATCAGATTACAGACAACACATTCATCTTTTATCAACAAAAAATAAAGTATATAAATCTTACATCGGATTGGGTTACCATCCGGCAACTTTACCTGCTGTTATCCAAAGAAATATTTTTGAAAACCCAGGTTGGTACACTGCATACACACCTTATCAAGCAGAAATTGCACAAGGAAGATTAGAGGCCTTGTTAAATTACCAAACTATGGTAACAGATTTAACCGGAATGCAACTTACAAATGCTTCACTTTTAGACGAAGGAACCGCAGCTGCAGAAGCCATGTTGATGTTATTTAATTCCAGAACAAAAGAACAAATAAAAGCAGTTGCTACTACCTTTTTTGTTTCTGATGAAGTATTGCCACAAACCATTTCTGTTTTAAAAACCCGTTCCAATCCACTTGGAATTGAATTGGTTTTTGGCAACCATGAAACCTTTAAATTTACACCCGATGTTTTTGGAGCAATTGTTCAATATCCTGCTAAAAATGGTGAAATTTATGATTATTCCAACTTTGTTACTAAAGCAACAGAAAATCAAACTAAAATAGTTGTAGCTGCCGATTTATTGAGCTTAGCTTTGTTAACGCCTCCAGGAGAATGGGGCGCAGATGTAGTGGTTGGAACTACCCAACGTTTCGGAATTCCGATGGGTTATGGCGGTCCACATGCTGCATTTTTTGCCACCAAAGAAGAATATAAACGTGCAATTCCAGGCAGAATTATCGGAGTTACCATTGATGCAGATGGCAACAGAGCACTTCGTATGGCGTTACAAACCCGTGAACAACACATCAAACGCGAAAAAGCCACTTCAAATATTTGTACTTCACAGGTTTTATTAGCTGTGATGGCAGGAATGTATGCTGTTTATCATGGACAAAATGGGCTTAAATACATCGCTCAAAAAATTCATAATTTAACCAATACTTTGGCTGATGGAATTTCAAAATTGGGATTGCAACAACACAATACTATTTATTTTGACACCCTTACAGTAAGTGTTTCATCGTCTGAAAAAGTTAAAGAAATAGCAGAAAATAATGAAATAAACTTTTTAATAATCGATAAAAAAACCATCGGAATTTCTATCAATGAAACTACCAGATTAAGAGATATTAATCACATTTTAAATGTTTTAGCTGAAGCAGAAAGAAAAGAAACTGTACAATTTACTGAAGCAATTAATAAAGTAATTATACCTGAAAACTTAGCTAGGAAATCTTCATTTTTAAACCATGAAGTTTTTAAAAAATACCATTCAGAAACTGAAATGATGCGCTATCTTAAATTATTAGAGCGCAAAGATTTATCGTTAAACCATTCCATGATTTCTTTGGGGTCTTGTACTATGAAACTCAATGCGGCTTCAGAAATGATTCCATTAAGCACAGGAAGTTGGGGAAATATGCATCCTTTTGTGCCTATTGATCAAGCCGAAGGTTATCAAGAACTTTTTAAAACATTAGAAAATGATTTAAACATAATTACCGGATTTACCGCTACTTCACTTCAACCCAATTCTGGTGCTCAAGGAGAATATGCTGGTTTAATGGTAATTAGAGCTTATTTAAAATCTATTGGTCAAGCACATCGCAATATTTGTTTGATTCCAGCATCTGCACACGGCACAAATCCGGCTACTGCAGTAATGGCAGGCATGAAAGTAGTGGTTACCAAAACTACCGAAAACGGCAATATGGATGTAGATGATTTAAGAGAAAAAGCACTTTTACACAAAGATAATTTAGCGTGTTTAATGGTTACTTACCCATCAACTCACGGAGTTTTTGAAAGTAGCATTATTGAAATTACCAAAATAATTCATGACAATGGCGGACAAGTTTATATGGATGGAGCCAATATGAATGCACAAGTTGGATTGACAAATCCGGCAGTAATTGGTGCCGATGTTTGTCACTTAAATCTACATAAAACCTTTGCCATTCCGCATGGCGGTGGCGGTCCAGGAGTTGGTCCTATTTGTGTTGCATCTCATTTAGCACCATTTTTACCTAGCAATCCGGTAATTCCAACGGGCGGTTCAACTCCAATAGAAGCAATTTCTGACGCACCTTGGGGTTCTGCATACGTAAATGTAATTTCATACGGATATATTAAAATGATGGGAGCTGAAGGATTAACAGATGCTACAAAAATTGCCATTTTAAATGCAAACTATCTAAAAACATTATTAGCACCACATTACAAAATTCTTTATACTGGAGAAAATAATATGGTGGCTCATGAAATGATTGTTGATTTTAGAGCATTTAAAACCAACGGTATTGAAGTTGTTGATGTTGCCAAACGATTGATGGATTACGGCTACCACGCTCCTACTGTTTCATTCCCAGTTCCAGGAACTTTGATGATTGAACCTACAGAAAGTGAAAGCAAACTGGAAATGGATCGTTTTGCAGCTGCTTTAATTGCTATCAAAAATGAAATTTTAAGTTGCACTTTAGAAGACAAAGAAAATGTGTTAAAAAATGCGCCTCACACCCAACAAATGTTAACCAACAATGATTGGGCGTTTGATTATACCAGACAACAAGCCGCATTTCCACTTCCTTATATCGCTGAAAATAAATTTTGGCCATCGGTAAGAAGAGTTGATGATGCATACGGAGATCGTAATTTAGTATGTACCTGTAATCCGATTGAAGATTATATGTAATTTAAAAGCGATAAGCGAAAAAAGGGAAAAGCGATAAGCGATAATCGGTAAGCGAAAAGCATTAAGCCATAAGCTTTAAGCAAAAATGTTGAAAGCAAAAGAGCCAAAAGCAATTTTTACTAAAAAATCCTGAGTTTTGCTCGGGATTTTTTTATGTCAAAATATAAATCTTAATCACTATTTTT
>CAMTWE010000178.1:0-11673 GCA_947085395.1 uncultured Bacteroidota bacterium | reverse complement strand
TATTATTTATTACAACCGTCATTTTAATTTTTTAATGATTACAATCATTTTTTTGATTGATTATAATCATTGTTATTGAATGAATATTGTAGTAATTTTAACCCAATAAAGTTCTTGAAAATTTTATGGGAGTTGATTTTCAAGTTAAAAATATGATGTTCTTACCTTCAAAAGTAAGTGCGTTTATGAGGAGGTTAATTAAATTGAAAATCTGAATTTTTGAAAATTATTCGAAAGAATAGAATTGAAATGCAACAAGGGTTAGAAATTAAAAGTTGATCTCTTCAGGAGAGACGGGAAGTGAAAATAACCCGTCTCTTTTTTTAATTTCAACTGATGAATATCACTCTAAAAACTGATTTACATCATTGAAATAATTTATATAATACACTAAATTTACCTGTAAGTTAAAGTAATATGTGCAACACACACAAAAAAAATATTTTTTTAAAATTTGATTTTATAGAAAGTTCACAGTTAGAGAAGTGGAATTTGTGAAATTTCTTCGTGGAATAGCTTGGTGGAAAGTTTGAAGAAGTTTTAAAAATTTTATTTGAATTATTTAATATTAAGTGAAACTTTCTTGGGGCGGAAACGAAATTTTCCGCTCCTTTTTTTTATATGCAAATCTGATTAAAATCAGTACTAAAGTTGATGCATATCATTGATGATTTTTGTAAAGAATAGTAACTTTATGTATCAAATTAACCTAAATAATCTACTTATGTCGTTAGTAAAATTTAACAACAGATTTCCTTGGATTGATAGCATGCTTGGCGATGTTTGGGATGGTGGTAAACTATTTCATGATGATTTTGCTATGAGAAATCAAATGATGCCAGCTATTAATGTTAGGGAGAAAAAAGATTCATTTGAAATTGAAGTAGCAGCACCTGGCTTAAGCAAAAAAGATTTCAACGTGAAACTGGAAAATGACTTATTAACAATTTCTACAGAAAAAGTTAATAAAAAGGAAGAAAAGGAGGAAGGTTTCTCTCGTAAAGAGTTTAATTACAGTTCCTTTAAACGTTCAATTACTTTACCAAATAGTATAGATATGGATAAAAAAATAGAAGCCCATTATAACAATGGAATTCTAAATATTGTAATCTTCAAAAAAGAAGAATTCCGTGTTATGCCAAAAATTAAAGTAATAGAAATTAAATAATATTATTAAAAACAGTAAAAAAGAATAGCTGAAAAGTTAAAAATATAAGCTATATAATTAAACCTTTTTAGCGATCCTTTTTATTAAATAATAATATCATGGATACGCTATTGTTAACAGAGTTAAAAAAAGCAGACCTAATTTACGATACCTATAAAGAGTGGTTAACTGAATTGGATTTCATTTTTGATGAAGAAACTATTCTTGAAGACCTCATCAATTCCTATTTTTTAGAACTTTGTAATTTTGAATTATACAACCGATCAAAAAAAATTATTCATCATTTAAAATTAAATAAGAATAAGTTAAATCATTTAAAATCTGATATTTACATTCAACAAAAGTATTTGTCAACTTTAATAGAAAGTAATAATTTAATTGGTATAAAAGAATTTTATAATAAACATAAAGTAATTAGTGATAAAAAAAATTTATACTTTCAAAGTGTGAAAGACATAAAATCTAACGCTTATGATTTGATTAAAGAAATTTTAAAACGAAATAAACAGAAAAAAATAAGTTAAAAGAATCGCATTAAATAAAGTTTCTAAATTTTATTAAGCGCATTTGAAAACGATTTAACCAATGCTTTAAATTGGTTTTTAGTCATGCTGTCTTCGGTTTTCACCATTCTAATTTTCTCAAAAATTGATTTATTGTTTTTTTTGAGCTCTTCCTTAAAATGAATTTTAGTGTTAGACGGTCCGTAAATAGCAATTGCATCAGATTGATTAACCACCGCAATAATTTTGTGAAAATAATTTTTTAGTTGATGTTTTCTGCGCTCTAAGTATTTATTTTCTGAAACTTTTTCTTGTGGACCCCACGGAGTTTTAGAGCGCGAACCACCTTTTACATTATAGTCTTCAACCTCAGACGCAATCAAAAATTCAGTTTCATGCTCATCTTTAAAAGAGATAACATACGCTTTTTGTAGGTCAATCCAAATACCAGTATTAATCATGCTAATAAGTTTAAATAATTGAATAATAGAGAATTAGAAATAATATAAAAACTAATTTTTGAACATTAAAGTACCACCAACCATCCATTTTAAATCTTTAGGTAAATTGCTTTTAAGATTTTCAATTTCACCAAATGAGATATATTTACGCAAAACTATAAAAGTTACGCTTAAATACATTTCTGTAATATCATCATCAGGAAAATCAATTTCGGCAGTATTTCCACATTTTTCACGCACTAACTGTATAAATTGTTCCGTATTTTTTGGTTTTGTTTTATTAATTTTCAAATCCCAACGATTTACATAAATTGCTTTTAAATACATTGGAAATTGCGCAATCAATTGTATCGATTCCTGAAACGAAATCATTTCACGAAAGGCGTGGAGTATGGCAGTGAAAATTCTGTAAGCTTTATCAGTATCTGTTCCAAGATTTAGATCAGCTGCATAATCTTTCATGAATTTGTTTGCCTCATTAACGAATTTGTTAAAATCTGGTGGCATGAGTTTAGGATTTAATTTACTTTAAAGTTTCAAATATTTTAATTATAAACAATGAGGAGTATCAATTTTAAAAGTGATTTTAATCAATACTTTAAATTTGGTTTCATTCATATCTATTATATGTTAAAGAGCAGTAGAAGTGTAAACTAAACTATAATGATAGCATGATGGCTAAAGGTTTCTAAAAACATTATTTAACATAATATAAATTATGATACAAATATTGATAGTTAATTTAATGTTTGAGATATGAGATAAATTAATATTTGAATTACCCTCTAAGTTTGTGGGTTGTTTTATAAGCATTTTTTACATCTTTAAAAACATCTATTTAACAGCAGTTTTTATTAAATCAAAAATACTTTTTCTGATGACTGTTGCCAATACTTTTTCATCTTCATTAAATTCATTTTGTGAAATACTGCTTTTAAATGTTTTCATAAGTAAATATTTTTTTAAAAATAATTATAAACATTTGTAAATTAGTTATTTAAGCATGTTTAATTAAAGTTAAACTACTTAGAAAATCTAGAATATATTGTGAGTACTCTTTTTGTATTGATAAAATAAACACCCGTTAAAAGTACAATTGCTGCAACAATTGACTGTGTCGTAATTTGCTCATTTAAATAATACCAACCAAGTGTCATGGCAATAATCGGATTTACATAAGTAGATGTAGCTACTTTTTCTGGTGAAACAGCTCTTAATAAATAATTAAATGCAGTAAAAGCTACCACACTTCCAAAAATAACAAGAATTATCATGGAAATTTGCACTGGCTGACTCCATTGTGTTGGATAGGTCCAAACTTCTCCAAAAATAAAACTTGCAATTAACAGCATAGTTCCGCCAAATATCATTTGATATCCAGTATTTACAAAAAAGTTAGATGGTAAATCTGCTTTTGACACAAATAAACTACCATAACCCCAGCTTAACATACAAGCAAAAATCATGAGCATTCCTATAATAGTATTTTCATTGCTTATTAATTCTTTTTGACTTACCAACAAATAGATGCCAATAACTCCTAAAATTACGCCAATAACCGACATTAATTTTATTTTTTTTCCATCAAAAAGGCGCATCAGTAAAAGTACTACAAGCGGTTGTGCAGATATTTCTAGCGCTGCAAATCCGCTATCTACATATTTTAGTGCCCACACCACTACTCCATTTCCAAAAGTTAAAAATAAAAATCCAGCTATTACACTATTAAACAGTTGTTTACGTGTAATTTTAAGTTTCATTTTTGTAAACCACGCAATTATAAAAATCAAAACTCCTGCACTTATAAATCTGATAGATGCAAGCATAAAAGGCGGTAGTTCTGTAACCGCAATTTTATTTAAAAGATAAGTAGAACCCCAAATAACATAAATTGAAAAAAATGCTAAAATAATTAAAGTAGGGTTTCGAAATTCAGTCATAGTAGCATTTTTAATGATTTTATTCAAAATTTAAATTGTGCTTTACCAAGTAAAACTTATCAATTTAAATTTTACTTTGCAAATATAGAAATATAAAAAAATAGCTTGACCAATGATCAAGCTATTTTTAAAAATTATTTTTTTATTTACAATGCTGAATTATAGTTTTTTAACCCTAACAGCATTCATTCCTTTCATGCCACGTTCTAGCTCATACGTTACTTTATCATTTTCTTGAATATCATCAATTAAGCCGCTAACATGAACAAAATATTTTTCTTGTGATTGGTTATCAATAATAAAACCGAATCCTTTAGAATTATCAAAAAAGGAAACTTTTCCTTCATTTATAGCGCTAAAATTAGCATCTTCTCTGTCTTCTTTTTTAGGCACCCCAATTTCAATACTTTCAATATCAATTTCAATTTTATCGGCAGGATCTGGTTTGGTGTCTGTAATATTTCCAAATTCATCTACATAAGCAATCATATCCTCAAAAGCGCCTCCTTTTGAGTTTTCTTTACGCTCAATTTTTTTCTTTTCTTTCTCTTCACGTTTCTTTAAACGTTTTTTTTCTTTTTCACTTTTACCGAATGATTGTTGTGGTTTTCCCATTTATTTATATGATATACTGATAATTTGTTGTTTACATTTTTTAAGTACATAATGAATGATTTGGAAAATACAATCTGAAAATTGAGATACCGAAAGATTTATTAAATGGAATTTAAAACCATTATATACTGAAATTATGGCAAATATAGGTTTTACTTTTCAATTTATTAGAATATTAAATGCTTAAATGCTAAAATACTTAAATGATTGTTAAAATATAAAATACCAGATACTAAATACCAGTTACCAGATACTTTTTTAAAAATTACATTTTAAATGGTTCTAAAACTTCTAAAATTTCATCTGTAATTCTGGTGGGTCTATTGCTTGTTTTATCCATTAAACACCAGGTAGTTTTTGCTCTTGAGATTAATTTGTCTTTGCAATAAAAATGCACAAATCGATCAGATTTAACACCTTCTGATTCTCCAACCCAAGTTACTGCAGTAATTTCTTCGCCTAAAAATACTGGATGATTATAATCAATTTCATGGCGTAAAACTACCCAATAATACAGATTGTTAATTGCTGGAGTAGTGATATTAAACCAATGCGCCACCGATATTTCTTGTACCCATTTTAAATAAGTAACATTATTTACATGGTTTAAAGTGTCTATATCTGTTTCTTTAACTTTAATAGTTGCAGTGAAAGGTTCCATTTGTTTATTTTTTTACGAATTTATAAAATAATTTCTTTTTGATACACAACATCTCTATCATTTAAATAGTTGATGATATATTCAAAACATTTTTGATGTTTTCCAATTAATTCTGGCGGAAAAATACCTTTTTCAGAAAACAATCCGTCTAAAAACATATTGGCAGCAGCTGTTGCTGTGTATCCAGTGGTTCTTGCCATAGATGATGTTTGTGTTTCTGGATTGTATTCATCGTATAAATTATAGATAATTGTTGTTTTTTTGCCATTTTGGTCAACACCTTTAACGGTAACTCTCATTACAGTAAATTCTTCTTCAGTTGGATTGAGTTTCCATTCTTTGAACAATATTTTTGAAGTAAATTCTAGTGGAGAAATGTCAATTCCGTTAATTTTTATAGGATTTACATCAAAAAATCCGCTCGATTTTAACACTTGAATGTATTCTATATGTTTTGGAAAACGCAATGTTTTTTCTTTCATATTGGGGATGTGCGGCATGGTAAAAATAATTGATCGCAATCCGTCAGAATTGAATGATTCTAAGGTTCCAACTTTATCAAATTCAACATGTTCAATATCTGTAAGTGCTTCTCTTGTAATAATTTGACTATTTTCTACATATCGAGCAGGGCGTGTATATTCTTCAATTACATCGATGGGAGAAAAAGGTGCTTTGTAATTAAAAGGCCATTTTTTTTGTTTAGGCAAGCCTCCTACCAAACATTCAAAATCTGTTAAAATAAGCTCCTCGTTATAGCGTCCTAAAATTAAATTATCCATTCCTGGCGCAACGCCACAATCTACTATTGCTGTTACTTGATGTTTTTTAGCTAAAGCATCAAGTTCTAAAGAATTTTCTGGGAAAAAAGAAATATCAATTACATTTTTTCCAGCTTTGATGATGGTTTCTAGGGTTTTAAAACCTAAAAATCCGGGAACTGCACAAATTACGATATCAAAAGGTAATATTGTTTTTTTTAACAGTTCTAAATCATTGACATTTAATACAATAGTAGCTATTGATTCTTCTTTTTGTTTAAGATTATTTAATGTTGTTGCATTTAAATCTGTTGCAGTTACTTTATGTTTTTTTGCTAGGTCAATTGCCATTGCGCTACCTACCATTCCGGCACCTAATACGATTATATTTTTCATTTAAAAAAGTATATAAAGTTGTTAAAATAAGGAAAAATTGATGATTCAGAATAATAGTTATAAACCCGGAATAAAAACCCACGGCATTTGATTTAGTGATATTTTAAGAAATGCTAACATTTGGGTAAATATACATTAAATATTAACGTAATGGATATTGTTAAAATAAAAAAAAACCACTAGAGAACTAATGGTTTTACAATTATATTTTATTTTTTTTAGAAAACTAATGATATTTTTAATTCAAAATTATTATGTATTGCTTTATCGCCTAGATTGTCAAAAAAGCTACCAGAGCCGTATCTAATGCCATATTTAGTTCTATCAATAACAAATGTACCATTGGCTGTATTGTCTGTAAAATCTAAATCAAATGAATTTTCTGCAGTAATTCCTTTGATGGTTAAATTGCCGGTTGCTTTGTATTTATTTTTTGCAATTTCAGTAATTTTTGTAATTTTAAAAGTTGATTCTGCAAAATTTGCAACACCAAAAAAATCATCAGAATTTAAATGTTTTTCTAATTTTCCTTTAGAATCTCCTTTTAAATCATCGCAAACTATGGTATTCATGTTTACAACAAAATCTCCTCCAACAGGTTTATTTTTATCAAATAAAAAACTGCCAGATTTTAATTGAATAGTTCCGAAATGTTTTCCAGTAACTTTAGCACCATGCCATTCTATACGACTTTTTGTAACATCTACTTCCTTTTTCTTAGCTTGATTTACACCAAAAGAAGTAGTTAATAAACTAATTGACAATAACAAAAAAGATTTTAAAAATAGATTTTTCATGATTTATGGATTAATTATATATTTATTTTTTTTACAGCAGTTTTAATTTAAATGTTTACTGTAAGATTAGACCACTAAATTAAATTTATATAAATTTAAAAAACCATAAATTTTATAGATTAAAATAATACATTAATTTGTTTTATTGATTTAAAAAGGTATTTAGCAAAAAAAAAGCTGTACAAACGCACAGCTATATAATACATAGATTATCAAATTAGATTAAAGGAAATTTCCAATTTCATCTGTTTTTACCATTTTTTTCTCTTTATCTTTTTCTAAGAAAACTTTATATTCTCTTGATAAATCTTTATTAAGTCTATAATTAACTAAATACGTTGTATTAACAATAGCCCACCCAGGATATTTTTCACCTATAGATTCTGCTACAGATCTTGGTAATTTTACATCTTTAAATTTTTCATAAGAACGCATAATTTCTCCGTCTATATCATAAGTTGCAGTAATTCTGCCTTTTTCATTTTCAAATTTAACTTCATATGAATCAAATTCTTTAGAATAAATATCTGAAACCAATATATTAAAAGCTGCTGCTTTTCTTTCTAAAGATTGTACAGGTTGCGCAGCATGTTTGTCAATTACCTTGTTAATGTAGGTAGAATTCAAAGCTAAAATATTAACTTCGGATAGCTCAATTGTTTTAAACTGTTCATCTGGAACTGTTTGTGCGGTTGCTAAGGCGGTTATTCCTAGCGAAAATAAACCAATTAACAATTTTTTCATAATATTAATTTTTTAAAGATTAGTATTGACAAATTTAAGTTTGTTATTACTTATTTAAAATGATTCTAATCAATATTTAGAATGATTCTAATCAATATAAAATAATCTATCCAGTTTTTATGTAAATATTAACTATTTATTAGATTATCCTTCAATTATAAATAATAAAAAAAACCATTAGAGTTTATTTCTAATGGTTTATAGATAATAATTGAAAAATTAAAAAACCAAATAAAAATTTATATTAAATTCATCATAGACCAAACTCAATCCTAAGTTTTCAAAAAAGTTGGCAGATCTAACAATAATACCATATTTGGTGCGATCAATTACAATAATTCCTTTTGCTTTATTGCCATCAATTTGGATATCAAAAGTATTTTCTAGCGTGATGCCTTTAATAGTTAAATTTCCGGTAACTTTATATTTATTTATTGCAATAGGATTAATTGATGTAATTTTGAATGAAGATTCTGGATATTTGGTAACTCCAAAAAAGTCATCGGATGCTAAATCTTTTTCAAACTTATTTTTGAGATCATCTTTTAAATCCATACAAACAATAGTGGTCATATCTACCACAAATTCACCTCCAATTAATTTTTTTTTATCAAACAATAAACTTCCCGATTTTAAATTAATTGTACCATTGTGTGATTTACTTATCTTAGCAGCATTCCATTCTAAGATACTTTTAGCAGTGTTAATTTCTTTTTTTTCTACATTATTAATAGAAAAAGAAGTAATTAACAAGGTAATAAAAAGCGAAATTCCAGTTTTAAAAATGATTTTTTCCATAGTAATTAAATTTTTTAAATTGTTGAAAATTTAAAATTCTTGAAGCATTTGATAAATGCAGAAATTTACTATGGGAATTGAATTTGTCGCTAAAGTACTTTACAATAGATTAAAATAAAACAATAGATTATAGATTAAATTGATTAATAAAATTTGTTTTGTCTATTTCAAACAGATTTTAGTTATTAAAATAGAAATTATTATTTCACATTGTTTAAACATATTGTTATTGATATTCAACAAATTATCTTATATATTGATTATTTTATAAGCTATTTTTACAAGCTTAAAAAGATAAAATAGAATGCAATTAGTTTAGATTTAAAAGGTGAAGGTTATTATTTTTTTTAAAATGAATAACTTTTGATAAAGAAAATAAATTTGCACTTTCTACACTTTCAATATTTAATTTATTATTTTCAATATAATTTACATAAGAAAAATCTGAACGAAAACCAATTAGGTTGCTAAAATTACTGAGTGATTTTTCAAAAAAATTAAGTTTATTTTTTTCATAATTACTAAAATGATTGATGATATAAATACTTCCGTTATCCTTACAAATTCTTATCGCTTCTTTTAGTAATTTTTCTGGATTTGGTGTAACAGAATAAACATACATTAAAATAACTTTATCAAAGGTTGAGTCTTTATAGGGAGTATTTTCGCCATCAATACAATTTAAAGTAACTTTTAATTTTGGATATTTAATGGCTTCTAGTTGCGCTTTTTTCAACATTTTATCAGATAAATCAATTCCAGTTATAGATATATCGTGTAAAGAATTATAATGTTTTAAAGAAAGTCCTGTTCCAATTCCAATTTCAATGATGTTTTCATTTGGGTGAATATTCATTTTTTGAATTGCTATTTTTCGAGCGGGATCTAATATTTTTGAAAATAGAAAATTATAGAAGTGAGCATAATTGTTATAAATTTTTTTAACTGAAGTTTTATCCATTTTTTTATTGTATAAGTATTAATATAATTTATTCTGATTAATTTTTTATTAAATGGTAGTTTTGATAGTAAATCTCAATACTCAATACTAAATTGATATTACCTATATCTAACTTCATAATTAAGTCCAAATGAATAAATCCAAATATAAGAACCTATGTCAAAACTTTTTTCGCGATTTGTTAAACTAAATTTGGTACCCCAAGCGTGTTTTTTATTTTGAGAGGTAAAATTATAGTTTATATTACCCGATTGTGATTTTAAATCAATTATTATATTTTGATTTAGAATTGGATCAAAATCATTAATTTCTGGTGAGTAGCCCATTCCGAATGAAATTCCTATATAATTATCTTCATCCGATTTATATTTTCTTATGTTAATTGTTCCAGATTTACTGGTTCCTGCATCACCGGGTGTAAAATAGGGTCTAAAATAAAAATAATAATTTCCTTTGTACAAGCCCAATGAACCTGTAAACATTTTTGTAGTACTGGTATCAAAATGCAATGCTCTATACCCTAGAGAAGCATCCATACTATATGGGAGTGAAAAATGCAATTCTGCACCATGTCTATAATCTGGAAATAATTTGGTGTTTGAGTAGCCAAAATTCATATATGCATATACGCCTTTGGCTATTTTAGGGTAAGCATCTATTTCAAACTGAACACCTGTAGTATTAAATCTATTATTGACATTCATACGCCCAATAATGCTGCCGTATTTTGTTTTACGTCCTAATTTTATAGCGTACTCTTGAGCTGGATCAAAAATTTCTGAATATAAATTTAAAGAGGAACTAATGCCAACTGAATTAAAACTAATTTTTTGGATTAAAGTATTTTTATAATCTTGTGCTTTTTGATTTTCCGGATTTTTTAAGATTAAGTCATTTAAAACTAAAATAGCATCTGCTTCTCTCCTATTGTTTTCTAATGATTTTGCTTTTAAATACAATAAATCTTCATCATTTTCAAAATAGTTTAAAGCAATATTCACTTTTTCTAGAGCTTTTTGAGGGTTTTCTCCCCATAATTCATTGTTAATGGCAGCTATCCAAGTATCTTTAAGCTTAGGATTATTATTTAAAACATAATCAAATTCTGTTCGGGCTTCTTTATATTTTTTATCCCAAGAATAAGTACTGGCTAAAAATGATCTAACATCATTATAGTTAGGATATTTTGTTAAAATATATCGTAAAGTATCTTGTGCTTGAGCGCGTTTTTCATTAAAGGCCAATTGTCTGGCATTTTCAAAAGAAGTATCTGGATTTCCTTGAAAAATTGGAGTTTGGGCAACTATTACAGTAGTAAAAAGTAGTGATAAAACGATGTTGGAAAAATTCTTTTTCAAAATAGATTATTTTAAAGATTGTCTAAAATTTTTAAACTCTTGATTTGCTGGATATTTTTTGCAAATGCTATCCAAAATCACTTTTGCTCTTGCAACATTATTAGTTCTAAAGTTTGCTTTAGCCAATTTAAAACTTATTTCCGGATTTGTCATATGCTTCATCACATCTTTTGTTAATAGTTTAATAGCTTTATCATCACTTTCACTCCACCAATACAAATCTAAAATAGCTAAATAAGTATCATCATAATATGGATTTTTTTTAATTACTTTCAAAAATTCTGTTTCGGCTTCGTCAAATTTTCCATCCCAAGCAAAGGTTCGTCCCTTTAAAATGCTCACATCGCTGTGGTTTGGAAATTCATTTAATATATAGTTACATATTAATCGTGCATCTTCTCGTTTTCCGTTATGTGCCAAATCGCGCGCTACAATAAATTGTTCATCAGAATTTTTATTTATAATTAAACTTTCAATAAATTTTAATTGTTGTTGCGTAAATTCAAATTT
>CAMTWE010000177.1:0-3791 GCA_947085395.1 uncultured Bacteroidota bacterium | reverse complement strand
TACAATCCTGATATTCAAACTTATATCAATTGGTTAAAAGACGGGATTTCTAAGTTTTAATAGATTATGGATTATCAATCGCTTTTAGAAAATATTTATGAGCAGGTTAAAAATCAACCTAATAAAGGTGAATTGGCCACTTATATTCCAGAATTGGCAAGAATAAACCCAGATAAATTTGGAATTAGTTTACAATTTTTAGACGGAAAAAAGTATCAATTTGGAGATGCACAAGAAAAATTCTCAATTCAAAGTATTGCAAAAGTTTTTGCCTTTTCATTGGCTATTTCTTTAGTAGGAAAAGAAGTTTTTAAGCGAGTCGGCGTTGAGCCCTCGGGAAATTCGTTTAATTCATTGGTACAATTAGAATATGAAAAAGGAATTCCACGCAATCCATTTATCAATGCAGGTGCATTAGTAGTTGCAGATATATTGATATCAAACTTAAAAAATCCGAAAGAAGCATTGTTGTTATTTATACAAAAAGCAGCTGGAAAAAAGATTGAATACAACCTACAAGTTGCAGAATCTGAAAAATCTACCGGATTTCGGAATGCCGCTTTGGCAAATATGTTAAAATCTTATGGAAATTTAGAAAATGAAGTGGAGAAAGTGTTGGATGTTTATTTTCATTTATGTGCTGTTTCAATGACCTGTGAAGAATTGGCAACTTCATTCAAATATTTGTGTTACGGCGGTAAATTAATCACAACACAAGAGCCACTTTTAACATTGAGTCAAACTAAACGATTGAATGCTTTAATGCAAACTTGCGGTTTTTATGATGAAGCCGGACAGTTTACCTACAAAGTAGGATTGCCAGGAAAAAGTGGTGTTGGCGGCGGAATTATAGCTTTATATCCCGGACGTTTTACCATCGCAGTTTGGAGTCCGAAATTAAATGCAAAAGGAAATTCAGTTAGAGGAATGAAAGTATTAGAACAATTTACGACAGATTCTCAATTGTCTATTTTTTAACACATTTAAAACAATTATTTAACAAAAACATATCACAAATCGGTGTTTTATATCGGTTAATTTATTAAAAAAATACTTTTAGATTGAAAATAAATAAAAAGTATATAAAATAAATTAAAAAAAACTAACAAATTGAAAAATAATACTATAACTTTGCGACAATTATAATAATTTAATATCATGAATAAAGGTACAGTAAAATTTTTTAACGAATCTAAAGGATTCGGATTCATTAGTGATGAAAGTTCAAGCAAAGAATACTTTGTGCACATCTCTGGTTTAGTTGACAAAATTCAAGAAGGAGATTCAGTAGAATTTGATTTACAAGACGGAAAAAAAGGTCTTAATGCGGTAAATGTAAAAGTAATTTAATATATACTACTTAACTTTTTTATTAAATAGCCACGCCATTTGCGTGGCTATTTTCTTTTATACAACTATCAAAACTTTTTAAATTAATCAGACATCAACCTATAAACAACTTCAAACATCAGCATAATATTACATCTGTTTCAGTATCGATTTAAAAAATCAACTTAAAAATCATTAAAGCAAACAATTTACCTTATATTTAATCGTTCTTTTTAAGGAATTCAAATACCCAGACTTTATGGAATATACCAATAGTTATGTTGCTTTAAGAGATGCTTTTCTAGCCACAAAATCAAAAAATGAATTTGATGACAATGAAATTCACTTGCTAGATTTTCATTCTAATACCTATAATTTATTACATGGAAGTGAAAATCATCATTGTAAAACACATAATTTACATTTTAAAGAAAGTTTATTTTTTAAAAATGATGTTGGCACTATTGAAGATGATGTTCATATAAAAGATGTATTTGTAGCAGAAAATAAAGTTTTTAACTATCACATTATAAAGCCAATAGGAAATACTCCTGCTAAAAAAGTTACTTTCTTATTTCATGGATTTAATGAAAAAAATTGGGATAAATATTTACCTTGGGGAAAAGCCATTGCAGATAGAACCCAAAGCGCAGTCGTTTTTTTTCCGCTTGCTTTTCACATGCAACGCGCTCCTTTACATTGGAGCGAAAAAAGAAAAATGTTTGAATTAAGTGAAGAACGCAAAAAAAAGTTTCCAAATATCATCAATTCATCATTGTCTAATGTAGCCATTAGCATGCGATTGCACGCAATGCCACAACGGTTTATTTGGTCTGGCGTACAAACCTATTTTGATGTAATACAATTTATTGAAGACTGCAAAAACGGCAAACATGAACTTATTGATAAAGATTTTACCTTTAATATGTTTGCGTATTCAATTGGAGGATTATTAGCAGAAATTTTAAAATTATCTAACCATAACAATTATTTTAAGGACACAAAAGTGGCGCTGTTTTGTAGCGGAGCCGTTTTTAACAGAATTACACCCGTTTCTAAATTTATAATTGACAGCGAAGCAATTGTGGCACTTTATTCTTATTTGGTAGAACATTTTGATAGTTTTTTAAAAAAAGATGAAATGTTGCGACACTTTATCACCGAAAATCATTTTGAAGGAAAAGTATTTCATGCAATGTTTGAATATCAAAAAATGATGACTTTTAGAGAAGATTTACTAAAACAATCTGAAAAACAATTTTATGCCATTTGCTTAAAAAAAGATGCCGTAATTCCGTCTTATGAGGTAGTTAATACCTTACAAGGCGCCGCCAGAAATATCAATATAAAAGTTGATGAAATAGATTTTGATTATCAATATTCACATGAAAATCCGTTTCCGATTGATAAAAATAATTCAAAAATAATTGATGAAAATTTTAAGTTGGTTTTCGATAAAATTGGTGATTTTTACAATCATTAAATTTACAAAGTTAAAATAGTAACTTTATAAAAACTTTTAAAACCATGATTCTATCAAAAGATATTTTAGAAAACGAATACAATCCTTATTATCAACCCTATATAAACGCTTTAAAAGAAGTCGAACTATTTACAGCTTTAGATAAAAGTTATAAAGACACTATTGATTTGTTAGAAAATCTCCATGAAAATGAATTGTTATTTCGCTATGCTGATGATAAATGGACTATCAAAGAAATTGTGCAACATTTAATAGATGTCGAAAGGGTTTTTTCTTATAGAGCTTTGCGATTTTCTAGAAATGACAATACCAATTTACCCGGTTATGATGAAAATTTGTTTGTTAGTAATTCTCATGCCAATGAAAGAACAATTTATGATTTATTAACAGAATTTCAAAATGTGAGAAGTGCTACCAAATCATTATTCAAAAGTTTTACCGATGAAATGTTTGTAAAAACCGGAATTGCAAATGATGCTGAAATGAGCGTTCGTGCAGCAGGATTCATCATTTCTGGTCATCAATGGCATCATTTAAACATCATAAAAGAACGCTATTTATAAAATTAAAACTGGCTAGTTATGAAAATTATTAAAATCATTTTAAAAACCATCGGAATATTTTTAGCCGTCATTTTTGCAGTCGGATTGATTTTATATTTTCAACACAAACCCATTTATGAAGGAAAAATTGAGTTAAAAGGAATTGAAAGTGAAACAAATGTTTATTTTGATGAGTTTGGAATTCCGCATATTTATGCTGATAATGAAGCCGATGCAATGATTGCTTTGGGCTATGTTCATGCACAAGATAGATTATGGCAAATGGAACTTTTACGCAGCATTGCCCCCGGAAGATTATCAGAAATTTTTGGCGAAGATATGCTAGAAACCGATCGGTTTTTTACCACTTTAGGAATTGAAGAAGCTTCTCAAAAATCTATCGATTCTTTAAATAAAACTAGTAAACCTTATTTATT
>CAMTWE010000176.1:0-6386 GCA_947085395.1 uncultured Bacteroidota bacterium | reverse complement strand
GACCAACGCGGGCCGCAGTTTACACAAGTGGTAAACGGATAATTATATCGGCGGTTTTTATTGTTTTTTATCTCGGATGCACAATCTTTACAAATTGCAAAATCGGGTGTGAGTGTTAAATTGAGTTTGTTGCTTTTTGTAGATGGAATGATAGCAAAATTTTGAAAAGAAATAAAATCAATTTGATTGATTTGATGCTGTGTAATTTTTGAAACTGGTGGCGGATTTTGAATTAAATGATGGTAAAAATCGTAAACAATAGATTCTTTAGCGGTTATAACAATAATAACGCCTTCTTCATTATTGGAAACAGTGCCAAAAAGCTTAAAATTTTGCGCCAATGCATAAACAAATGGGCGAAATCCTACGCCTTGAACCTGACCTTTTATAGTAATTTGATACGTTTTTAACATCTATTTAAAATAATTCTGCGATGATTATTTGGGTTGATGCATTTGTTGCGCTAATGTTAAAATTTGAGCAATACAGTTAGGAATGGCATTTTTTACCCTTTCGCTCAATTCTAAAGTCATCGGTTTCATTTCTGTAATAGAGATGGTGTATAAATGAATTTCTGGTATTTTTTCCATCAGATAAATAGCTTCAATCATATCTCTTAAACCCACATCGTGCACGCTCAAAGCGGATGGATAATCAGCAGCAAAACGCGGTTTAATTAAGGAGATTGTTCCCGCTTCTTTGCCATCCATAGTGGCATCAACCAATATAATTTTAGGATAGGTTTCAAACATGTTTAAGAGTAGAAATCCACCCGTACCGCCATCAACTATATCTATATATGAAGGCAACTCCATTTTTTCCATGGCCTGTATAAGTTGCACTCCAACACCTTCATCGCCCATTAAATAGTTGCCAACACCCATCACCAAAATACTATTGGATTTATCTTCTTCAAAAAAATAAGTAGTACTGGGCAGTTGGGTTATCGGATTTTCAAAATTTTTCATACAAATGGGTTTAAATAAAAGGACTTAAAAGCTTTATTTTAGTTGATAAATTTAAAAATTATTTAAACAATAATTAAATTTTCCTGCTTTTAAGTCCTTTAAAATTGATAAATTAATTTTCTGTTGGTTTATTTTCTGTTGTTGAATTGTTGTTTTGATCTTTTTTTGATTTCAACAGATCTGTTGTGATGAATTTATAACCACTAATCATAGAGGAGGCCTCTCCGGTTCCTTCTAGCCAATCGTGATAAAATACCAAATATACATGAACCATACTAAAAAATATGAAAAACCACATGCTAATATGATGTATTAGTCTGGCCGCAAAATCGCCACCTAACATTGGTACTACCCAACTAAATAAATTGGGAAGCCACCATTCTGAGGTAGCCGAGTACATGCCAAATCCGGTAAAAATCATCACAAGTGCTAAAATAAACATGGCGATATATGAAATGGTTGCCACGCTATTGTGTCCAATACTCACTTGTTTTGGGTCGTGTCTTTTTTCATTCATCAGCAAAATATCTATTTTTAAAACGTGCTTGATATTTTCCCACACTTTTTTATTGAAAGGCATAAAAGCCGTCCATCGCGCAAATCTATTGCCTACAAAAGCCCAATAAAGGCGCATAATCATGACCACTAAAAAGAGGTAAGCTGCTGTAAAGTGTATGACACGCGTAGTTCCCATCCAATAAATTTCTGAAGGATCTGCTTTTATTAACAAAGCAGGTGGATTGGCGATGATAAATCCGGTGATTACCAATGTTGTAATGGCGAGTACATTTAGCCAATGGAAAAATCTTACGGGTAATTCCCATACATAAACTCTTCTAAATTTTTGATTTTCTTTCATAATGAAAAATTAAAATATTGAGTTAAATTTCACATACCGATATATTTTGAACTTCTGATAAATGATTTCCGTGTTCGTCATATAAATGTACCGCGCAAGCCAAGCAAGGGTCAAAGGAGTGGATGGTGCGTATAATTTCTAAAGGAAGTTTAGGGTCTGCAACTGGTGTTCCTATTAAGCTTGATTCATAAGCAGATCTTTGTCCTGTAGCATCTCTAGGGGATGCATTCCATGTTGTTGGTACTACTTGTTGGTAGTTTTCGGTTTTGCCATCTTTTATTTTAATCCAATGGGCTAATGCGCCTCTTGGGGCTTCGCTAAAACCAACACCTTTGGCTTCTGCCGGCCAAGTTTTTGGATCCCATTTTTCGGTATTTGCCATTCTGCTATCACCGTTTTTAATATTGGCTAAAAGCTGATTGTAAAACTCCATCGTCCAATTGGCAACAAGTTGTGTTTCGATTCCGCGAGCTGCGGTTCTTCCTAAAGTTGAGAACAATGCTTCTACCGGAACATTGAGATGTTTCAAAGCGCCGTTTACTGCTTCTTGTACTTCTTTATGTCCGCGTGCGTATGCAACTAACAAACGTGCCAAAGGGCCAACTTCCATAGGTTTTCCTTTCCAGCGTGGTGTTTTTACAAAGCTGTATTTATCATCCACATCGAGAAAATCATACGGTGGTTTTGGTCCAGTATAATTGATATTGGTTTCACCGCTCCATGGATGTTTTCCTTTGTCATTGCCATCCGAATAATCATACCAAGAATTGTTAACATATTCAACTATATCATCATTTCTATGATCAACATCATAAACTTTTGATAAATCGAAGTTAAGAATTACGCCCGGAGGAAATTTAAAACCAGAAACATCATTATAACCATTGGTAGGGAAATCACCAAATGACATATAATTTCCTGCATCGCCTTTACCGATGGCGCCCCAATCTTTGTAGAAGGAAGCAATGGCTAATAAATCTGGAATATAAACTTGTTCGATAAATCTTTTTCCTTCTTCTAGCAAAGCGCCAACATAAGCCAATCTTTCTGCATTTAATCCGCCTGGACTTTCAGTGTTGATGGCACATGCCATACCGCCTACTAAATAATTTGGATGCGGATTTTTACCGCCTAAAATAGTATGCACTTTTACAATTTCTTTTTGCCACTCTAGTGCTTCTAAATAATGAGCTACGGCTAAAAGATTTACTTCAGCAGGAAGTTTCATTTGGGAATGTCCCCAATATCCGTTAGCAAAAATGCCGAGTTGTCCGCTTTCAACAAATTTTTGAAGCCGTTTTTGAACATCAGCAAAATAACCGGGAGAACTTTTAGGCCAATTAGAAATACTTTGGGCAATTTCTGATGTTTTATTTGGATCTGCTTTTAAACAAGCTACCACATCCACCCAATCTAAGGCGTGTAAGTGATAAAAATGTACGGTATGATCGTGCATATAAAGTGCACCTTCCATGATATTTCTAACCATTTCTGCATTGGGCGGGACTTCAATTCCTAAGGCATCTTCAACTGCTCTTACAGATGCTAATGCATGAACTGTGGTACAAACACCACAAGAACGTTGAACAAATGCCCAAACATCGCGCGGATCTCTACCTTTTACGATATTTTCTAATCCGCGAACCATGGTGCTGGAGCAAAAGGCGTCCACTATTTTGCCGTCTTTTATTTCAGCTTCTATTCTTAAATGACCCTCAATTCGGGTAACGGGGTCAACTACAATTCTATTTGCCATAATTAAAATATTAATACTTTAAGTTTTCTTCGTTTGTTGTTGCGTCTTTAATTCTACTTGCCAATTCTTTCTTTTTGGCAATATTTGAACTAATTGCGTGAACGGCAATACCACCTGCAAGAACGCCTACCGCTACTTTTCCAATATCATCAGCAGAGCTTTCAATTCCAAATCCAGGTACATTGGTGGCTCTCTCGTAAAATGGGCCATTATCCCAGAAATTTTCTTCACTACATCCAATACAACCGTGACCAGATTGAATAGGGAAACTTACGCCGTTATTCCACTTAATAGTTCCACAAGCATTGTAAGTAGAAGGTCCTTTACATCCTAATTTATACAAACAATATCCTTCTTTAGCGTTGGCATCATCAAAAGATTGTGCGTATAATCCGGCATCAAAATAAGGTCTTCTGTAACAAGTGTCGTGTACTCGTTTTGAGTAAAATGCTTTTGGACGCCCTAATCGGTCTAATTCTGGCAATCTGCCAAAAGTAACTACATGCACAATAATTCCAGCCATAACCTCTCCAATTGGTGGACAACCTGGTACGCGAATAATGGGTTTGTCTTTGATGATTTTGTGGATTGGAGTTGCACCAGTTGGGTTTGGATATGCTGCCTGAACGCATCCGTTAGAGGCACAACTTCCCCATGCAATAATTGCTTTGGCGCCTGCTGCTGCTTCTTTAAAGGTTTCTAAAGCAGATTTTCCAGCAATACAACAATAATTACCATCTGCGCCCATGGGTATAGAACCCTCCACACAAAGGATGTATTCTCCCTTGTATTTTTCCATGGTTGCATGTTTTGCTGCTTCGGCTTGGTGACCCGATGCTGCCATGAGCGTTTGGGTGTAGTCTAAAGATATTTTGTCGAGAATAATATCTGCCACAATTGGATGGTTAGAACGAATAAATGATTCGCTACAGCAAGTGCATTCTTGATAGTGTTCCCAGATTACGGGTAAGCGTGGACTTGTTTCAAGTGATTTTGCCACTTGGGCCACCATGGAAGTTTCTAAACCCATATACGCTGCGATATAGGTAGAAAATTTCATGAAATCTCTACGATTGTAACCATTTTTAATGATACTTTCGTAATACGTTTCTTTTTTTTCTTTGGTTGTAGCCATTGTTAAAGGATTAATTAAAGAACATTAATTGATAAGTTGATTGAAAATCACTTTAAATGTAAATAAATTAATTTGATAAATTATGATTACTATGCTAATTTAGAATGATTTAAAATAATAATTTAAAGAGTTGATGGTTTTGTTGAAGAAAATTTAACTTAGATAAATATTTGTTTTTAAATTAATAATTCAATTAAATGATTTAATAAAATTTTAATTTTCGGTTTGATGTAGAAAAAATGTAATAATATATTGATTTAGAAAAACATTATCTTTTAACTTTACTTTTTGCTTGGTTCATAACCACAAAATCTGACAAATATGCACGAACTCTCTATCTGCTTAGGAATTGTTAAAATTGCTGAAACAGAAATAAAAAAAGCAAATGCGGTTGGAGTTTCTTCAATTGAATTAGAAATTGGCACTTTAGCGGGTGTTGAATTTGAATCGCTCAACTTTGTGTGGGAAATTGCTGTGAAAGGAACTGTTTTAGAAAATGCCCATAAACAAATAAATATCATCCAAGCCAAAGCAAAATGTGTTGATTGTGATACCATTTTTGAGCTGAATAATTATTATGATTCGTGTACTAAATGCGGTAGTTTTTTAAAAAATATACTACAAGGAAAAGAATTGAGGGTAAAAAGTTTGGATGCTTTTTAAGTTGATATACTCTCTATGATTATTGATAATATTTTAAAAAACTATCTCAATATTTAGATTGTCAAAATATTGAGATAGTTAGAAATAACACTAAATATATTCATCAAGAATTTTTTGAACACCATCAAGTGTAACGCGTCCATATACTTTTTCACCAACCAATACTACTGGTGCCAATCCGCAAGCACCAACACATCTAAGACTGCTTAGTGAAAATTTTTCATCAACGGTTGTTTCACCTACTTTTATGTTTAATAATGTTTTAAACTCATTGAGTACTTTTTCGGCACCACGCACATAACATGCAGTTCCTGTACATATATTAATAGGATACTCGCCCTTTGGTGTCATGGTAAAAAAGGAGTAAAATGACACCACTCCATAAACATGTGCTAATGAGGTATTTAGGTTTTTTGCAACAATGTGTTGAACCTCTTCAGGTAAGTATCCAAAAGTGGTTTGAGCTTTGTGCAAAACATTGATTAACTCACCCTTATCGCTGTTAAACTCTTTGCAAATTTTTTGTATTTTGGCGACATTATTTTCGCATATTGTCATCATTGCTTATAATGTTTTAATTATAAATTAATTTTTTGTAATTTTTATAGGATTACTTTTATCAAAATAATGAGTGTGTAACAATTCATGTGCTTTATCACTCATAGGGCTTCCTAAAAAATCATTGTATAATTTTTGGACAGCTTTATTTTCATGTGACTTCCTTACCATTTTACCTTTATCCTCAGCATACAGTGCTTTTTGTCTTGCCAATAGAATATTAGAATCTCCATGGTGAAGCGGTTGTCCACCACCACCAATACATCCACCCGGACAAGCCATGATTTCAATGGCATGATATTGTGATTTACCCTCTCTAATTTCTTCTAGTAATTTACGTGCATTTCCTAAACCATGAGCAATACCAATTTTGATAGGAGTTCCGTTAAAATCGATGGTAGATTCTCTAATCCAATCCATTCCTCTTAATTGTTCAAAATCTACTTT
>CAMTWE010000175.1:0-17531 GCA_947085395.1 uncultured Bacteroidota bacterium | reverse complement strand
TTTGGGATATACCACTACCACACTTACTGAAGATTATTTGGAAGAAAAATATCCAATGGTTGAAATGGAAGAGAATATCATGATTGATGCCAGTTTTATTCCAACCGATGCTTTAGTGAAGCAAGTAAAAGAACTCAAAAAGAATCAGGTAATTCTATATCACGATGAAATAGTTTGCTTTTTTACAACAGATTCTCAAGAAGAAATTGATTTTGAACAGTTTGAAAAAATTAATTTTGTAGAAAATCTTCATCAAATAAAAAATACATGGGATATTTTTAGATTGAATGGTGAAGCAATAAAATTAGATTTTGATGCCTTAACTGAAGATAGAACAACCCAAAAAATAAGCAAAACTAACCATGTTTTACATCCCGAAAATATATTTTTAGAAGAAGGTGTTCAAATGGAATTTGCTACTTTAAATGCCACCGATGGTCCTATTTATATCGGAAAAAACGCCGAAATTATGGAAGGCAGTTTAATTCGCGGTCCATTTGCTTTAGGTGATGATTCTGTTGTAAAAATGGGCGCCAAAATTTATGGACCAACTACCATCGGACCCCATTGTAAAGTGGGTGGTGAGGTCAATAATTCGGTTATTTTCGGATATTCTAATAAAGCACACGACGGATTTTTAGGAAATTCAGTCATTGGCGAATGGTGTAATTTAGGCGCCGATACCAATAATTCTAACCTCAAAAATAATTATGCAGAGGTAAAATTGTGGAGTTATGAAACCGAACGATTTGAAAAAACCGGACTTCAATTCTGCGGATTAATGATGGGAGACCACTCTAAATGCAGTATCAATACCATGTTTAATACCGGAACGGTGGTTGGCGTTAGCGCCAATATTTATGGCAGTAATTTTCCACGCAATTTTATTCCTTCTTTTAGCTGGGGCGGCGCAGCCGGATTTACCACTTTCCAGATGAATAAAGTGCATGAAGTGGTACAAGTAGTGATGAGCAGAAGAAATATTCCTTATGATGAAAAGGAACAAAAAATACTGGAAACAGTATTTGAACTGACCCAAAAATATAGAAATTTTTAATATTAACTTTTAAGATTAAATGAAGTGGTTGATAATTGATAGATTTCTTTCAAACCTAGGATGTCAATTCCTTATGGGTGTAATTATCTAGATTAAATCAACATATAATAAATGTCATAAAATTTTAAATTTCAATATTTGACTTGATTAAACCTATAATATTGTTAAAATATTGTTCTAACCAAATATAATTACAATTGAAAACAAGAATTACTGCACTACCCATACTTATATTTTTTTTGAATACAAACCTATTTTTTTCACAGGAATGGAAAAATTTAAAAGTATATCAAAAAGAAACAGGGAACATAATTGTTCAAGATGGTTGCTGGCTGGAAATAGATAGAAAAACGCAAAATGAAGTATGGAAAAAAGCTAATTTATATAATCTTTCTGTAGAAAATGGGAATCTAAAGTATAAAACAATTAGTCAAATTCGAGATTTTTATTTATGGTTCGATTTTGAAAGAGAAAAACAAGGACATGAAATAAAATGGATTGGAATTGCTGAAATAGTAGCTGGTCAACTTTCAAAATTAGATGATTGTTTTATTCGTGTTTTTATTATAAGAGACAAAGGTGTCGTTAAATTTGCAAACGATGGTTCTAAAAAAGTATTTGAATTTGCATTTCCACAATTAAAAAAAGTTTATTTTTCTAATGAAATAATTAATGGAAAAATTGCTGAAAATTGGGACTTTGAATACGGAATGAACGAACAGTGTATAATACTAACTCCATTATACGATCAATTGTCTCAAAGAACAATCAGAAAATTAGATAGAATGGTTAAAGGAAAAGGTGTTTTTATTTTTGGTGTACCTAAGGAATTGAAATATGTTGGAAGTATTGAAGATTGTCAAGCGAGGTTTGAACATGGTATTAATAAAATAAATTTATTAAACATAGCTTCTAAAGAAGATAAAAATCGTTACAGACATAGATAGCATTTACTGGATATTGGTAAGATACTGTCATTCTGTTATTGTTTTTACTTATACAAAAAATGAATACCATAAATAAATAACATCAAATTTATAAATTACACCTATATTTCATTGTAATTTTAGAGTATTAAAACTTCAAATAAATTGATTTAGATTTTTATTCTTCAATAGTATAAATATTAAAATATCAACCTATGAAAAAATCAGTCATTTTTTTAGCATTTTGTGGTTTCTTAGTTTTTTCTGAAACAGTTTTTTCTCAAATAACAACGAAACAAGAACTCGAATCAGCAGCCAATAAGTCGATGCTCCAAAAAACAGCCGAGCAACTAAAAACTGATGTTACAAGTATCAAAGTAGATTCGATACCTTTAGTGTCAAATAATAAAAGCATCAACAACAATACTATGCCCAATCGTATTTCTATGAATGTAACGGTGCCCAAACAAACACAAGGTGCAACTTTTGGTGAAAAAGTAAATGCCGGATTGCATGCTGCAGGAAGTGCGCTTGCTCAAGGTGCTTCGGTCACCATTTCTGGAAATTTATGGTGGGATAAAATTGAGTTTCCAAATATTGTTAATAGTGTTTCGTCTGTTGGTAATTTAGCCGGTGGAGGAGGAGGTGGCGCTGCCGCTGCTTCTTATGCTGCAACCGGAAGAATTGGTAATCTTACAGATGAAAAAGCCAGTGGAATTTCAGCAGTTTTTTTTGCCAGAGAAGCTGGAAGTGGCATGGCTACAGGTAAAAGACAATACCAACCCATTTATATTTCTAAAAATAGTATTTCTTGTGAAGCTTGTATAGCAACTTTAAAAAAATCGGAAACGGTTTATAAGTGGGATATCAAAAAAAATCAAATGGCAAAAAATACTAATCCGTATTATGTTAATAATGAATTACAAGGAGAAATGCCTCAAAAAAGAGCCGAAAATAAAGATAACGATTGTGACGGAGTACCGGAGATTAATATAATCTTAATCAACACAGTAACCGGACAAGAAGTTGCCAAAACAAGTACCGGAAAATGTGGTGATTTCTCTTTTCCAAATATTTCAACAGGCACTTATACTTTGCAAATAATTGGTAATTTTTTATCTAAAAAAGGGTATGATCATATTATTTATAAAGCAGTAGATTTACAGGGAAAAGTTACAGAGACTGCTGAGACTTTTAAATTGGTTTTAACTAGCTCAGAAGATATTTCAGCTGCTGTGAGTGCCAAACCTGGCGCTCCAGTAAAAGGAATTTCTGTTAAAGGAGGTAAAAACCCAGGTGGTAATATTGAGAATAAACAAGCTAAAGATAAAATTGGCAATCAGAATTCAGAAACCTTCGTTGTTAAAATGGATAATTCTTATGGTGATGTTGATAATGATGGAACAGTAGATTTAATAATAGGAGGTGCATTACCTGGCGGAGCTGTAATTTCAGCTGCATTAAATGCAAGACCTGGAAATCCTATTGGTGGACTTACTATTAAAGGAGGAAAAAATCCTGGAGGGCAAATGTTGACTAAAGTAACCAATGCGCAAGGAGAATTTGAATTTTTAAATATGGAAGCAGGAAATTATAGATTTGAAATTGAACAAACCGTTTTTGTTAAAAGTGAAGTCCAAATAGAATTAACAACTAAAACAAAACATGATACCGTAAAAAACTCCATTCAAAATATTCGATAACAAACCACCAATTGTAAGTTAAATTATCCCTTGAATTCCTGAAGTTACCGCACGAATCCTTTGGTGTGGTAATTTTTAAACAATTACAATAAGTTTAAAGTAATAAAGTCTTAAAGTTTAAAGTTGTTATTTAACAAAAATCTCCAATAATATTACTTACACAAAATAAGCACTTAGTATCTTTGTCAAAGTTTAAAACTTTGACAAAGATTGTTTTAATAAATAATTTTCTGTTTAATATATATTACTTAAATTTAAATTATTGAAAATTAAGGTTGTTTCTTTGGCATAACTATTGTAATTTAACCCTATATAAGTAACTAACAAATTATAATTATTTAAATGTTAGTATTTTAAGTAATTTTAGAAGCTGAAATACTGATGATTTTAAATGACAAAATGACCCAAGATTGACAAATGAGTAAAATTAAATATTTAAATATTGACAGTATGTCACTTCACCAAATGTTGGATGAAGATGCCGAATTAATTCCGTTAATGACCCCAGAAGATGAAGAAGATTTTAATAAAGAGAAAGTTCCTTCAGCTTTACCAATCTTACCTCTTAGAAATACCGTTTTATTTCCAGGTGTTGTAATTCCGATTACTGCCGGACGTGATAAATCTATCAAGCTCATCAAAGAGGCCTATGCGGGCAGTAAAATAATTGGTGTAGTTGCTCAGAAAAATGAAAACATAGAAGATCCATCTTTAGATGATTTATATAAAATAGGAACTGTTGCTAAAATTTTGCGATTGCTAAAAATGCCCGATGGCAATACAACTGTAATCATACAAGGTTTAAAACGTTTTGAAATTGATGAAATCATCAAAGAAAAACCTTATATTTTAGCCAAAACAAAAGAACTTTTTGAAGATAAATCAAATATTAAAGACAAAGAATTTGATGCTATCATTGATTCTATACGCGATATTTCTATCAAAATAATCAAAGACAATCCTAATTTACCATCAGAAGCATCATTTGCAATCAAAAATATTGAAAGCAAATCATTTTTAGTCAACTTTATTTCCTCTAATATGGATTTAAATGTTGATGAAAAACAAGAATTATTACAAATCAACAATCTAAAAGAAAGGGCATTAAAAACGCTTAAAAAATTAGATTTAGAACTGCAACGTTTAGAAATTAAAAAGGATATCCAGTCAAAAACGCGTTTTGATATGGATCAACAGCAACGCGATTATTACTTGCATCAACAATTAAAAACCATACAAGAAGAATTAGGCGGACTTTCTAATGACGAGGAAATTGAAGAAATGATTCGGATTTCTAAAAAGAAAAAATGGTCAAAAGAAGTAGCGGCAGTTTTTGAAAAGGAAATTGGTCGTTTGCAACGTATGAATCCGCAAGTTGCAGAATATTCTATCCAAAGAAATTATATCGATATGTTTTTAGAACTTCCTTGGAATCATTATTCTAAAGATAAATTTGATTTAAATAAATCACAAAAAATACTCGATAGAGATCATTTTGGATTGGAAAAAGTAAAAGAAAGAATTATTGAATATCTCGCAGTTTTAAAATTAAAAGGCAATATGAAATCGCCCATAATCTGCTTGTATGGACCTCCAGGTGTTGGAAAAACATCCTTGGGTAAATCTGTAGCAGAAGCATTGGGAAGAAAATATGTGAGAATGTCATTGGGTGGTTTACGTGATGAAGCCGAAATACGTGGGCATAGAAAAACCTATATTGGCGCTTTACCAGGAAGAATTTTACAAAATATTAAAAAAGCAGGAACTTCAAATCCCGTTTTTGTGTTAGATGAAATTGATAAATTGGGCGCTACCAATTATGGCGATCCATCTTCTGCCATGTTAGAAGTTTTAGATCCAGAACAAAATACCACTTTCTATGACAATTATTTAGAAGTTGATTATGATTTGTCTAAAGTAATGTTTATTGCAACTGCCAATAGTTTGTCAAATATTCCTTGGGCTTTACGCGATAGAATGGAAATTATTGATGTAAATGGTTATACTACCGAAGAAAAAATAGAAATTGCCAAGCGTCATTTATTGCCAAAACAATTGTTAGAGCACGGAATTACAGCAAAACAAATAACTTTAAATAAAGCTGTTATAGAAAAAATTATTGAAGCTTATACCCGAGAATCTGGAGTGCGTGGTTTGGAAAAGAAAATAGCCAAATTAGTTAGATATGCTGCAAAGTCTATCGCTATGGAAAAAGAGTACAATCCGAAAATTACCCTTGAAGAATTGGGTAAGATTTTAGGACCAACGCATTTAGAACGTGATAAATACGAAAGTAATGACGTGGCTGGTGTGGTAACTGGTTTAGCGTGGACAAGTGTTGGGGGTGATATTTTATTTATTGAATCGATTATTTCTAAAGGAAAAGGTGAACTTTCCATCACCGGAAATATTGGTAAAGTGATGAAAGAATCTGCTACCATTGCGTTGGAATATATCAAAGCAAATGTAGATGAATTTGAAATTAACCCGAAAGTTTTAGAAGATTATAAAGTGCATATGCACGTGCCAGAAGGCGCTACACCAAAAGATGGCCCAAGTGCCGGAATTACGATGTTAACATCTTTGGTATCTGTTTATACGCAACGAAAAGTTAAACCTCATATTGCAATGACAGGAGAAATTACATTGCGTGGAAAAGTATTGCCGGTAGGTGGGATTCAAGAGAAAATTTTAGCCGCCAAACGCGCCAATATCAAAGAAATTATTTTGTGCGAAGAGAATAGAAAAGACATAGAAGAAATTAAACAAGATTATTTAAAAGGATTAAAATTTCATTATGTTAAAGAAATGAAAGAAGTGGTAACAATAGCCCTGTTAAAACAGAAAGTTAAAAACGCCAAAACTTTTGAATAACATAAATTTTAGAAAATTAAAAATCCCCAAATCGTATTTAACTTTTTGGGGATTTTTTTAGGAGTTATTTTTCGCTTCGTTCCAAAAAATATCCATTTCTGCAAGGGTCATATCGGTCAGTTTTTTGTTGATTTTCGCCGCTTCTTTTTCAATATGTTGAAACCTGCGAATAAATTCTTTATTGGTGCGTTCTAAAGCACTCTCTGGATTTACATTTATAAATCGCGCATAATTAATCAATGCAAAAAATACATCGCCTAATTCTGCTTCCATTTTAGCGCTATTTTTGTTTACTTCAACTTTAAATTCTTGCAATTCTTCTTCTACTTTTGCCCAAACTTCTTCTTTTGTTGGCCAATCAAAACCTACGCTCGCAACTTTTTCTTGCATTCTAAATGCTTTTACCATAGCTGGTAAAGATTGAGGAACGCCTTCTAAAACTGATTTTTTTCCTTCTTTCAGTTTTAAATTTTCCCAATTGGTTTTTACATCATCGGCACTATTAACTTTTACATCACCATAAATATGCGGATGACGATGGATGAGTTTTTCATTGATAGATTGCGCAACATCACCCATGTCAAAATGATTGGTTTCAGAACCAATTTTGGCATAAAAAGCGATGTGCATTAGTAAATCTCCCAATTCTTTTTTAATTTCATCGAGGTTATTTTCTAAAATCGCATCGCCCAATTCATAAGTTTCTTCAATGGTTAAATGCCGTAAAGTTTCAAAAGTTTGTTTTTGATCCCACGGACATTGCGAACGCAAATCGTCCATAATATCCAACAATTGATTGATGGCTTTTAATTGCTGTTCGCGCGTATTCATGGCTTATTCTGCTGCTTCTTTTTCAATGGTTGAAAAATCAAATTTAGCATCAACTAATAAATTGTACCATTTAATTACCTTTTTAATATTGGATGCATAAACGCGTTCTTTGTCAAAATTTGGTACAATTTCTTCAAAATAAGAAAACAATGCTGCATCTTTTGCATCGTGACTGATTGTAGTTTTTCCACCTTCTTTTTCAAACATCGATTTAAAAATTAATGCCAGCGGATATTCTTCCTCATAAGTATAAATGGCAATATCTTTTAAGGTACTCACATTTTGAGTTGCCAAATGTGTAGTTCTTTTACCATCTTCTAAAGATTCAATTACAAATCCAGTTTTGCTTTGGTTTAGGACTTTATAAAGTCCAGATTTACCAGAAATCGAAATAATTTTATCTAATTCCATTTTGTTTTTTTATTTTAAGTTTGGAAATTTCATTTTATAATCTACATCAACAATCCCTTTGGAGATGTTTTCTAATTTTTTTCTTAACAATCTTTTTTTAAGTGATGAAAGTTTATCAGTAAATAAAACACCTTCAATATGATCGTATTCGTGTTGTATTACTCTGGCAGCCAATCCGTTTAAAACTTCGGTGTGTTTTTCAAAATTTTCATCGAGGTATTCAATAGTTACTTGTTCATTTCTATAAACATCTTCTCTAATATTCGGAATACTCAAACAACCTTCAGTAAAAGCCCATTCTTTACCGGTTTCTTCAAGAATTTTTGCATTGATAAATACTTTTTTATAAGTTGATAAAAATATTCTTTCCTCTTCGTCTAAATCTTCATCTTGTGAAAAAGGAATGGTATCAACAATAAAAAGTCTGATATCTTTTCCAATTTGCGGCGCTGCCAATCCAACACCTTCAGCTTTATACATGGTTTCCCACATATTTTCTAGTAATTTAGACAAATCTGTAAAAGATGGGTCAATGTCTTTTCCAACTTTTCTTAAAACAGGATCGCCATAAGCGACAATCGGTAATATCATATTTTATATTTTTATATTTCAATTTTCAATTTTCATTTTTCATTTTTCATTTTTCATTTTTCATTTTTCATTTTTCATTTTTTTAATTCGATTGCAAAAGTACAAAGTTTGCGTTAATAAAGTTGTTTTTATAAGTAGATTGAAATAATAGTTAAACAGCAATTATCTATTATAGAGATAGGATTGCAAAATAATAGTGGCACTTATTTCATCTAATAACTTTTTATTTTGACGTTGTTTTTTTGAAAGTCCACTGTCAATCATTGTTTGAAAAGCCATTTTTGAAGTAAAACGCTCATCAATTCTAACAATTGGAATATTTGGATACAAAATTTCCAATTTTTGAACAAAAGCGGTGATATAAATTTCACTTTCACTGGGTAAATTGTTGAGTTGTTTGGCTTCACCCACCACCAATAAACTAACTTTTTCAGTTTTTAGATAAGTAGCAATAAAATCAAAAATTTCAGGAGTATTAACCGTTGTTAAGCCCGATGCTATGAGTTGTAATTCATCGGTAACGGCAATTCCAGTTCGTTTTAAGCCATAATCAAAAGCTAAAATTCTACTCATTTAATTTAATTTGTTTGTAAAAATAAACAATTTAAACGGTTCCAATAAAAGGGGCTTAAAATAACCCATGAATTCTTATCTTTGCGCTTTAATCAAAAATTATGAAATTACTACAAGAAATAATAGAGAATGCCTGGGATAATAGAAATCTTTTAAAAGAGAAAACTACCCAAAATGCTATCAGAGAAGTTGTTGATTTATTAGATAATGGAAAAGTTCGCGTGGCCGAACCAACAGAAAATGGTTGGAAAGTGAACGAATGGATAAAAAAAGCAGTGGTTTTGTATTTTCCCATTCAAAAAATGGAAACTTATGAAGTTGGAATTTTTGAATACCACGATAAAATGCCGTTAAAAAGAGCGTATGCAGAAAAAGGAATTCGTGTTGTTCCGCCAGCAGTAGCGCGTCATGGCGCTTATATTGCTCCTGGTACTATATTAATGCCAAGTTATGTAAATATTGGTGCTTATGTAGATTCTGGCACTATGGTAGATACTTGGGCAACAGTAGGAAGTTGCGCGCAAATTGGAAAAAATGTGCATTTAAGTGGAGGCGTAGGAATTGGAGGTGTTCTTGAACCCTTGCAAGCATCACCCGTAATTATTGAAGATGGCGCATTTATTGGGTCTAGATGTATTGTAGTAGAAGGGGTTCATGTAGAAACAGAAGCTGTTTTAGGTGCTAATGTTGTATTGACAGGAAGTACTAAAATTATTGATGTAACTCAAGAAATTCCGGTTGAATATAAAGGTAGAGTTCCTGCCCGAAGCGTTGTAATTCCTGGAAGTTATACAAAGAAATTTGCTGGTGGCGATTTTCAAGTTCCTTGTGCTTTGATTATTGGAACACGCAAACCCTCTACCGATTTAAAAACTTCTTTAAACGATGCGCTTAGAGAATATGATGTAGCTGTTTAAACTAAATTGATGCAACTAGAAATTCAAAATTCGTTAAAAACCTTAATTGAAGGGAATATTATATTGTATCCAACCGATACTATTTGGGGAATTGGGTGTGATGCCACAAATTTGGAAGCCGTTCAGAAAATAAATAGCATAAAAGGAATAGAAAAAAGTAAGGGTTTCATTATTTTGATGAATTCTATTCAAATGGTACATAAATACTTACCTGAAATTCCAGAAGTAGCTTACGATATTCTTGAACTTAGCGAAGATCCTATCACCATTATTTTAGACAATCCAAAAGCTTTGGCTAAAAATGTAATGGCCGATGATAATTCTGTGGCAATTCGGATTCCTAAAAATGAATTTTTATTAAAGTTAATGCAACAGTTTAAAAAGCCAATTGTATCCACTTCTGCCAATATCAACGGAGAAAAATTACCGATGCGTTTTGCTGATATCAATCCGAAATTATTAAATCTGGTTGATTATGTGGTAAATTTAGATAGAGAAAAAATCGCTACAAAACCATCAACAATTATAAAATTAACAGCAAACGGACAAGTAACAATTATTAGAAAATAAATTTTGACAAAACCTGCCAATTATAGCGATGCGCTAGATTTACCCATTTTTAATTTGATTTCAGAAGTTGCAACTGAAATGAACGTGGAAACCTATGTTATTGGCGGATTTGTGCGTGATTATTTTCTAAAACGCGATTTTAAAAAAGACATCGATTTTGTAACCGTTGGCAACGGAATTGAACTTGCCGAAAAAGTTGCTTCTAAATTACCCAATAAACCAAAAGTACAAGTTTTTAAAAATTACGGAACCGCCATGTTTCGATTTCAAGATATTGATATTGAATTTGTTGGAGCAAGAAAGGAATCTTATTCAGAAGAAAGTCGCAATCCGTTAGTCGAAATTGGTACTTTAGAAGATGATCAGAAAAGACGTGATTTTACCATCAACGCTTTAGCATTAAGCTTAAATAAAAATAATTATGGAACATTGTTAGATCCGTTTAACGGAATGTTGCATTTGGATCAAAAGTGTATCAAAACGCCTTTAAATCCTGATATTACATATTCTGATGATCCGCTTAGAATGTTGAGAGCTATACGTTTTGCTGCGCAACTTCAGTTTGAAATTCATTTAGATTCTTTTGAAGCGATTCAAAGAAATGCTTATCGATTAGAAATTATCTCTGGCGAAAGAATTGTGGATGAATTGCATAAGATTTTATTGACCAATCAACCTTCAAAAGGTTTTATTTTATTAGAAGAATCTGGTTTGTTAAACCTTATTTTACCTGAACTAATTGCACTAAAAGGTGTTGAAGAAGTAGAAGGTCAAAAACACAAAGACAATTTTTATCACACTTTGGAAGTGCTTGATAATATTGCAAAAAATACCGATGATGTTTGGTTGCGTTGGGCTGCTTTATTACATGATATTGGAAAAGCACCGAGTAAAAAATTCAATAAAACCTTGGGTTGGACGTTTCACGGGCACGAATTCATCGGCTCTAAAATGGTTTATAAATTATTTAAACGATTGCACATGCCTCTGAATCATAAAATGAAATTGGTTCAGAAATTGGTTTTGTTAAGTTCGCGTCCTATTGTACTTTCTCAGGAAGTTACCGATGCTGCTGTTCGTAGGTTAATTTTTGATGCTGGCGATGATATTGAGGCGCTCATGACTTTGTGTGAAGCAGATATTACCACAAAAAATCCTAAACGATTTAAAGTGTATCACAAAAATTTTGAGTTGGTTCGTCAGAAAATAAAAGAAGTAGAAGAACGCGACCATATTCGAAATTTTCAACCGCCAATTTCTGGTGAATTGATTATGGAAACTTTTAATTTACAACCTTGCAGAGAAATTGGATTGCTAAAAGAAGCCATAAAAGAAGCTATTTTAGAAGGTGAAATCCCCAATGAGTATGAAGCATCTTTTCAATTTATGCTAAAAAAAGCGCAAGAATTTGGACTTCAAAAAACATAAGAAGTAGTTTCGTTTAGTATAATAAAATTCATGTTAAATAATTTTAAAATATCAAATAAATGATTTTCAGAGAAGCAACTATTCATGATATAGAAAATTATATGTTGGTAAGAATGGCTGTAAAAGAAAATATACTTAGCAATCCAGCACTAGTTACCCGAGAAGATAATATTGATTATTTAACCAAATTTGGAAAAGGTTGGGTTTGTGAAATTGATAATTTAATTGTTGGTTTTTCCATCGTTGGATTAGTGCAACATAATATTTGGGCACTTTTTGTACTCCCAGAATATGAAGGAAAAGGAATTGGTAAAAAGTTACATGATATAATGTTAGATTGGTATTTTAACCAAACAACAATCAAAGTTTGGTTAGGAACATCACCCAAAACAAAGGCAGAAAAATTTTATAAAAATGCTGGTTGGATATTAGTTGGAAAACACGGAAGTGATGAAATTAAATTTGAAATGACTTTTGAAAATTGGCAAAATAAAAATTATTCAGCAATCGATAAAAGTTAACATTATCAATAATGGTATTTTGGCCAAAAATAATTGGTAATGTACTGAAATAGTTAAATTGTACTTTTACTGCAATTTAATTTTTCTTTTGGTTAAATTTTAATCGTTTAGCTAAAATTAAAAAGACTGCATCGAAACCAATTTTTCGTAAATCCCTTTTTTGGTAATTAATTCATCGTGTTTTCCTTGCTCCACAATTTTTCCTTTGTGCATCACCACTATTAAATCTGCTTTTTGAATGGTAGACAATCGATGTGCAATCACTAAAGAAGTACGGTTTTGCATCATTTTATCAAAGGCCTTTTGTACCAATTGTTCGGATTCGGTATCCAAAGAAGAAGTGGCTTCATCTAAGACCATAATAGGTGGATTTTTCAAAACTGCCCGTGCAATACTGATGCGCTGTTTTTGTCCGCCCGATAATTTATTGCCACTATCGCCAATATTGGTGTTAATTCCGAGTGGTAATTCTGCCACAAATTCATAGGCATTGGCAATTTTTAACGCTTCAATAACTTGTTCATCGGTTGCATTGATATTGCCAATTAAAACATTGTTTTTAATGGTATCATTAAATAAAAGGGAATCTTGGGTAACTAAACCAATTTGTTGACGTAAAGAATTTTTAGTCAATGTTTTGATATCGATTCCATCCATTTTAATAACACCTTCATTTACATCATAAAAACGGGTAATTAAATTGGCAATGGTCGATTTTCCACTGCCAGATTGCCCAACCAAAGCAACGGTTTTTCCAATTGGAATGGTGAGTGTAAAATTCTTTAACACCATTTCATCTTCATATTTAAAAGAGATGTTTTCAAAACTAATGCTTTCTTTAAAAGATTCAATTGCAATGGCATCTTTAGCATCTGCAATACTGTCTTCTGTTTTTAAGATTTCTAAAACCCTTTCGGCGGCGGCATTTCCTTTTCTTACACTGTAACCGGCCTTAGAAATGGCTTTTGCTGGCGTTAAAATATTGTATGCCAGTCCGATATAGGATAAGAAAATGGCGGGTTCTAAACTTTTATCGATAAAAACTAAATTACCACCATACCATAACAATCCGGCAATGACTAAAATTCCTAAAAATTCACTGGCTGGTGATGCTAAATTTTGTCGGTTCAATAATTTATTGGAAATCGTAAAAAATCGGGTAGTAGAGGTTTGAAATTTTTGATTGAAATTTTCTTCTGCATTAAAACTTTTAATCACTTTTAAACCGGTTAAAGTTTCATCAACCAATGATAAAAAATGACCTTGCTCTTGTTGCGCAATGTCCGATTGTTTTTTTAATTTTTTTCCGATGGCAGAAATGATAAAACCAGAAATAGGAATAAAAATAAAGACAAATAAGGTTAATTTCGGACTTAAAAAGAACATCGTTAAAATGGTAAACAATATAGTAAGTGGTTCTCTTACAATAAGTTCTAATATCGATAAAAATGAATGTTGAATTTCTAAAACATCAGTTGAAATTCTTGAAATGACATCGCCTTTTCTTTTTTCTGAATAAAATTTGATTGGTAAAGCTATTACTTTTTGATAAAGCTCATTTCTAATATCGCGTAAAACACCATTTCGTAAGAAAGTGATGAAATACATCGCCAAATAATTAAAGATGTTTTTTAATAAGAAAATCGTAATAATTACGATAATCATATAGGTTAACACCTGAAATTTTCCTTCGTTTTTAATGCTTTCTGCAATGTAAAAATTCAATGAATCCATTAAAAAATCTTTTAAACCAGCAATTCCTGTAAAAATTGGTTTGGTAGTAACCGGATTTAAATCGGTTTCATTGAACAGAACTTTTAACATCGGAATCAAAGCAACAAAGGAAAGTGCGCTGAATAAGGCGTAAAAAGTATTGGCAACGATATTTAAAATACCATAAATTTTATAGGGAATTGCAAATCGAAATATTTCTTTAAAATAATTCATGGTGTTTTTTTTAAGCTGAATAATAAAAAATACGTTAATTTTTTATTATTTATAGATTTAATTCTTTGATAATTCTTTGAATTTTTGCATCTAAATTGGCTTCAACCATTGTTGAATTTTCAATTTTATCTAAAGGTAATTTTACGCTGAAATAAAATTTTATTTTAGGTTCTGTTCCGCTTGGTCTCGCTGCCACAGAAGTTCCATCTTCCATTTCATAAATCAACACATTAGATTTTGGAATTTCAATTGGTTTTTTTTCGCCTGTAATTAAATTTGTTTTGATAGATGATTGATAATCATTGATGAAAATAACCTTAGAACCATCAATTGTGGTCAACGGATTTTCCCTTAAATCAACCATCATTTGTGCAATTTTTTCGGCGCCATCCATTCCTTTTTTAACGATAGAAATCAGCTGTTCTTTGTAAAAATGATGTTTTTGATACAATTTCAACAACTCAAGATAAAAGGAACTTCCTTTAGATTTAGCATCCGCAGCAATTTCACAAGCCAGTAAAGTAGCGGTAACTGCATCTTTATCACGGATAAAATCGCCTACCATAAATCCGAAACTTTCTTCGCCACCACCAATAAATTCTTGATGACTATTTTCGCGAATCATACTTGCAATCCATTTAAAACCAGTCAGACCAATTTTACATTCAACACCATAACTTTCTGCAATTTCTTTCACCAAATTGGTAGAAACTATGGTAGAGCCAATAAACTGATTTCCATTGATTTTCCCAGCTTCTTGCCATTTTTTAAGCAGAAAATCACTCATCATCACCATGGCTTGGTTTCCGTTTAGTAAAATCATATTGCCTTCTAAATCGCGCACTGCAATTCCAACGCGGTCACTATCAGGATCAGTTCCTATCACCATATCGCCATCCACTTTATCGGCTAATTCCAACGCCATTTTTAAAGCCGCCGGTTCTTCAGGATTGGGTGATGCAACTGTAGGGAAATTTCCGTCCGGAACGCTTTGTTCTTCAACAATAAACACATTGGAATAACCTGCTTTTGCTAAAGTATCTGGAATAATTTTGATAGCCGTTCCATGCAAAGAAGTGAAAACTACTTTTAAATTCTCTTTTTCTGAGGTGTTAAAAGTGCCATTTTTGAGGGATGCATCAATAAATGCTTCATCAATGGCTGCACCTATATATTCTATAATCGTTTCATTGGCTTTGAAATTGATTTCTGAAAAATCAAGTTTGCTAACTTCTGCAATAATTTCATGGTCTTGTGGAGGTACAATTTGCGCTCCATCATTCCAATATACTTTATAGCCGTTATATTCTGGCGGATTGTGAGAAGCAGTTAAAACGATGCCGGCATCGCATCCTAAATATCGAACTGCAAAAGATAATTCTGGAGTAGGACGCATCTCTTCAAAAAGGAAAACTTTGATGTTGTTGGCTGTAAAAACATCGGCTACAATTTTCGCAAAAGTATCGCTGTTATGGCGACAATCATACGCAATGGCTACTTTTAAATCCTTATTTGGAAAAGTTTTGATTAAATAATTAGACAAACCTTGCGTGGCTTGTCCCAATGTATATTTGTTAATTCGGTTGATTCCGGCGCCCATAATACCGCGCATTCCACCAGTACCAAATTCCATATTTTTATAAAATCGGTCGGTTAGTTGTTCAGGATTTTGAAGTATTAAATCTTGAATTTCTTGGCGTGTATTTTCATCAAAAGTGTCAGAAAGCCACAATTGGGCTTTGGCTAAAATTTCTTTGTTCATGTTGTTTAAAAATATAAACCGCAAAGATATTAAATTGCGATGAAAGATTACTTTCTATTGTCTTTCCAGATTAAGATTGGGTTGGTAGCTGTGACAAAAAAATCAGCGCATTTTCCATCTCCAGTTCCTGCTATTCCTCCATCTGGAAAGCAAATAATGTTGCAGTTAACATCGTAAAGTGTATTGAATTGATCGCAACAATCAGAAGTTATGTAATAAACAGTTTTTCTGTTATATTGATAACTATAAACAGAACGTGGCGGGTTTGTTACTGCTTGTCTTTTAAATAGTTCTATTTTCTCTTTGATGCAAGAAGTAGCTCCATCCTCATCAATAATTTCATCGCAAGAAAATTGGGTTGTAATTATTGCAATGAGTATAATTTTAATCAATTTTATTTTAAACATTTACTTCATTTTTTATTTTGTAACGGGCTTCATCGCGTTTTGTTCTCAGAATAATTTCACCCAAAAACCCGGCTAAAAAGAATTGAGTTCCAATTATCATGGTTGCTAATGAAATATAAAACCACGGATTGTCTGTTACCAAAATAGTTGGTTTGTGTAGGAAAAAAAGATAAAAAAGTTTGTGAACTCCTATATAAGTGGCAGATAGAAAACCGATGATAAACATTAAACTACCAATAGCGCCAAAAAAGTGCATCGGTCTTTTGCCAAATTTAGATAAAAACCAGATAGAAATGAGGTCTAAAAATCCGTTGATAAATCGTTCCATCCCAAATTTGGTTATTCCGTATTTTCTAGCTTGATGCTGAACAACTTTCTCACCAATTCTATTAAATCCGGCATTTTTGGCTAAAACCGGAATATAACGATGCATTTCTCCGTAAACATCTACATTTTTAATCACTTCATTTTTGTAGGCCTTGAGTCCGCAATTAAAATCGTTGAGGTCTAAACCGGAAGTTTTTCTGGCCGCCCAATTGAATAATTTGGAAGGAATATTTTTTCTAATTTTTGAATCATAGCGCTTTTTTTTCCAGCCGGAAATAAGATCAAAATTATCTTGAATAATTAAGTTGTAAAGCTCAGGAATTTCCTCCGGATTGTCTTGTAAATCGGCATCCATAGTGATAATAACATCGCCTTGCGCAATTTTGAAACCGGCATGAAGTGCTTGTGATTTTCCGTAGTTTTTTTGAAATCGAATTCCTTTTACATTTTTATTTTCGGTTGATAAGGATTCAATTACTTCCCAAGAAGTATCGGTACTGCCATCATCAATAAAAATAATTTCATATAAAAAGCGATTGGATTGCATCACTTTTACAATCCAATCGTGTAATTCACGTAATGATTCTTCTTCGTTGAGTAGTGGAATTACTACGGATATATTCATTTTTTATTTTTTTTATTTTGTTAATTAGAATAAGGGTTTTCTTGACTTTTTCTCATAAATA
>CAMTWE010000174.1:0-3537 GCA_947085395.1 uncultured Bacteroidota bacterium | reverse complement strand
TTGAAGTATAAATTAATATGAAATTAACACTTAAGGCGCATATTTTTGGAAATTAAGCGCTGCCAAGGCCTAATTCTTATGCAGTTTTTTGTTGAGTATTTGAATTTATTTGTGGTAGAAAACCCTGCTCTACAAAGTATTCAATTTTCACAAAAAACACCGCAAATATTCCAGATTTTGCCTTGTAATTTAAACCCAAATTAATGATTTGATGAGTGGAATTACTATTTTGGAAATTTTTCAATCTCACAGATGTGGTATTGATTTCAGTTTCTTATTTGATTCAATAATTTTTAATATGACTACAATCTTTGTCAAAGTTTAGAACTTTGACAAAGATGCTGATTTACTTTAGTGTTTTAATCGATGAAAAAATTTGTGTTTATTTTGTTGTAGAAAAGTAGCATGCGCTAGTTTTATGATGATTAAAAACGCTGCTCTACAAAGTATGCAATTCATAAGAAATATTCAAAAATGTTTCCCTACTTTACTTATTAGTTAATTTGCGTAAATAACAGATTTACAGCACAATAATCTTTTATCTTTCGTCTTTTCGTCTTTTATCTTTTTACCAATTAGTCTTTCATCTTTCATCTATTTGTTTTTCATCTATTTCAATCCCCTTAACATTTAACTCATTATTTTGGTATTTGATGAAATTGTCTTATATTTGCACACATTTTTAAATAAATACAACTAAACATATGTACGCAATTGTAGAGATAGCAGGGCAACAGTTTAAAGTTACCAAAGACCAAAAAGTTTACGTACATCGTTTGCAAGCAGAAGCAGGATCAAAAATTTCTTTTGACAAAGTGCTTTTGATTGATGATAACGGTGCAATAACTATTGGCGCCCCGGCTATAGAAGGTGCTGAAATTTCAGCCAAAATCTTAGAGCACCTTAAGGGTGACAAAGTAATCGTTTTTAAGAAAAAACGTAGAAAAGGTTACAAAGTTAAAAACGGACATCGTCAGTATTTAACTGAAATCCAAATTGAAGGAATTTCTGCTAACGGAAGCGAAAAACAAGAAGTAGTTTCTACTAAAAAAGCAGCTCCTAAAAAAGTGGAAGAAGTAGTAGAAGTAGTTGAAAAAGCAGCTAAAAAACCTACTGCTAAAAAAACTAAAGAAGAAACCAAATAATTATTAACTGTAAAAATTTTAAATCATGGCTCATAAGAAAGGTGTCGGTAGTTCTAAGAACGGTAGAGAATCAGAATCGAAGCGATTAGGAGTGAAAATTTTTGGTGGACAAGCAGCTATTGCGGGTAATATTTTAGTGCGTCAACGTGGTACCACTCACCATCCAGGTGAAAATGTGTACATGGGAAAAGACCATACATTACATGCTAGAGTTGACGGACTTGTTAAGTTCCAAAAGAAAGTAAATGACAGATCATATGTATCAATTGTCCCATTTGAGACCGTTGAATCATAAAAAATAGCTTAAAATATTTTATTGAAACTCTCAAACTTTTGTTTGGGAGTTTTTTTTTAAAAAATCAGTACATTTGAAACATGTCTGTACTTTATAATATATTTATTTATTGTATTTCAGTTTTAATAAAACTGCTAACTCCGTTTCATCCCAAATTAAAATTATTTGTGGAGGGGCGCAATCAAACATTTTCCATTTTAAAAGCGAAAATAAATCCAACTGACCAAGTAATTTGGTTTCATTGCGCTTCCTTAGGCGAATTTGAACAAGGAAGACCTGTAATTGAAAAAGTAAAGCAATTATATCCTACACATAAAATAGTCATTTCTTTTTTTTCACCTTCGGGTTATGAGGTGCGGAAAGATTATGATAAAGCTGATGCGGTTGTTTATTTGCCCTTGGATACCCAAAAAAATGCAACTCAATTTATAGCACTTGTACATCCGTCAATCGCTATTTTTGTGAAATATGAATTTTGGCCCAATCTTTTAAATCAACTAAAGAAAAAAAATATTCACACCATTTTAATCTCCGGAATTTTTAGAGAAAATCAAGTGTTTTTTAAAAGTTATGGCCGTTGGATGCGCAATAAATTGAGCATTTTTTCGCATTTTTTTGTGCAAGATGAAAACTCTAAAAAACTACTTAATGATATCGGATTTAACAATGTTACTTTAAGTGGCGATACGCGTTTTGACCGCGTTTTTGAAATTGTAAATCAACAAAATAAACTCGATTTTTTAGATGATTTTACAAACAATCAATATACTTTGGTAGCTGGAAGTACTTGGCCTGATGATGAAAAAATGTTGGCAAATTATATCAATAAATATGCAACATCCGAAGATAAATTTATCATCGCTCCGCATAATATCAATCCAATTGCAATTCAAAAGTTACAAAAAGACTTGTGTGTAAAAAGCGTTTTATATTCTAACTATCAACAAAATGAATTAAAAAATGCCCAAGTTTTTATTGTAGATACCATCGGTATTTTAACCAAAGTTTATAGTTATGCCGATGTTGCTTACGTAGGTGGCGGATTTACCAACGGAATTCATAATATTTTAGAACCCGCCACTTTTGGCGTTCCAATTATTATTGGGCCGAAATATCAAAAGTTTAAAGAAGCCATTGATTTGGTAAATCTTGAAGCTTGTATGGTTGCTCAAAATAATATTGATTTTGAAAAAATGCTACCTCAATTAAAGAATTCAGAGGATAGAAAAGAAATTGGCGAAAAAGCTAAAAATTACATCAAATTTAATGTGGGCGCAACCGATTTGATTATCGGATATATGTCAAAAATCATCCAAAATTGATAGTTTTATGATATATTTGTTATTACTATTAAATTGAAATTATGAGAGCTAAATTGGATGATTATTTTTCCGTTGTTTTTGAACCTGAATTAATAGAAGAAATATTAAAGGTAGGTGTCTTAAAACAAATTAAGGAGGGTGAATTAATGATTGATATTGGCGATGATCTTACCCATGTTCCGTTACTTTTAAGTGGTGCCATCAAAATAATTAGAGAAGACAAAAATGGTGATGAAATAGTTTTGTATTATTTAGAACGGGGCGATTCTTGCGCCATTTCTTTTGCAAATTGTGTACACGTTAGAAAAAGTATTTTTAGAGGTATTGCAGAAAAAGATTCTGAAGGCATTTTTATACCGGTTCATGTAATTGAAGATTGGTTGGTGAAATACAAATCTTGGCGCCATTTTATTATTGATAGCTATCATTTAAGACTGTTAGAAATGGTAGAAGCCATAGAAAGTTTGGCCTTTATGCAAATGGATGACCGTTTGTTTAAATACCTGTCTGATAAAGCAAAAATTATGCGTTCTACTACTTTAAATACCACCCATCAAGAATTAGCCGATGATTTAAATACTTCTAGAGTGGTGATTTCTAGAATATTAAAACAATTAGAACGCGAAAATAAAATAAAACTCAATAGGAATAGAATTGAAGTAATAGATTTTTAAATATTAAATCCTGCAAATCCGCAGGATTTTTTAATTTTATACGCTATGGACAATCGCTTTAAAAATTCACAACTTATAAAAGACGAAGCTAAACGACTTGG
>CAMTWE010000173.1:0-4289 GCA_947085395.1 uncultured Bacteroidota bacterium | reverse complement strand
CAAGAAAACGGTAGATTATATGTCCTATTTTTTAATTTTTTCATTGCGGTTTATAGGCGGAAAAGTAACCTATCAATCTAAGTTTGAAATTCCGAAAAATGTACCCTTAATTATTGTATCCAATCATCAAGGATTATTTGACATTCCACCTATCGGTTGGTTTTTTAGAAATCATCACCCAAAATATGTGTCTAAAATTGAATTAGAAAATGGTATTCCGGGTATTTCCTACAACTTAAAAAACGGAGGTTCGGTTCTTATCAACAGAAAAGACCCTAAACAATCTTTGTTAGCCATCTCTAAATTTGGAAAATATATTGAGCAAAATAATTATGCAGCCGTTATTTTCCCAGAAGGAACAAGAGGTAAAAATGGCAATATGAAACCGTTTAAAGAAAGTGGTTTAAAAATGTTGGTTAAATACATTCCATCGGCTTATATTGTTCCCGTAACAATTCATAATTCATGGAAAATTTCTAATATGGCTCAAATTTTTAAACCTTTAGGCGTTAAAATTACTTTAGATGTTCACGAACCAATTGCAGTAAAATCAATGCCTTTTGATGAATTATTTGAAAAGGTAGAAAGTGAAGTTAAAAAATCGGTTATAGTATCTTAAAATTATCTTTATCATTTAAGAATTGTAATTTTTTCCGAGTTTCATCCAATTTATTTTTATCGATTATAACACTTCCTATTTGTTCCTGATTTCCTATAGTAGCTAAAATTTCTGTTCCATAAGCATCTAAAACTACCGAATGTCCAGGATATTCGTACTCATTGGCATCTACGCCAACTCTATTAACGCCAATGGTATAGGCCATATTTTCAATTGCCCTGGCTTTTAACAAAATATCCCAAGCAAAAATGCGTGGTTTTGGCCAACTGGCAATATAAATCAGCAAATCATACTCAACCGTATTTCTTGCCCAAACAGGAAAACGCAAATCATAACAAATAAGTGGAAAAATTTTCCAGCCCAGATATTCAATTAATAATTGTTTGTTGCCAGCGGTATAAGTTTGGTGTTCTTTGGCTAAAGTAAATAAGTGTTTTTTGTCGTAATATTGAACAGCGCCATCTGGAAAAGCAACGATTAATCGGTTAAAATATTTATAATTTTCTTCAATTATGATGCTTCCAATTATCAGACAATTTTTTTGAGATGCCATTTTAAGCATCCAATTTACGGTTACTCCATCCATATTTTCTGCCAGAAATTTTACATTCATGGTAAAACCTGTAGTAAACATTTCGGGCAAGATTATTAAATCTGTTTTAGAAATTTTGTTAATTTTTTTTTCAAAAAACCTCAGATTGATGTTTTTATCTTCCCAAATAATATTGGACTGAATAATCGTTACACTCAATTGCGCTTTCATAGTTTAAACTTTAATTTAAAGATAAAAAAAATCCTGAACTAAAACAGCTCAGGATTTATATTTACTATTTTAAGAATTATTAAAAAATACTAGCCGATAAATATTCTCTATTCATTCTGGCAATATTTTCAAGTGAAATTCCTTTCGGACATTCTACTTCGCACGCTTCGGTATTGGTACAGTTGCCAAATCCTTCTAAATCCATTTGATGAACCATATTCAATACGCGCTCTTTTGCCTCAATTTTACCTTGTGGCAACAAAGCAAATTGTGAAACTTTAGCCGATACAAATAACATAGCCGATGAGTTTTTACAAGTGGCAACACATGCGCCACATCCTATACAAGAGGCCGCATCCATAGATAAATCTGCATCTTGTTTGGGAATCAAAATAGCATTTGCATCGGTGGTGTTTCCAGAAGTGTTGACAGAAATAAATCCGCCAGCTTGTTGAATACGCTCAAAAGCCATTCTATCTACAATTAAATCTTTAATTACAGGAAATGCTTTAGCTCTAAATGGCTCTATATAAATAGTATCGCCATCTTTAAATTTACGCATGTGTAACTGACAGGTTGTAATTAAACGATCGGGGCCATGCGCTTCTCCGTTAATAAATAACGAACACATGCCACAAATTCCTTCTCTACAATCGTGGTCAAAAGCAACAGGTTCTTCATTTTTATTTACAAGACCCTCGTTAAGTACGTCTAACATTTCCAAAAAAGACATATGATCGGAAATATCGGTAACTTTATAATCTACCATTCTGCCCTTATCTTGAGCATTTTTTTGGCGCCAAATTTTTAGTGTTAAATTCATATTTATGAGAATTGAGTAATGAGAATTGAGTAGTGAGATTGTCTAAATACTAACTACTAATATCTCAATACTATTATTATTTATAAGATCTTGTTTTAAATTCTAACTCTTCAAATTTTAAAGCTTCTTTGTGCAAAACAGCTTCGCTCGGTTTTCCGGCATATTCCCAAACAGCTACATAAGCGTAATTAGCATCGTCGCGCAAAGCTTCGCCATCTTCTGTTTGATATTCTTCACGGAAATGCCCACCACAAGACTCGTTGCGTTCTAAGGCATCTTTGGCAAAAAGTTCTGCTAATTCTAAGAAATCTGCTACTCTGGTTGCTTTTTCCAATTCAGGATTTAGCTCCTTCAAAGCACCCGGAACTTTTACATTTTTCCAGAAATCTTCACGCACTTGCTGTATTTCTACAATGGCATCTTTTAAACCTTGTTCGGTGCGTCCCATTCCAACTTTATCCCACATAATTTTTCCTAATTTTTTGTGGAAATAATCAACAGAATGGGTTCCTTTATTGTTGATGAAAAATGCTAATTTTTCTTTGATAGCTTTTTCGGCCTCCTCAAACTCTGGAGTATCTGTAGGAATTTTTCCGGTTTTAATTTCTGGCGCTAAATAATCACCAATGGTATATGGAAGCACAAAATAACCATCGGCTAAACCTTGCATTAAGGCAGATGCGCCTAAACGATTGGCACCGTGATCAGAGAAATTGGCTTCACCAATACAATACATTCCAGGAATGGTAGTCATTAAATTGTAATCAACCCAAAGTCCGCCCATGGTATAATGCGTTGCCGGATAAATCATCATGGGGGTTTTATACGGATTTTCATCCACAATTTTTTCATACATCTGGAATAGGTTTCCGTATTTTTCTTCGATTACCTTTTCGCCTAATTCGATGATTTTTTCTGGTGATGGATTGTGAATTCCCATCACAAATGCTTTCTCTTTTCCAAAACGATTAATCGCGGTAGAAAAATCTAAATACACCGCTTCACCGGTAGCATTTACGCCATAACCAGCATCACATCTTTCTTTGGCAGCGCGCGATGAAATATCTCTTGGCGCTAAATTTCCAAACGATGGATAACGGCGCTCTAAATAATAATCTCTATCTTCTTCAGCAATTTGATTTGGTTTTAATTTTCCTTGCTGAATTGCTTTCGCATCTTCTAATTTTGCAGGAACCCAAATACGACCATCATTTCGCAAAGATTCTGACATCAACGTTAATTTAGATTGATAATCACCAGAGCGTGGAATGCAAGTAGGATGAATTTGTGTAAAACAAGGATTTGCAAAATAAGCGCCTTTTTTATGTGCTTTCCATGCTGCAGTGGCGTTTGAACCCATGGCTAGGGTAGATAAATAATATACATTTCCGTAGCCACCAGAAGCAATTACAACCGCATGCGCAGAATGACGTTCAATTTCACCTGTAATCATATCGCGGGCTATAATTCCTCTCGCTTTTCCGTTTACAATTACCACATCTAACATTTCATGGCGGTTAAACATTTGGATTTTTCCGCGTGCAATTTGTCTATTCATGGCAGAATATGCGCCTAACAATAATTGTTGACCGGTTTGTCCTTTGGCATAAAAAGTTCTAGAAACCAAGGTTCCTCCAAACGAACGGTTGTCTAATTGTCCGCCATAATCTCTTGCCAAAGGCACTCCTTGCGCAACACATTGGTCAATAATATTGCTAGAAACCTCAGCTAATCGATATACGTTTGCCTCGCGTGCACGATAATCTCCTCCTTTAATGGTATCATAAAATAAACGGAAATTAGAATCGCCATCACCCATATAATTTTTTGCGGCATTGATGCCTCCTTGAGCGGCAATTGAATGTGCTCTTCTGGGCGAATCTTGGTATGCAAATGCTTTAACATTGTAACCTTGCTCGGCTAAAGTTGCTGCTGCTGATCCACCAGCTAAACCAGTTCCAACCACAATAATATCAATATTGCGTTTGTTGGCTGGATTAACCAAGTTGATATGATCTTTATATTTTGTCCATTTATCTTTTAATGGACCTTCTGGAATTTTTGAATTTAAAGTCGACATAATT